>JANMUO010000033.1:0-5737 GCA_031391655.1 Betaproteobacteria bacterium
GCGCCTGGCGCGCGCCGACGGGGCGCGCACCGCGGTCCTGGTGGGGGTGCTGCTGGTCTCCACCCTGACCGACGCCAACATCTGCCCGCTCTTGGTGTCGCTGCGCGTGTTCGGGGCGATCGGCGACGGCGCCGGCGCGCAGCAGATCAACCGCAAGGAGCAGCTGCGCGAGGTGCTGGTGACCGCCAACGTATTCAACCGCCCGGCGGGGGATGCCGCGAACGAGCTCAAGCAGAAGCTGGCGGGCGTGGCGCTGCCGCCCGGCTACCGCTTCAGCATGGGCGGCTCGAGCAAGGACATCGAGGAAACGCTGTTCTTCGCTTCCCAGGCGCTGGCGCTGGCGGTGGTCTTCATCTACCTGATCCTCGCCAGCCAGTTCGGCAGCTTCCTGCAGCCGGTGGCGATCATGACCTCGCTGCCGCTGTCGCTGATCGGGGTGGTGCTGGCGCTGCTCGCGGCGCGCTCCACGCTCAACATCTTCTCGGTAATCGGTTTCATCATGCTGATGGGCCTGGTGACCAAGAACGCGATCCTGCTGATCGATTTCGTCAACCAGTCGCGCCGCGAGGGCCTGCCGCGCACCGCCGCGGTGCTGCGCGCCGGGACGGTACGGCTGCGGCCGATCCTGATGACCACCCTGGCGATGATCTTCGGCATGTTCCCGCTCGCCCTGGGCCTGGGCGAGGGCGGCGAGCAGCGTGCCCCCATGGGCCAGGCGGTGATCGGCGGCGTGATCACCTCGAGTCTGCTCACGCTCATCGTGGTGCCGGTGATCTACACCTACCTCGACGACCTCACGGGCTGGCTCAAGCGCTTTGGTAAACTAGCCGCCCCCACGCAAGACACGGCAAAAGCCCCATGAATTTCGAGCAGGCACGCAGCAACATGGTCGAGCAGCAGATCCGCACCTGGGAGGTGCTCGACCAGGCCGTCCTTGACCTGCTCTACGTCGTGCCGCGCGAGCACTTCGTGCCGCCTGCCAGCCGCACGCTCGCCTTCGCCGACCTGGAGATTCCCATCGGCGAAGGCGAAAGGATGATGGCGCCGAAGCTGGAGGCGCGCATCGTGCAGGAGCTCGCGCCGCGCAAGACCGAGCGCGTGCTGGAGGTCGGTACCGGCAGCGGCTACCTGACCGCGCTGCTGGCGCACCGCTCGGCGCACGTGCATTCGGTCGAATTGCGGCCCGCGCTCGCCGCCTTCGGCCGCGACAACCTCGCACGGCACGGCGCCGACAACGTCACCCTGGAGACCGGCGATGCCGCCCGAGGCTGGCCGACGCGCGCGCCCTACGACGTGATCGTGCTCACCGGCTCGACGCCGGTGCTGCCCAAGTCCCTGCTCGAGCAGCTCGCCCCTGGCGGGCGCCTGTTCGCCGTGGTCGGCGAGGACCCGGTCATGGTGGCGCGGCTGACCACTTGCAGCGCTCCGGGGGCGTTTCGCAGCGTGGAACTGTTCGACACGCTCCTCGCGCCGCTCGCCAACGCGGAGCAGCTGCCGCGCTTCCGGTTCTGACCCCCATGAAGAACCTCTCTGCCACGGAGCTCGCCACGTGGCTGGCGGACCCGGCGCGCCCGCGGCCGCTGCTGCTCGACGTGCGCGAGCCCTGGGAGTTCCAGACCTGCCGCATCGCCGATTCCCGCCATGTGCCGATGCAGGAAATTCCGGCCCGCCTGGGAGAGGTCGACCCGCAGGCCGAAGTGGTGGTGATCTGCCACCACGGCGGCCGCAGCCTGCAGGTCGCACAATTCCTTGCGCGGCAGGGGTACGGCAGGGTGCACAATCTGGCCGGCGGCGTGGATGCCTGGGCGCGCTCCGTCGATCCGGCAATGCCCGTTTACTGATGAAAGCCCCATGAACCAAAGACTGCTGTTCGTCCTCGCCCTCGCCTGCACGCCGCTTCCCGCCGCCGCGGAGAACCTGAACCAGGTCTACCTGGACGCGCGCGCCTACGACGCGCAGTTCGCCGCGGCGCGCTATTCGCTGCAGGCGAGCCAGGAAAAACTGCCTCAGGGCAAGGCGCTGCTGCGGCCGACCCTCAACCTCACGGCCAGCGTCGTGCAGACCTACCTCGATTCCGAGTTCAAGGGCCCGACCACGCAGCCCGCTGGCCAGCGCGACTATCGCACTCATGCCTACACCTTCACGCTCACGCAGCCGCTTTACCGGCCGCAGAACTACGCCCAGTACAACCAGAGCGAACTGCAGGTGAAACAGGCCGAATCGGTGTTCGGCCAGGCAAACCAGGACCTGATCCTGCGCGTGGCGCAGGCCTACTTCGACTTCCTCGCGGCACAGGACACCCTCGCGCTTGTGCGCGCGCAGAAGACGGCGATCGCCGAGCAACTGGCGCAGGCGAAGCGCAACTTCGAGGTCGGCACCGCGACCATCACGGACACGCATGAGGCGCAGGCCCGCTTCGACCTGGCCGGGGCGCAGGAGATCTCCGCGCTGAACGACGTCGAGGCCCGCGGCCGCGCACTGCAGCAGCTCACCGGCAAGGAATACGAGTCGGTCAAGCCGCTGCGCGCCGACATCCGGCTCGCGAGGCCCAACCCCGAGAACATGCAGAGCTGGGTGGACCTTGCCGAGAAGCAGAGCTACCCGGTACTGATCCAGGAAGCGGGCGTAGAGATCGCCAACCTGGAAACGAAGCGCAACCGTGGCGGGCACTACCCGACGCTGGATGCGGTGGCCACCGCCGGGCAGGGGTTCCAGACCGGGTCGCAACTGGGCACCGTCGGCAGCGACACCACCAACGCCACCATCGGCCTGCAGTTCGCCTTGCCTCTGTATTCGGGCGGCGCGGTCAGCTCGCGCGAGCGCGAGGCCGCGGCCAACTACGAAAAGGCGCGCCAGGACCTGGAGAACGCGCGCCGCGCCTCCGCGCTCGCCACGCGGCAGAGCTACCTGGCGGTGATCAACGGTGTCGCGCAGGTAGGCGCGTTCGAGCAGGCCCTGGTATCGACGCAAAGCGCGCTCGATTCCAACCGCCTGGGCTACGAGGTCGGTGTGCGCATCAACATCGACGTGCTCAACGCGCAGCAGCAGGTGTTCTCGACGCGGCGCGACCTGGCGGTGGCGCGCTACAACACCATCACCAACACGCTGCGCCTGAAGGCTGCCGCCGGCAGCCTGCGCGAAGAAGACCTCGAGGAGATCAACCGGGCCCTCGCGCCCTGAGCAGCGCGCGGCACACCACGAGGTGCCGCTCCGCGGCGCCGCGATGCTGGGCGCACAGGCGCTTGCCCGCGATGCCCATGTGCGCGCAGCGCTCGGGATCCTCGAGCAGCGCGCGCCCCGAGCGCAGCGCCGAGGCGGCGTCGGCAGACTGGATCGCCGCCTGCGCGGCCACCGCGAGCCGCGTCACGTCCGCGAAGTTGTACATGTGTGGACCGGTCACCACCGGGATCCCCGCCGCGCAGGCCTCGATCAGGTTCTGCCCGCCGAAGGGCGCGAAACTGCCGCCGATCACCGCCACGTCGGCGACCGCGTAGTAGAACGCCATCTCCCCCATCGTGTCGCCCAGGTACAGGCGCCGCCCCTGGTGCGGCGCCTCGCCCAGGCTGCGGCGCGCGAGCGTGAACCCCATGCGCTGGGCCAGGGCCGCGACCGCGTCGAAGCGCTGCGGGTGCCGCGGAACGAGCACGATCAGCATGCCGTCGTCCTGCGATCCCAGCCCCCCGAGCAGCATTTCCTCTTCGCCCTCGCGCGTGCTCGCCAGCAGCAGCACCTTGCGGTGTCGCAGCGCGGCGCGGAAAGCCTTGCCCTCTTCGGCCTTCGCCGCATCCGGCTCGATGTCGAACTTCAGGTTGCCTGTCACCGTGACGTTGGCGGCGCCCAGGCGGCGCAGCCGCCGGGCGTCCGCGGCGCCTTGCGCGCAAGTCGCCGCAAGGCTGGCGAATGCCGGCCGCACGAGGGACGGAAAGCGCTCGTAGCCGCGCACCGATTTGCGCGACATGCGCGCGTTGGCGAGCAGCAGCGGCACGCCGTTGCGCGCGCAGGCGCGCACCAGGTTGGGCCAGATCTCTGTTTCCACCAGCACGCCGAGCCGCGGGCGGAAATGCCCCAGGAACCTCTGCGCCGCCCAGGGGAAATCGTAGGGCAGCCAGGCGCAGTGCACCGACTCGCCGTAGACCTGCCTGATGGTCTCGCGGCCGGCGGCGGTAAGACAAGTCATCAGCACGTCGTGGTCCGGGTGCTCCCGCTGCAAGGCGCGCACCAGCGGGGCGCAGGCGCGCGCCTCGCCCACCGACACCGCATGTACCCAGATCAGCTTCGCTTTGGGCCGCAGCTCGCTTCGACCAAAGCGCCCGGCGATGTCCTCGCGGTAGCCGGGCTCCCGCCGCCCGCGCCACCACAGCTTGAGGAACACGAAAGGCAGGGCCGCGTACAGCAGCGCCGTGTAGAGGGTGCGCCACATCAGGCGATCTCCCCGAGTGCCGCGTGCACCATCGCCGCCGTCGGGGCCTCGAGGTTGCGCACCCGGCTCCCTCCATGCAGGCCGGTGAGCCTCGATTCCGAGCTGAGGTAGATCCCTGCTGACGGGGCGCCGAGCGCGGCAGCGAGGTGCGTGAGGCCCGTATCGACGCCCGCGACGCCGCGCGCGCCGCGCAGCAGGTGAGCAAGTTCCGCCAGCGCGAGGCGCCGGGGAACCAGCGCCTCGCCGATGCCGGCGGCGATCCGGTCGGCGCGCGCCTTCTCCTCCGGGCTGCCCCAGGGCAGGAGCGAGCGCAAGCCGCGCGCCGCCAGCAACCGCCCGAGCTCGATCCACTGGTCCTCCGGCCATAGCTTGTCGGCCCGGCTCGTCATGGTGAGGAGCACCGCGTAGGGTCCCTGCAGTTCCAGCGGCACGTCGCCCACGGGGCGCAGGCCGTAGTCGCAACCGGCCGGGACCGCGCTGCCGAGCGACGCGGCGGCGAGCTGCCGGTTGCGGTCCACCGCGTGCTGCCCGCGCGCCACGGCATGGCGCACTTCGTAGAAGCGCGCTGCGATCGGCTCGCGCGCGCTGGCGGCATCCATCCCGTGGCGCTCGCCGCGCGCGGCCCGCGCCAGCAGCGCGCTCTTGAGCAGTCCCTGCGTATCGATTACCAGGTCGTAGCGCTCTTCGCGCAACGCGTGCCGGAAGGCGCGCATCTCGGACCAGGTGCGCGCCTGCCATAGCGCGCCGCGCCAGCGCCGCACCGCCACCGGGATCGTGCGCCGCACGTGCGGGTGCATGGCGGGGATCCCGGCGAAGGCCTCTTCCACCACCCAATCGATCGCCGCCCCCGGCGCCGCGCGCGCCACGTCGCTCACTGCAGGGCAGTTGTGCACCACGTCGCCCAGCGAGGAGGTTTTGACGAAGAGTATGCGGCGCATGCGTCGGCTAAAATGGCGCGTGTCGATTCTACGGGATATGCCTTGAGCCGCCCGCCGCGCGCGCCCCTGTCGGTGGTGCTGATCGCGCACACAGCGGCACCTCGCCGGGCAAGGCCAGGGCGCGCGGGTGCGCGAAGATCCAGCCGAGCACGGCCAGCGCATACCGCAGCGAGAACAGGCGCAGCGCAATGCGATCGGTGCTGTTCGAGGCAATCCACAGTGCCAGCGCGATCAGCGCCATCGCGCTGGCCACGGCGAGCACGTAGACGTCCAGTGCGTGCAGGCCGCCGAAGAGGTGCGTCGGGGAGGCGGGCATGACAGTGCTGGCGACCTCTGCCATGGGTGTGCGGTGGGAGTGCGAGCACGCCAGCGGCGACAG
>JANMUO010000052.1:0-2692 GCA_031391655.1 Betaproteobacteria bacterium
CGTCGTGCAGGCGGTTGCGAATTGAGCAAACTCTTTTTCGCCGCCCTGCTCCTGTTGTCGACCGCGTCTTGCGGAGGGCGCGAGAGCGGCGACTACCTGTCGTTCGTGGCGTCGCACGATGCGATCCGGCCGGGCATGTCGATGCCGCAGGCGTTTGAAGCGGGCCTGGCCGACTACCTGGCCAAGGCAGGCGGCAAGAACGTGCCTGGCTCGACCTTGCCCGGCAGACAGCCAATCAGCGCGCAATGCCGGCGGCACGTGTTCGATGTGCACCACGGCAGCGGCTTTACCATCCGCGTTTATTGCAACATGAACGGGCCATCGGACAGGCAGGTGACGCCGCAAGGCTCGTTCCAGTCCAGGAGCGACTTCCTGCGGGGGCTCGAGACGTACGCGCCGTGGGCGAAGTCCATGAGCTTCAGAGTCGAGTCGCCGCCGCTGAAGGTCGGCGGCGTCTACGACAGCTACAGCTTCTCTACCGACGAGAGTGCCAGGGTCGCGGCGGTATCGTCGATCATCAAGTCCTCGAACTGATGAAGACCCTGTTTGCAGTCCTGCTGCTGCTGGCAGGCGGCGCGGGCGCGCAGCAGGACCTGCCGCCCAACGGCCTGCTGCTCGTCGCCAAGCCGGCCCTGCGCGACGCCAATTTTTCGCGCACAGTGATCCTGTTGACGCAGACGCCCGACTTCAGCACCGTCGGCGTGATCCTCAACCGCCCGACCACCGTGCGCTTCCAGGGCAAGCCGGTCTGGACCGGCGGCCCCGTGATGCGCCAGGTGGTGGTGGCGGTGTTTCGCTCCGAGCAAACGCCTAAGGCCACCGCCTTCCACATCCTGAAAGGCCTGTACCTCAGCATGCAGCCGGAAATCGTCGACGCCCTCATCGCCGACAAGGACGCGCGCTACCGGCTGTACTCCGGTTTCTCCGGCTGGGCGCCACGCCAGCTGGAAATCGAACTGGGCCGCGACGGCTGGTTCGTGCTGCCGGCGAGCGAGGCGACGGTATTCCGCGAGGACACGAGCGGGCTGTGGGAAGAACTCGTGGCCCGGGCGGGCAAACCGCGGGCCTGAAACGAAGAGCCCCGCACGAGGCGGGGCTGGGGCCCGGTTGCGCCGGGCGGTGCCGCATGAACGGCACTGGGTTGTGCACAAATGCCGCTCGAGCCCGCCCGGACATATGGCCCGGGTTCGCCCTGCGGCCCAGCCAGTCTACTCCCCCAGGCAATCGCGCTACAATCTTTTCGTGAAAGCTCTGCGCAGCCTCGCCAGCGCATTCCTGCTGCTGGTCCTCCCGTGGTGCGCGCAAGCGCAGGAGGAGGACGCGATGTTCCTGGTCGCGCATCCGATGTTCCGCGACCTCGACTACCGCCAGACGGTGCTGCTCGCCGCGCCCGCGCCCAACGGCGGCCATGTCGGCGTGATCCTCAACCGCCCCACGCGGCGCACGCTGGGAAGCCTGTTCCCCGAGCACGAGCCCTCCAAGAAAGTGGTGGACCCGGTGTACTACGGCGGCCCGTTCTCGCGCGGCGCGCTGGTGGCGCTCGTGAGGACCGACGCCGCGCCGGGCAGCGGCTCGGTGCTGGTGATGAAGAACCTCTATCTCGCCTTCCGCGCCAATACGATCGACCAGGTGATCGAGCGGGCGCCCAACGAGGCGCGCTACTACGTCGGCTACGTGGGCTGGCGCCCCGGCGAACTGAAGAGCGAGATCGACAAGGGCCTGTGGTCGGTGATCAACGCCGACCTGGACGTGGTGTTCCGCAAGGACACCGAGGGCCTGTGGGAGGAGCTGCTACAGCAGTCCCGGCGCATCCGCGCGGGGACCCCGTCACGTCAGGCTGCGGCTTTCGCCGGGGATTTCTCGAACGCGATCTTGCCGCCGCGGTAATCGGCGCGGATCGTGTCCTTCGGGGCGAAGCGCCCCTCCAGGATGGCTTTGGCGAGCGGGTTCTCGATTTCCGACTGGATGGCGCGCTTGAGCGGCCGCGCGCCATACACCGGGTCGAAGCCCACCTTGGCGAGTTCAGCCACCGCGGCATCCGAGATGTCGAAGCTGTAGTCCATCTTCGCCAGGCGCGCCTTGAGCACGCCGAGCTGGATTTTGGCGATGGACTGGATCTGCGCCTCGCCCAGCGCGTGGAACACCACGACCTCGTCGATGCGGTTGATGAACTCGGGCCGGAAGTGGATCTTCACCTCGCCCATTACGGCGAGCTTCACCACCTCGTAATCGCTTTCAGCCATCTGCTGGATCATGTGCGAGCCGAGGTTGGAGGTCATCACCAGCACGGTGTTCTTGAAATCCACCGTGCGCCCCTGGCCGTCGGTGAGACGCCCTTCGTCCAGCACCTGCAATAGCGCGTTGAACACGTCAGGGTGCGCTTTTTCCACCTCGTCGAACAGGATCACGGAATAGGGCTTCCTGCGCACCTGCTCGGTGAGCTGGCCGCCCTCGTCGTAGCCCACGTAGCCGGGCGGCGCGCCGATCAGGCGCGACACCGAGTGTTTTTCCATGTACTCGGACATGTCGATGCGGATAAGGTGCTCCTCGGAATCGAAGAGGAAGTTCGCCAGCGCCTTGCACAGCTCGGTCTTGCCCACGCCGGTGGGGCCGAGGAACAGGAACGAGCCGTACGGCCGATTGGGATCGGACAAACCGGCGCGCGAACGACGGATCGCATCGCTCACCGCAC
>JANMUO010000077.1:0-12833 GCA_031391655.1 Betaproteobacteria bacterium
CCGGAGAGCGCGCCGCCCGGATGGCGGATGCGCTCGGCGAGCTGCGGGAACTCGGCGAGCACCGCCTCCAAGTTCCACCGCCCGGCGCGCGGGCGCGCGAGGCCGCTCCTGGGCAGGAGCAGGTTCTCCTTCACCGTGAGCGACTTGAAGATGCGCCGCCCCTGCGGCACCAGCGCGATGCCCGATTGGGCGATGGCATAGGGCGGCCGCCCGCGCAGCGACGCACCCCTGAAGCGAATGTCTCCCTCGCGCGGCGGCGTGAGTCCCGCCACCGAGCGCATGAGCGTGGTCTTGCCCATGCCGTTCCTGCCGAGGATGGCGACGATGGCGCCCGCGCGCAGCTCGAGCGACAGCCCCTGCAGCACGTAGCTGTCGCCGTAGTACGTGTGGATGCCTTCGACGGATAGAAGCGGCTCAGCCATGGCCGAAATACACGTCCCGCACTTCCGCATTGGCGCGCACCTCGTCGGGCGTGCCCTCGAGGATCACCCGCCCCTGGTGCAGCACCGTGACGCGGTCGGCGAGGCCGAGCGCCACGTCCATGTCGTGCTCGATCATCACCACGGTGAGGTCGCGCGGCAGGCCGGCGATCATCTTCGAGATGCGCTGGCGCTCGCTCGGCGCCAGGCCTGCGCAGGGCTCGTCCAGGAACAGCACCTTCGGGCGCGTGTTGAGCGCGAGCGCGAGCTCGAGCTGCCGGCGCTCGCCATAGGAGATCTGCCGGACCGGCCACTCGGCGCGCTCCGCGAGCCCCACCGCCTCGAGCCCCGCGAGCGCCTGGCGGCGCACTTCGCCGAACGCGGCGACCGGCCGGTGCAGCACCCACTTCCTGCGGTCGGTGCCGACGATGGCGAGCGCGAGGTTCTCCAGCAGCGTCAGTTCCGCGAACACGTTGGTGATCTGGAAGGTGCGGCCCATGCCGAGCGAAGTGCGCCGGTGCTCCGCGTCGCGCGTCACGTCGCGGCCAAAGAGGTGCACGCTGCCTCGCGTGGGCCGGAGCGTGCCGGTGATGCAGTGGAACAGCGTCGTCTTGCCCGCGCCGTTCGGCCCGATCAGCACGCGCCGCTCGCCGGCCGCCACCGACAGCGACACGCCGTCCACGGCCGCGAGGCCGCCGAACACCTTGGCGAGGTCGTCGATCTCGAGTGCGCGCTCAGCCATTCTTCCTCCGCGAGAAGCGGGCGCGGAGCCGCCCCGCCACCCCGACCAGCCCGTCGGGCGCCCACAGCACCGTGGCGATGAACACCGCGCCCATGATGGCGTGGTGCATCTCGATGAAGCCCGACACCCAGTTGCGCAAGCCGAGCAGCACGCCCGCGCCGATGAAGGGGCCGATGATCGTGCCGGTGCCGCCGACGATCGCCATCAGCGCCGCCTCCACCGAGATCGGGAAGCTCGAAGCGACCGGGTTGACGAAGCGGTTGTAGTACACGTACAGCACGCCGGCCACGCTCACCAGCGCGGCGGAGAGCACGAAGGCCGCGTACAGGTGCAGTCCGGTGCGATAGCCGAGGCTCTGCATGCGCGTCTCGCTGCCCTTGATGCCGCGCAGGGCGAGGCCGAAGGGCGAGCGCACCAGCACGCGGTAGGCGAAGCCCACCCCGATCACCACGGCGAGCACGAGGTAGTAGTACTGCGTGTGCGAGGTGATGGCGACCCCCGCCACCGCCGGGAACGGCACGTTGGTGACACCGTTGTCTCCGCCGGTGAACGAAGACCAGCGCTGCGCCAGGCCCCACACCACGTAGCCGAAGGCGATGGAGATCAGGATGAAATACACGCCGCGCGTGCGCACCGCGAGGCCGAACAGGAGGCCCAGCAGCGTGCCGGCCAGGACGCCGGCCGGCGCAGCGAGCACGGTGGGCACGCCGTAGCGCACCTGCAGGATCGCCACGGTGTAGGCCGACACGGCGAAGAAGGACGCATGCGTGAGGGAGAACAGGCCCGCGTGCCCGAGCAGGAGATCCACCGACAACGCGAGCAGCCCGAAGATGAGCATCTGCGTCACCAGGCCGGTCCAGAACGGCCCGCCGAACTGCGGCAGCGCGAGCGCCGCGCCGAGCACGACGAGGGCAAAGGCGAGGCGCACTCCGGACACGCTCAACCTTCCCTGCCGAAAAGGCCGCGCGGCCGGAACAGCATCAGCAGCGCGATCGGCCCGAACAGCACGAAGTAGGAGAACTCGGGCAGCAGCCACCGCCCGTAGGCATCGAGCAGCCCCACGATCAGCGCCCCGATCATGGCCCCTTCGAGGCTGCCCAGGCCGCCGACGATCACCACCACCAGCGCGTAGACGAGGATCTCCCACTCCGCGCCGGGGTACAGCGTGAGGAACGCCCCGCCCGCGACGCCCGCGAGGCCTGCGAGGAAGGAGGCGAGCGCCGAGACCAGCACGAACAGGCGGTCCACGTTGATGCCGGTGGCGTTCACCTGCTCGCGGTCGTCCACGCCGGCGCGCACCACGGCGCCGATCTGTGTCTTGCGGTACAGCAACCAGAGCACCAGCGCGACGCACGCGCCGAACAGGATCAGCGCGAAGCGGTAGGACGGGTAGACGATGCCGCCGGGCAGTTCCACCGCGCCGCGCAGGAACATCGGCACCGGCACCTTGAGGTTGTCGCCGCCCCAAAAGTGAAGCGCCACGTCGCCCATGACGAAGGCCACGCCCACCGTGAGCAACACCTGCGCGAGGTGGTTCTCGCCCGTGCGCCGGATGAGGAAGCGGTCGATGAAGTAGCCGATCACCGCGATGGCCGCGCCACCGGCAAACAACGCCAGGGCGAAGCTGCCCGTCTTCAGCGCCACCGCGAGGCCGATGTAGCCGCCCAGCAGGTAGTAGGCGCCGTGCGCCATGTTGACCACGCGCATCAGGCCGAAGCTGAGCGTGAAGCCGGAGGCGAGCAGGAACAGCAGCGCTGCGAGCGAGACGCCGTTGATCGCCTGAAGGATTGCGCTGGTCAGCATGCGACGGGCAAACGAAAGGGCGGGCGTGCCCGCCCGCCCTTGCCGGGGCTCATGCGCTCAGCGCTTGTACGGGCCGTTCTTGAGGAACTCCTCAGGGGTCCACTTCCAGAACTGCGAGACGTTCTCGTAGGTCTTCACCGGCACGTTGGTGAGCACGTCGCCCAGCACCGGGTGCTTGATCTTCTGCACCTTCGAGACGTAGACGTTCTGCACCGGGTTGTCGTAGGCGTCGAGCTTGAGCGGCCCGCGCGGCGCCTTCACCTGCACCGTGCGCATGGCTTTCAGGAAAGCCTCGCGGTCCTCCACCTTTCCCTGGATCGAGTCGATCGCGGCCTTGGTCCACAATCCGGCGGTGTAGGCCGACTCGCCGAACCAGGACGGCAGCCGCTTGTACTGCTGCGCGAAGGCGGTGGTGAAGGCGCGGTTCTCCGGCGTGTCGATGCCCGGCGCGTAGTTGGCGGTCTTGCCCAGCATGCCGATCGCGCGCTCGTCCATCTGCGGCAGCACGTCCTGCAGCAGCCAGTACTGGCCGTAGATCTTCTTCTTCTTGTCCATGCCGAAGTTGAACCAGGCCTCGAACAGGCGCACGCGGTCGGCGCCCACCACCACCGCGACCACTGCATCGGTGTCGGCGGGGATCGCCGCGATGGTCGGACCGTAGTCCTTGGTGCCGATCGGGTTCCACAGGATGCGCGCCACCTTGCCGCCGGCTTCCGTGAACGTGCGCGCGGCGCCGAGCGTCAGCTCGTGGCCCCAGGTGTAGTCCTGGCCGATGAAGGTGACGTTGCGCGCCTTCAATTCGTTGTAGAGGTAGTCGCCGAACGGGTGGCCGATCTGGCTCGCCGAGACGGCGGTGCGCACCACGGTGGGCGTGCGGTCCCACTTGGTGACGGTGTCCGCGCCCGCGGCGTCCATCACCAGCGGCACGCCGGTCTCCTTGCTCACCTGCGCCACTGCCGGGCCCTCGTGCCCGCACAGCGGCCCGACCATGAAGTGCACCTTCTCCTGGTGCACGAGGCGCCGCGCCTGGTTGAGCGCCTGGTCCGGGTTGCAGGTGGTGTCGGCGATCACGTACTCGACCTTGCGGCCACCGGCGGTGTGCTTGGCCTGGTCCCAGAACAGCTTCCAGCCCTCCACCATGTCCTTGCCCGGCGTGGCGAGCGGCCCGGTCAAGGGCGCCAGCACGCCGATCTTGATCGGGCCGGACTGGGCTTGCGCGCCGGTGGCGGCGAGCGCCGCCAGCACGGCAGCGGCGAGGCGTATCACGGAAAGGCGGGTGGTCATCGGGCTCCTCCTCCAAGAGTTGCGACGTTGATATGTGATCACATTATACTGACGGCGTAGCGCGGCCGAACCAGATCCTTGCCGAAGGCAACCTCCCGGATTGACGCGATGAGCGCGCAACGCTTCGGCAGCAGCCCGCCGCGCAGCGAGGACGATCCGCTCCTCGCCGGCCGCGGGCGCTACACCGACGACCTGCGGCCCGAGGGCTGCGCGATGGCCACCTTCGTGCGCTCCCCGCACGGCCACGCCGGAATCCGCACGGTGGACGCCGCCGCGGCAATGAAGTTGCCGGGCGTGCTCGCGGTGATCACCGCCGCCGAGATCGCCCAGGCGGGCTTGGGCGCCATTCCGCCCGCGGTGCTGCTGCCCGGGCGCACCGGCAAGCCGATGTTCGGGCCGCCGATTCCGGTACTCGCCACGGAGCGCGTGCGCTACGTCGGCGAGCCGGTGGCGCTGGTGGTCGCGCTGACGCTCTCCCAAGCGCTGGACGCCGCCGATGCGGTGCAGGTGGAGTACGACGAACTGACCCGCTCGACGCCGCTTTTCGCGCAGGCGCCCGACAACATCGCGCTCGACTGGGAGCATGGCGATGCGGCGGCGGTGGACGCCGCTTTCCAGCGCGCCGCGCACAGGGTCGCCGTGACGCTGGCCGATACGCGCGTCGCGCCTTCCGCGCTCGAGCCGCGCGCTGCCACCGGCGCCTGGGACGGGAAAACCGGGCGCTACACGCTCACCGCCTCCACGCAGGGCGTGGCGCTGGTGCGCAAGGTGCTCGCCGAGTCGGTGTTCAAGTGCCCGCCGGAAATCATCCGCGTGCTCACGCACGACGTCGGCGGCGGCTTCGGCATGAAGACGCAGCCGTACGCCGAGTATGCGGCCCTGCTCTACGCGGCGAAGCGCTGCGGCCGGCCGGTGCACTGGTGCGCCACGCGCCTGGAAAGCTTTCTCGCCGACACGCACGGGCGCGACGGCGTGCTGGAGGGCGAACTGGCGCTCGGCGCCGACGGGCGTTTCCTCGCCCTGCGCGCGCGCACGCGCGTGGGGATCGGCGCCTACGCCTCGACTTTTGCCGCCATCGTCGCCACCAACAACACCAAGAACTGCCTGTCTTCCGTCTATCGCATTCCTGCCATCCACGCGCAGGTGACGATGGTCCTCACCAATGCCGCGCCGCTCGGGCCCTATCGCGGAGCGGGACGGCCGGAGGCCATCTACCTCGTCGAGCGGCTGATCGAGGAAGCTGCGCGCGCCACGGGAATCGACCGGGTCGAGCTGCGCCGGCGCAACCTGATCCCGCCCTCCGCCATGCCCTATCTCGCCCCCAGCGGCCAGACCTACGACAGCGGCGAGTTCGAGGCGGTGCTGGACAAGGCATTGCTGCTGGCAGACTGGAAAGGATTTTCAGCGAGGCGCACAACCTCGGAAGCGGCCGGGCGCCTGCGCGGCATCGGCCTGTGCTGCTTCCTGGAAGTCGCCGGCGGCAGCCCGCTCAACGAAACCGCCGACCTGCGCTTCGACCCCGACGGCACCGCGGTGCTGCGCACCGGCGCGCAGGCCATGGGCCAGGGACAGATGACCACCCTGCCCCTCATCCTCGCGCGGCAACTGCAGGTGGACGTGTCGCGCGTGCGCATCGTGCAGGGCGACAGCGACGAGGTGCCGGCCGGGTTGCCGACGGTTGCCTCGCGCTCCACCATGATGGCGGGCGGCGCGATGCTCAAGGCGGCGGACGAGGCGATCGCCAAAGGGAGGAATTTCGCCGCGGAGATGCTGGAGGCCGCGGCCACGGACATCGAGTACCGGGCGGGGCGGTTCAGCGTCGCGGGCACCGACCGGGCGCTCGGCTGGAAGGAACTCGCGCAGGCGAAGGGCAAGGCGCTCGACACGGTCGCCGCCTTCACCGCCCCGGAGATGAGCTTTCCGAACGGGTGCCACGTCTGCGAGGTGGAAGTCGATCCGGAGACGGGTGTCGTCGCAGTGCTCGGCTATGCCGCCGTGGACGACGTGGGCGAGGTGATCCACGAGACCATCGTCGACGGCCAGATCCATGGCGGCGTGGCGCAAGGGCTCGGGCAGGTGCTCGGCGAGCACGTGGTCTACGGCGAAGACGGGCAGCTCCTCACTGCCTCGTTCATGGATTACTTCATGCCGCGCGCCAACGACCTGCCGATGCTCAGGCTCGGCCACCACGTCGCGCCCTGCACCACCAATCCGCTCGGCGTCAAGGGCGCGGGCGAGTCGGGCGTGGCAGGATCGATCCCTGCGGGCGTCAACGCGGTTCTCGATGCGCTATCGTCGCGCGGCGTGAACCATCTGGACATGCCAATGACGCCGCATCGCGTCTGGCAGGCACTGCACAACAAGGGGAGGAAGGCATGAACGATTCGGCAAAGGGCCTGCGCGTGCTCGTCACCGCCGGCGCGGGAGGCATCGGCCTCGCCATCGCGCGCACGTTCCGCGACCACGGCGCGAAAGTGCACGTCTGCGACGTCGACGACAAGGCGCTCGCGGCGCTGGACAAGGACATCACCAGGACCAAGGCGGACGTCTCCAGCCTCGCCGACGTGGAGCGCCTTTTCGCCGACGCGCAAAAGACGCTCGGCGGGCTCGATGTGCTGGTGAACAACGCCGGCATCGCCGGCCCCACCGGCAAGGTCGAAGATATCAAAGTCGAGGACTGGGACCGCTGCATCGCCATCGATCTCAACGGCATGTTCTATTGCACGAGGAAGGCCATGCCGATGATCAAGGCCGCGGGCGGGGGCAGCATCGTCAACCTCTCCTCCGCCGCGGGCCGGCACGGTTTTCCGCAGCGCTCGCCGTATTCGGCGGCGAAATGGGGCGTGGTCGGCTTCACCAAGAGCCTCGCGGTGGAGGCCGGCCCCGACAAGGTGCGCGTCAACGCCATCCTGCCCGGCATCGTCGAGGGCGAGAGGATCGAGCGCGTGATCGCCGCCAAGGCGAAGGCGACCGGCGTCAGCCACGAGCAGTTCCGCCAGACTTTCCTCGAGACCACCAGCCTGCATTCCACCGTCACCGCGCAGGACATCGCCAACATGGCGCTTTTCGTGAGCACCGAACCCGGCAGCCGCATCACCGGGCAGGCGCTTGCCGTGGACGGCGACGTCCGCTACCTGGTTTAAGGAGATCCCCATGGCAGCAGCCCAAGGCAAAGTCATCATCACCTGCGCCGTCACCGGCTCGATCCACACCCCGAGCATGTCGCCGCACCTGCCGGTCACGCCGGCGGAGATCGCGCGCGCCGCCATCGGCGCCGCACAGGCGGGCGCGTCAATCGTGCACCTGCACGCGCGCAACCCCAAGGACGGCAGTCCCTCGCAGGACCCGACGCTGTTCCACGAGTTCCTGCCGCAGATCGCCGTGGCGAGCGACGTCGTCGTCAACCTCACCACGGGCGGCGCGGCCACCATGACCATCGAAGAGCGGCTGCAGCCCGCCCTGCAGCTCAAGCCCGAAGTCGCGTCGCTCAACATGGGCTCGATGAACTTCGGCCTGTACGAGATGCTCGATCGCTACAAGGACTTCAAGTACGACTGGGAGAAGCCCTACCTCGCGGGGTCCGACGAGCGCATCTTCAAGAACACCTTCAAGGACATCGCCACCATCCTGCAGGCATGCAGCGAGAACGGCACGCGCTTCGAGATCGAGTGCTACGACATCGGGCACCTGTATACGGCGGCGCACTTCGTGGACCGGGGCCTGATCAAGCCGCCGATGCTGATCCAGTCGGTGTTCGGCATCCGCGGCGGCATCGGGCCGCACCCCGAGGACGTGATGCACATGAAGCGCACCGCCGACCGCCTGTTCGGCGACCAATACTATTGGTCGGTGCTCGGCGCGGGCCGCAACCAGATGTTCATCGCGGCCATGTCCGCGGTCATGGGTGGTAACGTGCGCGTGGGGCTGGAGGACAGCCTGTGGCTCGGGCGCGGGACGCTGGCGAAGTCCAACGCCGAGCAGGTGGCGAAGGCAAAGCGGATCGTCGAGGAAGTGGGGCTGCAGGTGGCCACGCCAAATGAGGCGCGGGAGATGCTCAAACTCAAAGGAGCAAGCAATGTCGCTTTCTAAAGCAGTTGCGGTTGCCGCACTCGCACTGTTGCCGGCACTGGGCGTCGCGCAGGAGTGGCCCACCAAGCCCGTGAAGTTCGTGGTGCCCTTCCCGCCGGGCGGCACGGTCGACCCGCTCGCGCGGCTCATGGCGGCGAAGCTCGGCGAGTCGCTCGGCGGCCAGTTCATCGTCGAGAACCGTCCCGGCGCCGGCGGCTCCATCGGCACCGCGCTGGTGGCCAAGGCCGCCCCCGACGGCTACACCTTCGCGTTCGTGTTCGACTCGCACGGCGTCAACCAGGTGCTGCTGAAGAACCTGTCCTACGACACGGCGCGCGACTTTGCGCCCGTGATGCTGGTGGGCACCGCGCCCTACGCCGTCGCCACGCGTGCCGACAAGCCCTACCAAACCTTCCGCGACGTGGTCGCGGCCGCCAAGGCGAAGCCCGACGCGGTCACTATCGGCTCAATCGGCAACGGCACGCTCGGCCACCTCACCGCGCTGCTCGCGCAGCAGGCGGGCGGCTTCAAGCTCTCCCACGTGCCCTTCCCCGGCGGCGGGCCGATGACGCAGAACATGCTCGGCGGCCACATCGAACTGGGCATCGGCTCGGCCGCGCTGCTCACGCCGCACGTGAAGGGCGGCAAGATGCGCGCCCTCGCCACTACCGGCGAGAAGCGCCACCCCACCATGCCCGACGTGCCGACGCTCGCGGAGCAGGGCATCCCGGGCGTGGTGGCGCTCGCCTGGTGGGGCGTGTTCGCTCCCGCCGGCACGCCGGAGCCGATCCTGCGCAAATTCTGGGTCGGGCTGCGCACCGCGCTCGACCAGCCCGACGTGAGGAAGGCGCTCGGCGAGGGCGTCGGCATGGAGATCGTCGGCGCGAGTCCGTCGGACACGCAGAAGTTCCTGCTGAGCGAGTTGGCGCGCTGGGGGAAGGCGGTCAAGGACCACGGCGTGAAGGTGGACTGACATGGCGAAGACAGTCCTCATCACCGGCGCCGGCAGCGGCTTCGGGCGCATGGCAGCGAGCCTGCTTGCGAGCCGCGGCCACAAGGTCATCGCCGGCGTGCTGAACGACGAGCAGAAGGCCGAGTTGTCGAAGGCCGAACCGAAGCTCACGGTCGTGAAGCTCGACATCACGAGCGCGAAGGACGTGGCGAGCATCGACGGCTGCGACTTCGACGTGTTCATCGCCAACGCCGCCATCGGCCAGACCGGGCCGCTGTCGCTCATTCCGCTGGAGCGCCTGCGCGCGGTGTTCGAGGTCAACGTGTTCGCCACCGTCGCCGTCACCCAGCGCGCCGCGCTGAAGCTGAGGAAGAAGCGCGCGGGCCGCATCATCGTCATGTCCTCCATCGGCGGCGTGCGCGCCGGCGTGGGATCCGGGCCCTACGCGATGACCAAGCACGCCATCCAGGCCTTCGGCACGTCGCTGCGCGCAGAACTCAAGATGTTCGGCGTGGACGTGTGCACCATCAATCCGGGTCCCTACGCCACGGGGTTCAACGACCGCATGGCGAAGAATCCGGGCGAGTGGTTCGACCGCAAGAGCGCGGCGCCCGAGGACGTGGCCGCGATGGATCAACTGGTCAAGCGCATCACTATCGGGCAGCTCGACCCGGCGGACGTGGCCAAGCGCTACGTGGAACTGGTGGAAGCCGAGACGACGGAGCTGGTGAATTTCGTGCCGCCCGACATCATCGAGCGGATGAGCAAGTCGATGCCGGCGCGCTGACTACGGGCTAGTCCGGACGGACCACCAGAATTCCCGGTGGCAAGGTGGCAGGCAGGGGTTCCGGCCGGGCATCATCGGGTTTCGCGCGATGCGGGTGTCGTCTAGTGGCAAGACAATTGCATTCCAAGCAATGGACGTTGGTTCGATTCCCTCCACCCGCTCCATCCATGCCGGCCCGCCCTGGGCTTTCATGAGGATTTCGCCGCCAGCACGCCGTCGCCGTTCAGTTCCGTCGTGAAGCCCGCCTTGCGCAGGCGCTTCGCCACTTCGTTGGGCACGTCGCGACCAGTGGTGAGTTTGTTGGGCGTGCCGGTGTAGTGGAACAGTTTGCCATTGCGTTTCAGCACGCGGGCCAGTTGGTTGTAGAAGTTCTGGGAATACAGCTCGCCCGCGATGCCGAAGCGCGGCGGGTCGTGCAGGACGGCGTCGAATGAGGTATCGGGCATCCGGGCGATTTCTTCGACGATATCGCCGGGCTTCAGCGTCAAGGCGCCGCCGGCATCGGGCGACCAGGGATTGATCGATCGCAGCCAAATCACGTCGGCGTTCTTCTCGAAGGACTGGACGCTCTTCGCTTCCTGCCTTAAGCAGCAGGCGGCGAAGTAGCCCAGCCCGCCGCAGGTGTCGAGGATCGTCTTTCCCCTGGGGTGCACCAGCCCGACTTTGCGTTCGGCGTCCACGTAGGGCGAGACATGCTCGGTGGGGAGCATCTTGATGCCGTCTATCTCGAAAGTCGGCGGTCCCCACTTCGTCGGCACCAGCTTCACCAGCGTGTTGGTGTATCTCTGCGCCGGCGCGAACTTTTCGCCGTCCCAGAAGTAGACCGTCCTGTCCTTGCAGGCCTCGAGCCAGGGATACTTCGTGCCCTGCCAGGCCCAGCCCGCCGGACCCGCCTCTACAACGGACTTCGACCTCCCGAGGTCGAGAGAACACTCGAGCGTCGGCGCGCCGGCTTTTGCTGCGGCGCGCAGCGCCTCGTGCACCTCCAGCGTCAGGAGCGGACCCTTCATCGGCTGTTCTGTACCATGGAATCGTCCGCCAGGAGGAGGAGCTCTGTACGCCGACGCACAGAGCATTGCGGGGGAATGCCGGATCCTCGAAGATGGGCGCGAACGACGATTCGACGACGAACGGCGAGCGCGCCGAGTCCCTCAGCCGGGTGCTGGGGCTCAGCCTGCACGCCAAGGCCCTGGCGGAGCAATGTTCCGAAGACCTGGCATCGGTGAACGGCGCCATGGCGCAGGCGCTCACGGAGCACGGCGAGCCGCCCGTATTCGTCGGCGTCCTTGGGCAAACCGCAGCCCTGTCGGCAAAGGTCCAGGCAGTGTCGGTGGCCCTGGCGGTCGCGAACCGGATGCTGGAGGTCGCGATCCGGGACCGGACCCTGAACGACCTGCGATTCGCCGCGGCGGAGGAACAGGAGCGGTCGGCCCGCTATGCGGCCTTGCACGATGTCCTGACCGGATTGCCCAACCGCGCGCTGTTCAACGACCGACTCGACCACGGACTCGCCCAGGCGACGCGCCATGGCTGGACCCTGGCGGTGTTGTTCGTGGACCGGGATGACTTCAAGATCATCAACGATACGCACGGGCACGACGCCGGCGACGCCGTCCTGCAGGCGATTGCGCGGCGCCTGAAGGCAAGCGCCCGCGGCGAAGACACGGTCAGCCGCCATGGCGGCGATGAATTCCTTTACCTGCTGACGGGAATCCGCGACGAAGCGAACATTGCGAAGATCGCAGAGAAGATCGTCCAGGCGGTCCAGGCACCCTGCGACATTCGCCTGCGCGACATCACCATCAGCCCGCGCGTCAAGGCAAGCATCGGCATCTCGATATTCCCGAGGCACGGCGCCACCGCGCAGGCATTGATCGACAGCGCGGACGAGGCGATGTACCGGGCCAAGGAGGCCAAGTCCGGGATCGCCTTTGCCAAGTAATGGCAGATACCGCTCGCCTGCGTGCCGCATGCGTTGGGTAGCGTACATTCGCGCGGGCGGCGAAACGGTAAGGTAGCGACATGCTGCACGAATTCCTGACTGAGAATCGCCAAGAGTTGATCAAGCGCTGCAAGGACAAGGCGGGGACAAGGTTCGAGCCCTCCCTTTCCCCCGCGACCATCGATCACGGGGTGCCCCTGTTCCTGCAGCAGCTCGCGGGCATCCTTCGCCACGAGCAGATGTCGGACGAGCGGCCGTCGGCCGATGGCAAGGCGGTGCCAAGCCCCACCGAGATCGGCCGCTCAGCAGCCTTGCAAGGCACCGAATTGCTGCGCCTCGGATACACCCTCGACCAGGTCGTCCACGGTTACGGGGATGTGTGCCAGGCCATTACCAGCCTGGCCGTCGAACAGACGACACCCATTTCCACGGACGAGTTCCGCACACTCAACCGTTGCCTGGATAACGCCATCGCCGACGCCGTCACCGCTTTCGGGAGCGCCGGCGAGGTCTCGTTCGTCGCGCAGGCGGCGACCCTGTCCGAACGCATGAATGCCTTTGCCAACGAGCACATTCGCCTGGTCGATATCGCCGTCCACTCCTTCTCCGCGATCAAGACCGGCAGCGTGGGATTGACCGGAGCGACCGGCATCTTGCTCGCCCATACCCTGGAAGAACTGCGGTCCCTCCCCGATCGGATCCTGCCCGAGATTCACCTGTCTGGCCCGGCGTCCGCGCCCGCACCCAAGCAGAACCCCTAGGCGACCCACTCCGAAACCGGCGCCTGCGCCTCTTGCAGCGGCTGGCACGCGACGTCCACCAAGGTCGGCCCGCCG
>JANMUO010000171.1:0-1976 GCA_031391655.1 Betaproteobacteria bacterium
CGTCGACCCAGGCCTGCGACACCGCGTTCACCACCTGGTCGTAGGTGCAGCCCAGCATGTTCGCCACCACGGCAGTGGAGGCCACCTTCACCAGCACCACGTGGTCCAGTCCGACGCGGTTGAATGAGTTTTCCAGCGCCAGCACGCCCTGGATCTCGTGTGCCTTGATCATCGCGGTGAGCACGTCTTTCACCATGAGGGTCTTGCCATTGCGCGACAGCCAGTCGGCCGCGGCCAGGATGCCGCCCAGGTTGTCGGAAGGATGACCCCACTCTGCCGCCAGCCAGGTGTCGTTGAAATCCAGCCAGCGGATCATGGCGCCGATGTTGAATGCGGCCTGCACCGGGTCGAGCTGGAATTTCGTGCCCGGGACCTTGGCGCCGCGCGGCGTGACCGTGGAAGGGTCGATGGGCCCCAGCAGCTTGGTGCAGGCCGGATACTCGAGCGCCTCGAACCCGCAGCCCAGCGTGTCCATCAGGCAGTAGCGCGCCGTGGCGTAGGCCTCGGCGCTCTTGACGGTGTACTTCGTCGCGTAATCCGCGATGAGCTTGAGGACCTTGTCGGGCCTGGGGCGGACATTGGAAATGTGCGACGACATCAGTCTTTCTCGGAGAGAGCGATGAAGGTGTACTCGGCGCCGCCGGACCTAGGGGCGTGGCGCGCAGGCGGCGGCGCGACGTTCGCCGGATCCTTGTCCCACCAGGCGGCGCGGCCCTTTTGCTGCGATTCGATTTCCTCGGGATGCTGTGCGAGGTAGTCGCGCATGAATTTCGTCAGTTCGGACTCGTACACGATTACTTGCGCTCCTTGAGGGGCACCCAGCCGAGGTTCTCGGGGCCGGTGTAGTTTGCGCTTGGGCGGATGATCTTGCCGTCGATCCGCTGCACGATGACGTGCGCCGACCAGCCGCTGGTGCGGGAGAGGACGAACAGCGGCGTGAAATGCAGCGTTGGCACGCCCAGGCGGCTGTAGGACACCGCACTGAACCAGTCCAGGTTCGCGAACATCTTTTTCTCCGCCCACATCACCGACTCGATGCGGTCGGCGATCTGGTATTGCGCCATGTCGCCGGCTTCCTTGGAGAGGCTCGCCGCGACCGCCTTGATCACCTTGTTGCGGGGGTCGCCGGTGGTATAGACCGGATGGCCGAAGCCGATGACGATCTCCTTGGCCGCCATGCGCTTGCGGATGTCGGCCTCGGCGTCGTCCGCCGAGCGGTAGCGCTTCTGGATTTCGTCGGAGACTTCGTTGGCGCCGCCATGCTTGGGGCCGCGCAGCGCACCGATGCCGCCGGTAATGGCGGAGTACATGTCGCTGCCGGTGCCGGCGATCACCCTGCACGTGAAGGTGCTGGCGTTGAACTCGTGCTCGGCATACAGGATGAGCGAGGTATGCATCGCGCGCACCTGGGAAGGCGAGGGCGCCTTGCCGTGCAGCAGGCGCAGGTAATGCCCGCCGATGGAATCGTCGTCCGTCTGCGTTTCGATGCGCTTGCCCGATTTGGCGTAGTGGTCCCAGTACAGCAGCATCGAGCCGAAGCTCGCCATCAGGCGGTCCGCGATGTCGCGCGCGCCCGCAGGGGAGTGTCCTTCTTTCTCCGGCTCGAGCGTGCCCAGCACCGAGCAGCCGGTGCGCATCACGTCCATCGGGTGCGCGGACCCGGGGATCTGCTCGAGGGCCGATTTCAGCGCTGCGGGCAGTCCGCGCAGTTTCTTCAGTTTCGCCTTGTAGGCGGCGAGTTCGGCCGCATTCGGCAGTTTTTCATGCACCAGCAGGTAGGCGATTTCCTCGAATTCGGCCTGGTCGGCGAAATCCAGGATGTCGTAGCCGCGGTAGTGCAGGTCGTTGCCGGTGCGCCCGACGGTGCACAGGGCGGTGTTGCCCGCCGGCACGCCCGAGAGCGCGACCGACTTCTTAGGCTTTGGGGCTGCCGGCGAAGAGCTCATCGAGTTTTTTCTCGTACGAGTGGTAGTTGA
>JANMUO010000176.1:0-3797 GCA_031391655.1 Betaproteobacteria bacterium
GGCGCGGCCATGATCGCCTGGCACGGCACCGCGCTCCTCTGCTACGTGACGCCCAAGGAGCACCTGGGCCTGCCCAACAAGGACGACGTCAAGCAGGGTGTCATCGCCTACAAGATCGCGGCGCACGCCGCCGACCTCGCCAAGGGGCACCCCGGCGCGCAGATCCGCGACAACGCCGTCTCCAAGGCGCGCTTCGAGTTCCGCTGGGACGACCAGTTCAACCTGGGCCTGGATCCGGACACCGCCAAGGACTTCCACGACGAGACCCTGCCGAAAGACAGCATGAAGGTGGCGCACTTCTGCTCGATGTGCGGTCCGCACTTCTGCTCGATGAAAATCACGCAGGACGTGCGCGACTACGTCGAGCGGGGCCTGAAGGAGAAGTCGGTGGAGTTCGTGAAGAAGGGCGGCGAGCTATACCACAAGAGCTGATCGGCTCGATCTTCAAAGTGGGTCTAGCCGTCGCGTTCGGCCTGACGCTGGTGGTTTACCTCGCGCAGGACGCACTGATTTTCTATCGCCAGCCGATCGACGAGGGCAGGCGCGCGCAGATTGCGACCGCGCACCCGCAGGTCGCCGAGGTTTGGCTAGCCGCCGCCGATGGTCCCCGCATCCACGCCTGGCACGTCAAGTCCGGCTCCCCGCTGCTGATCTATTTCGGCGGCAATGCCGAGGAAGTGTCGTGGATGATCCATGCGGCAAGCACCGAAGTGCCCGGTGCGTCCTGGCTCCTGATGGACTACCGCGGCTACGGGCAGAGCGAGGGCTCACCTTCCGAAAAGGCGCTGATCGCCGATGCCTTGGCGTTGTATGACCACGCGGCGAAACTTCCCGGCGTCGACCCGAAGCGCATCTATGTCTTCGGCCGCAGCCTGGGCAGCGGCGTGGCCGTATCGCTCGCCGCGCAGCGTCCGCTCGCCGGCCTGATCCTCGCCACGCCCTACGACAGCCTCGCCGCGGTTGCCAAGCGCTACTACTGGTACCTGCCAGTGGACCTGATGCTCAAGCACCGCTTCGATTCCGTTTCCCTGGCGCCGGACTTGAAGGTTCCCCTGCTTTGCCTGATTGCGGAGCGCGACGAGGTGATTCCGGCCGTGCATGGCGAACGGCTGTTCGAAGCGTGGGGCGGTCCGAAACGCAAGGTGTTGCTGCAACAGGCGGGCCACAACACCACCGACGCGCACCCCCTGTTCTGGCCTTCGATCCGCGAGTTTCTCGCGCAGAAGGTAAATTGAACGCGATGGACACCAGCCTCCTGCACGCGCTCATCCTCGGCATCGTCGAGGGGCTGACCGAGTTCCTGCCGGTGTCGAGCACGGGGCACCTGATCCTCGCCGGCAACCTGCTTGGCTACGGCGGCGAACGCGCCGGGGTGTTCTACGTGGCAATCCAGACGGGCGCGATGCTGGCGGTGGTGTGGGAGTACCGCGCGCGATTCTTCCGGGTCGACGTCCAGCTCTGGCGCAATCTGCTGGTCGCCTTCATTCCCGCGGCTGCGCTGGGCTTGCTGTTTGGCGGATTCATCAAGGCGCAGCTCTTTGGACCGGTGCCGGTGGCGATCGCCTTCATCGTTGGCGGCATCGTCATCCTGCTGGTGGATCGCGGCCAGCGCGTGGCGCGCGTCGAGAGCACCCAGGCGATGACGTGGCTGGACGCGCTGAAGGTCGGCATCGCGCAGTGCTTCGCGCTGATCCCGGGCACGTCGCGCTCCGGCGCCACCATCATCGGCGGCATGTTGTTCGGGCTGTCGCGCCCTGCGGCCACCGAGTTTTCGTTCTTCCTCGCAGTGCCGACGCTGATTGCCGCCGGCGCCTACGACCTCTGGAAGAACTGGAACCTGTTCCACGCGGCAGACTTGGCCCCCTTCGCCGTCGGCCTGGCGGCCGCATTCGTCTCCGCCTTCATCGTCATCCGCTGGCTGGTGCGCTACGTCGCCACGCACGACTTCCGGCCGTTCGCGTGGTACCGCATCGCATTCGGCATCGCGGTGCTGGTCACCGCGTACGCCGGCTGGGTGAACTGGAGCGCGCCCTAGCCCTGCACCCAGGGCAGGCCGGCCTTGCGCCAGCCGCCCACCGAGCCGCGGTGCTGCTCGGCGTCCTTGGCGCCTTCGAAGCCTTCGAGCACGTTGTAGCTCTCGCGCCAGCCGGCTTGGGCCGCGGCAGTTGCGGCGTCGTGCGAGCGCACTCCGGACCGGCACAGGAACAGCAAAGTGTCGTCGGGCTTGGCCACCTGCGCCAGCTGCTGGAGGAATTCGGGATTCTGCTTGTTGCCCGGATAGGTCTGCCATTCGACGGCAAGGCTTTCCGGCACCCTGCCGACGTAGAGCAACTCCGGCTTGGTGCGCACGTCCACCAGCCTCGCGCCCGCCCTCATCAGGGCGTGTGCTTCAGTCGGGGTCAGCGCCCCGGCGTATGGCAGCTTCATCTGCCTAGCGCGCTCGGCGGCTGCTTGCTTGATCGCTGCAGTGTTTTGGGATTCGCTCATTGCTGCTCCGCATTATAGGGAGTGCCGGATGCGGTGCATGCCAGGCACCAGCATGGTGCTGAGTTCAAAAAAATGCACCAGCACTGTGCCAATGCTTGATTTAGAATTTCCGCAGCCTGTCGCGGCAGGGACGGATTCGGGGAGGCCGTCCCGTGGCATGGAACCTGCTGCATTTGATGCGTCCGGCCGCCCGGGATGGCGGCCGCTTCCTTTTATCGGCACCTAATTCGGCATTCACACAGGGAGAGTTGCAGATGGCCATGACGGCTGATGACGTCTTGAAAATGGCGAAGGACAAGGAGGTCAAGTTCGTCGACTTCCGCTTCACCGATACGCGCGGCAAGGAACAGCACGTTCAGGTGCCGATCAAGTACTTCACGAAGGAAAAGTTCGAAGAAGGCCACGCCTTCGACGGCTCCTCGATCGCCGGCTGGAAGGGCATCCAGGCCTCCGACATGCTGCTGATGCCCGACCCGAACACCGCGCGCATGGACCCGTTCGCCGACGAGGCGATGCTCAACATCAACTGCGACGTGATCGAGCCGGCCGACGGCAAGCCCTATGACCGGTGCCCGCGCGGCATCGCCAAGCGCGCCGAGGCCTACCTCAAGTCGAGCGGCCTTGGCGACGTGGCCTACTTCGGGCCCGAGCCCGAGTTCTTCATCTTCGACGGCGTCACCTGGGACGTCGGCATGTCCGGCTGCTTCGTGAAGATCAAGTCCGAAGAGGCGCCCTGGTCCACCGGCACCGACTATGAGTCGGGCAACATGGGCCACCGCGCCCCGGTGAAAGGCGGCTATTTCCCGGTGCCGCCGTTCGACTCCCTCATGGACATCCGCAACGCCATGGCGCTCGCGCTCGAGCAGCAGGGCGTCGAGGTCGAGGTGCATCACCACGAGGTGGCCGCCGCCGGTCAGTGCGAGATCGGCACCAAGTTCGAGAGCCTGGTGAAGCGCGCCGACTGGATGCAGATCCTCAAGTACACGGTGTGGAACGTCGCCGCGTCCTACGGCAAGACCGCGACGTTCATGCCCAAGCCGGTGGTAGGCGACAACGGTTCCGGCATGCACGTTCACCAGTCCGTATGGAAAGGCGGCGAGAACCTGTTTGCCGGCAGCGGCTATGCCGGGCTGTCCGAATTCGCGCTGTATTACATCGGTGGCGTGATCAAGCACGCGAAAGCGCTCAATGCGATCACCAACCCGGGCACCAACAGCTACAAGCGCCTGGTTCCGGGATTCGAGGCGCCGATCAACCTCGCGTACTCCGCGCGCAACCGCTCGGCCTCCTGCCGCATCCCGTTCGTCAAC
>JANMUO010000401.1:0-3568 GCA_031391655.1 Betaproteobacteria bacterium
CGGCGTCGTGGTGCCGAAGCGAGGCCGCAGGGTCGAAACCGTGATTGCAGGTGACGAAGTCGGACGCTGTCCGGGCGGCTACATGCACATCATCGATGTGCGCAACGAGAAAAGGCCGCAAGAGATCTCGGATTTCCAGACTCCTTTCAACAGGGGCGGCAATTGCCCCTACGATCGGAACGTAAGCCGGAGCGCCATGCACGATGTCGACCGCATGATCCGCGGAAAGATCGCCTGGGCCGCATGGGAAGAGGGCGGCTTCTGGGGTGTCGACCTCTCGGATATCCACTATCCGAGGGCTGCGGCCTGGTACGTTCCGCCCGCCAGGAGCGATGCAGGGCGCCCGGGGAGCAGCCATGGGGACGATATGACCACCGGGAGCTTCGGAAGCGACAGCGGCCTCGTCTTCGGCAGCGGTTCCGACGCCGGAGCGGGAGGGATTTGGGCATTCCGCTACAACCCCGGGTACAGCGCGACGGTGCGCTGGAACTCGGACGAGTCGAACGTGATCGTCACCGAGACGAAGGGCAAGAAGAAGGATAACGACGACGATGACTGAGATGCCGAGCCCAAAAGGCAAACGCTAACGCTCAGCCGTCGAGCAGATAGGGCACGCCGTTCCGGCGTGCCCTATTTTTTTGTCCGCTTCAGGCTGAACGCGTTCACCGAGCGCTTCCTCGACTAGGCTTTTTTCCTTTTGTCCGCGATTCATGCCTGACGGTGATGAATCGATGAGTGACTTCAACAGCTGTTGAACCCGGCGGGTGGTAAACCATAGGCCTGACGGTGGGATGGCTCGGCACAGACCCGGAGGCACATATCCCGCTGCCGAACAACGTGCGCAGGTTTTTTCACCAATAGCGGCTCTCGATGCGACATAAGCGCCATTGTGCGCCGTCACACCGGGGCGGATGGCGCAGTCGCTACTGCTGCGCGACAACGAGCTGATTCAGTGGGATCCGCGAACGACCGCTTCTGGCCGAAAGCGGTCATTCAAATGGGGGGTCGGAAGCCGACCACCAAGCCGAGACCTCGCTTCCTACCCGCCACTCCCAGGTCATTCCACGTTCGGATGGATCAACGATATTGCGTATGATGCCGCTGTGACCTTCGACACCTTGATCAAGAACGGAAACCTCGCCGACGGCACCGGTGCCCCCGCCCGCCGCGCCGACATCGCCCTCTCCGCCGGCAAGATCGTCGAAATCGGCAAACTTTCCAGCCCAGCCAAGCGCACCATCGACGCCAGCGGCCTCGTCGTCGCCCCCGGCTTCATCGACCCCCACACGCACTACGACGCCCAGATCTGCTGGGACGGCGCCACGACTCCTTCCTCCTGGCACGGGGTTACCTCCGTCGTGATGGGTAACTGCGGCGTCGGCATCGCCCCCTGCCGCCCCGAGACACGCGATATCGCGATGCGGGACCTGGTGAATGTGGAGGCGATTCCGTTCGAGGTGCTGAACGCCGGGATCACCTGGGACTGGGAAACGTTCCCTGAGTACATGGACGCGGCGGCGAGGAGAAAGCCGTCGCTGAATCTCGCCTTCATGGCGCCGCTCACGCCGTTCCGGCACTACGTGATGGGCGACGCCTCCATGGAGCGTGCAGCGAATACGGAGGAGATCAGGAAGATCAAGGCTCTACTCGGCGAAGCGATGGACGCCGGCGCCTTCGGGTTTTCCAGCACGCTCCTCAACCAGCACATGGGCAACGGAGGAAAGCCGCTGGCGTGCAGGAACGCAAGCAGGGACGAGATCAAGGCCTACTGCAATGTGTTGCGGGAGAAAGGCAAGGGCTCGATCGAGTACGCAATGACGCGCCAGATCGCGGTGCTGGAGGACGTGGAACTGGAGCTGCTGGAGTTCATGCTGGACGAAAGCCAGCGACCAGTGACCTTCATCGCCATGTTCGACCGGGATGATTTGCCGGAGGCGTTCAGGACCACGATGAGGAAGGTGAGACCGCTGATCGCGCGCGGGGCAAGGCCACAGACCTCACCGTTGCCGCTGACGCGGGAACTGGTGATGCGAAGCCCGTTCGCCTTCGCGGCGTTCCCTTCGTGGAAGAGGCTCTTCGAGAACACGGCGAAGGAAGCCCAGGCCGCGGTGTACAAGGATCCCGCCTTCCGCGAGAGTTTCAGGAAGGACCTGAAGAACCCGACCTCATTTGCCGACTGGGCAAGGATCACGCTGCACGAGGTCAAGAATCCGAAGTTGAGGAAGTTGGAAGGCAAGACCGTGGCCGAGATCGCCGCGGCGCGCGGGGTGGACGGGGTGGACGCGCTGCTCGACGTGACGCTGGAAGACGATCTGGAGAACGAATTCACCGTGCAGTCCTGGAACACGCGCGTGGACAGGATGACGGAGCTCCTGAACGACCCGGCGATGCTGCTTGGATTGGGCGACGGCGGCGCGCACCTCGACATGCTGTGCGACTCGGGCTACCCGACCTACGTCCTGGGCACCTGGGTAAGAGAAAGGAAGGCGCTCACGCTGGAAGAAGCGGTACGCAGGATGACTTCCGACCCGGCAGATTTTTTTGGCATCAAGGACAGGGGGCGCATCGCCCCCGGCCTCGCAGCGGACCTGGTGATCTTCGACCCGAAGACGGTGGGCTCGGAGATGCGCCCGGAAAGGCTGCATGACTTGCCCGGCGGAGGTAAGCGCATGGTCAAGCGCTCCCGCGGCATCCACATGACGCTGGTGAACGGCGAAATCACCTGGGCCGACGGCAAGCTGACAGGAGCCAGCGCAGGGCAAGTCCTGCGCTCGTAAACCAACCCATGAGCCGGATCGTCGACAAACTCGAGCAGGCCGAGCGCAGCAAGGTGCAAAAGCAGACCGAGGAGCTGCGCGTGCGCATCGAGTCCGAGCGCGGCGCGGGCGAAGGGCTGCAAGCGAAACTGGCCGAGGACAAGCGCGCGATCGACCTCGCGCGCGAGCGCCAGCAGGCCGAAGCCGAGCTGCGCCGCATCGCGCACGCGCGCGCCGAGGCCGAGTCCAAGGCAGCGCGCGTGGTGGCCGAGCGCGAGCGCGCCGAGGCGCAGGCGCTGCAGGAGGCGCGCGCACGCGAGCAGGCCGAGCGGCGCGCCGACGAGCTCGCGTCGGCACGGCGCTTGCAGGAGGAGACCGCCGCGCAGCACGCGCGCGAGCGCGCGGAATCCGAGGCCGCAGCGGCGCAGGTGATGCGCGAGCGCCTGTCGGCGGAGGAGCAGGCCCGGCGCAGCCTCGCGCAGCGGACCGACGCCGAGCGGCGTGCGCTGGAGTCGGCGCGCGAGCGCGACGCGGCGCAAAGCAAGTTGCAGCGCCTGCTCGAGGCGCGCATCGCGGCGGACGCCGAAGCCTCGCGGCTCGCCGAGGAGCGCACGGCGACCGAGCGTTCGGCCGAGGAGCAGGCGCGCGCGAACACAGCCGCCGAACAGCGCGCGGCCGAGCTCGCCGAGGAGCGCACGCGCAACGAAACCGTAGCCGCGCAGGCGGCGGCGGCCCGGGCCGACGCCGCCGAGGCGGCGCGCGTCGCCGCGCAGGAGCGCGGGGCCGCCCAGAAGCGCGCGCTCGCCGCCACC
>JANMUO010000265.1:0-11560 GCA_031391655.1 Betaproteobacteria bacterium
CCGATGTTCCACTGCAACGGCTGGTGCTTTCCCTGGACGATGGCGGCCAACGCCGGCACCAATGTGTGTCTGCGCAAGGTGGAGGCGGCGAAGATTTTCGAGCTGATCAAGGCGCACAAAGTGACGCACTACTGCGGCGCGCCGATCGTGCATTCGACCCTCATCAATGCGCCCGACGACATGAAGCAGGGAATCGCGCACAAGGTGAGCGGCATGGTGGCCGCCGCGGCGCCGCCGGCGTCGATGATCGAAGGCATGGAGCGGCTGGGCTTCGACATCACGCACGTCTACGGGCTCACCGAGGTCTACGGCCCGGCCACCGTTTGCGCCAAGCAGGAGGAATGGGGCCAGCTCGACATTGCCGAGCGCACGCGCTTGAACGGCCGCCAGGGCGTGCGCTACCTCATGGAAGAGGGCCTCTCGGTGATGGACCCGCAGACCATGCAGCCCGTGCCCGCGGACGGCGAGACGATGGGCGAGATCATGTTCCGCGGCAACATCACCATGAAGGGCTACCTGAAGAACCCGAAGGCGACCAGCGCCGCGTTCGCGGGCGGCTGGTTCCACTCCGGCGACCTCGCGGTGATGCACCCGGACGGCTACCTCAAGATCAAGGACCGCTCCAAGGACATCATCATCTCCGGCGGGGAGAACATCTCCTCGCTCGAAGTGGAGGACGTGCTCTACCGGCACCCGGCAGTGATGGCGGCGGCGGTGGTGGCGCGCCCGGACCCGAAATGGGGCGAGACGCCCTGCGCGTTCGTGGAGCTGAAGGCCGGGTCCAAGGTGACCGAGGCGGAGTTGATCGAGTTCTGCCGCGGCCACATGGCGAAGTTCAAGGCGCCGCGCGCGGTGGTGTTCGGCGAGCTGCCCAAGACCTCCACCGGCAAGATCCAGAAGTTCATGCTGCGCGAGAAGGCGAGATCCGCCTCCGCCATCGAGTAAGGAGCGACCCATGAGCGCCGTGCCGAGAACCGACGAACCCGTGCTGCTGCGCGAAGACCGCGATGGCGTCGCCACGCTGACGCTGAACCGTCCGCAGCAGATGAATCTGCTCACGAGCGGGATGCTCTCGGCTCTGCAAGGCGCATTTGATCAGATCGCGAAGGATGCCAAGGTGCGCGTGGTGGTCCTGGCCGCCACTGGCAAGGGCTTTTGCGCCGGGCACGACCTGAAGGAGATCAAGGCGCTGAAGGAACTGCCGAAGATCGAAGGGCTGTTCGCGCAGTGCAGCCGCATGATGCAGACCATCCCGATGCTGCCGCAGCCGGTGATTGCCAAGGTGCAAGGCGCCGCGGCTGCCGCCGGATGCCAGTTGGTCGCCCAGTGCGACCTCGCCATCGCCGTGGACACGGCAAAGTTCGTCACCTCGGGCGTGACCTGGGGCTTTTTCTGCTCCACGCCTGGCGTCGCCGTGGGCCGCAACCTGCAGAGGAAGCACGCGATGGAGATGCTGCTGACCGGCGACCCGATCGACGCGCAGCAGGCGATGCAGTGGGGCCTCGTCAACCGGGTGGTGGCGGCCGAGCAACTCGACGCAGTGACAGCGGAGCTGGCCGTGAAGCTCGCCGCGAAGCCACCGGCCACGGTCGCCGCGGGCAAGCGCGCCTTCTACCAGCAGATGGACATGGACCTCGCACGCGCCTACGAGCTCGCGGGCAAGACCATCTCGGTGAGTTTCGCGCACGCCGAGGGCCGCGAGGGCATGGACGCCTTCATCGAGAAGCGCCCGCCGCCGGGAAAGAAGTGATGGGCCGCCACTACGAGGACTTCATCGTAGGCGACACCTACAAGCACTGGCCGGGCCGCACCATCACCGCGGCCGACAACACCTGGTTCACGCTGCTCACCATGAACCAGCACCCGATCCACTTCGACGAGGAGTACGCGAAGACGACGGAGTTCGGCAAGCCGCTCGTCAACTCGACGCTCACGCTCGCCATCGTGGTCGGCATGAGCGTGCAGGACGTGAGCCAGAACGCGGTGGCGAACCTGGGCTGGACCGACATCGCGATGCCGGCGCCGGTGTTCAACGGCGACACGCTCTACGCCGAATCCACGGTGCTGGAAAAGCGCCTGTCCAAATCGCGCCCCACCCAGGGCATCGTCACCGTGGCCACGCGCGCCTGGAAGCAGGACGACACCACGGTGATGACCTTCAAGCGTTCCGTACTGATTCCAAGGCGCCCATGAACACCGCGGATGAAACGCAGATCCTGGATGCGATCGGCAAGTGGCTCGAGCGCGACGTGCGCCCCAAGGCGAGAGAGCTGGAGAAAAAGGACGAATACCCGGAGGCGATGGTCCAGACCATGAAGGAGCTGGGCCTCTTCGGCGCGACGATCCCGCAGGAGTACGGCGGCCTGGGCCTGCCGGCTTCGACCTACGCCAAGATCGTGGCGCAGATCTCGGAGGTGTGGATGTCGCTCACCGGCATCTTCAACTCGCACCTCATCATGGCGGCGGCAGTGGCGCGCTACGGCACCGAGGCGCAGAAGCGCCACTTCCTGCCGAAGTTCGCCTCGGGCGAGCTGCGCGGCGGCCTGGCGCTCACCGAGCCCGACTGCGGCACCGACCTGCAGGCCATCCGCACTCGCGCGGTGAAGGACGGCGAGCACTACGTGGTCAACGGCACCAAGACCTGGATCTCCAACGGCATCAAGGGCGCCTGCTTCGCGCTGCTGGTGAAGACCGACCCCAACGCGAGCCCGCGCCACAAGGGCATGACGATGTTCCTCGCCGAGAAGGGCAAGGGTTTTCGCGTCTCGAAGAAACTGGAAAAGCTCGGCTACAAGGGCATCGACTCCGCCGAACTCATCTTCGAGGACTACCGCGTACCGGCGGCGAACCTGATCGGCGGCGTGGAGGGCAAGGGCTTCCACCACGCCATCGGCGGGCTGGAACTGGGCCGCATCAACGTCGCGGCGCGCGGGGTGGGCGTGGCCAACGCCGCCCTGAAGGATTCGGTGGCCTACGCGCAGATCCGCAAGACCTTCGGCAAGCCGATCTGCGAGCACCAGGCCATCCAGTTGAAGCTGGGCGAGATGGCGACGCGCTGCGAGGCGGCGCGCCTGCTGGTGGAGAACGCGGCGCGCGCCTACGACGCCGGCGAGCGCTGCGACATGGAGGCGGGCATGGCGAAGTACTTCGCCTCCGAAGCGGCGCTGGAGAACTCGATCGAAGCGGTGCGCATCCACGGCGGCTATGGCTACTCCACCGAGTTCAATGTGGAGCGCTACTACCGCGACGCGCCGCTCATGTGCATCGGCGAAGGCACCAACGAAATGCAGCGCATCATCATCGCCAAGCAGCTGATCGCGCGGAATCCGGCCTGATGCTGCCCCTCGCGGGCGTTCGCATCCTGGCGGTGGAGGTCTACGGCGCGGGGCCCTTCGGCACCGCGCACCTGGCGGATCTCGGCGCCGAGGTGATCAAGATCGAGCAGCGGGCGGGGGGCGGCGACGTCTCGCGCGCCGTCGGGCCGTACCTCCTCGGCGAGCAGGACGGCCACTTCTTCCAGTCGCTCAACCGCAACAAGAAATCGCTGACCCTCGACCTCAAGCACCCGCAGGGCCGCGAGGTGCTCCTCCGGCTCGCCGCCACTGCCGATGGCCTGATGGGCAACCTGCGCGGCGACCAGCCGGAGAAGCTGCGCATCACCTATGAGGATCTCGCCACCGCCAACCCGAAGATCGTCTGCGCGCACCTGTCGGCCTACGGGCGCGACGGCGCGCGCAAGGGCTGGCCCGGTTACGACTACCTGATGCAGGCGGAAGCAGGGTGGCTGTACCTGAGCGGCGAGCCCGACGGGCCGCCAGCGCGCATGGGCCTGTCGGTGGTGGACTATTCCACCGGCACCACCTGCGCGCTTGCGCTGCTGGCCGGAATCCTGGAGGCACGCCGCACCGGGCGCGGGCGCGACCTCGACGTGTCGCTCTTCGACGTAGCAATGCACACGCTCAACTACCCGGCGGCCTGGTGCCTGAACGAAGGCCTGGCAACCAGCCGCGCGCCGCGCTCGGCGCACCCCTTCATCGCCCCCTCGCAGCTGTTGCGCACCAGGGACGGGTGGATCTTCGTCATGGCGCAGACCCAGGGCTTCTGGGAGCAGTTGTGCGACGAGCTCGGCCGCGGCGACCTCAAGGCCGCGTATCCCGACTTTGCGGCGCGGCGAGCGCATCGCGACGATCTGACGAGGATCCTCGACGCGGAGTTCGGCAGGCGCAGCACGGACGAGTGGCTCGCCAAACTGCGCGGCACGATCCCCTGCGGGCCGGTCCACGACATGGCGCAGGCGCTGGAGAACCCGTACTTCCTCGAGCGCGGCGGCGTGCAGGTGTTCGACCACCCGGACAAGCCGGGCTTCAAGCTGGTGGCGAGCCCGTTCCGCATCGGGGAGCCGCTGCCGGCAAACCCCGCCCCCAAGCTCGGCGAGCATACCGAGGCGCTGCTGCGCGAGCTGGGCTACGCCGAAGCCGACATCGCCCGGCTCAAGGCGGCGAAGGCGGTCTGATGAAGCTGCAAGGCCTGCGCGTCATCGACCTGTCGCTCTTCCTTCCCGGGCCGCTCGCGACCCAGTTCATGGCCGACCATGGGGCGGAGGTGATCAAGGTGGAGTCGCTGCACGAAGGCGAACCCAACCGCGAGATCGGCGCGAAGCGCGACGGCGTGAGCGTGTATTTCGCCAACACGCATCGCGGCAAGAAGAGCCTGGCGCTGAACCTGAAGGACCCGGAGGGCGTGGAAGTGCTGCTGCGCCTGGCGGAAAAGTCCGACGTGCTGGTCGAGGCGTTCCGCCCCGGGGTCGTCGATCGCCTGGGCATCGGCTACGCGCAGGTGTCGCAGCGCGCGCCGCGCATCGTCTACGCCTCCATCGCCGCCTTCGGCCAAACGGGCCCCTACCGCGATCTCGCCGCGCACGATCTCGCCACCGAAGCGATGACGGGCGTGCTGTCGCTCAATCGCGGCTCTGACGGCAGGCCCGCGATCCCGGCGCTCGCCAACGCCGACATGCTCGCCTCGATGATGACGCTCTCGGGGGTCCTCATGGCGCTGTACCGCCGCAAGGAGACGGGCAAGGGCGACTACCTCGACATGGCGATGGCCGACAGTTTGCTCGCCTGCCTGCCCAACAACATGGGCACCGCCATGACCGAGCGGCGCCAGCCGGACCTCAGAGCCGAGCGGGCGCTGGGCGGCAACGCGCTGTACGGCATCTACGAGACGAAGGACGGCGACTTCGTGGTGCTCGCCGGGCAGGAGCTCAAGTTCGCGAAGTACCTGCTCGAGCCCCTGGGGCGGCCGGACTTGGTAGAACTATGCAAGCGGCCGCCGGGCCCCGGACAGGATCCGGTGCGCGCCTTCCTCGCGGAGACCTTCCGCACAAAGACCAAGGCAGATTGGGTCGAATGGTTCAAGGGGCGCGACGTCGCCTTCGCGCCCATGCGCACGCTGCCCGAGGCGCTCGAAGATCCCCATTTCAAGGCACGGGGCATGGTGCTGAAGGACGCGCGCGGCTGGGACCACCTCGGCGTGCCGATCGCCTTTCGCGACGAGCCGGCCAGGCCGGTGTTCGACCCCCCGGCGCATGGCCAGCACTCCAGCGCGATCCTGCGCAGCCTCGGCTACGCCGACGCCGAGATTGCACGGTTGAAGTCCCGCGGCGTGCTGAAGGACGCTTGACCCGGCGCCTTGCCATCGTCAACCCGGCCGCCGGGCGCGGGCGGGTGCGGCGCGAGTGGCCGCGCATGGCGCAGCGGTTGCGGGAAGCCGGGCTGGCTTTCGAGGTTGCCGAGACGCGAGTACCGGGCGAAGCAGTCGGCCTCGCGGAGCGCGCCGCGCACGAATTCGACGTGGTGATCGCGGTCGGCGGCGACGGCACGGTGCACGAGGTGGTCAACGGCCTGCTGCGCGCGGGTGGCGCGGCCGCGCTCGCCGTGCTGCCGCTGGGCAGCGGCGACGACTTCGCCAAGATGCTGCCGGACCGCGATCCGGTGGAGCGCATTGCGCAAGGCGCCCCACGCCCCTTCGACGCCGGCCGCATTGTGGCGGGTGAGGCCGGCGCCACGCGCTATTTCGCCAACGGCATGGATGTGGGCTTCGGCGCGCACGGCGCCTGGAACATGCGCAAGGTGCCCGCCTGGCTGACTGGGTTCGGCGCCTACCTGGGCGCGCTCGTCCTCACGATGGTGCGCTATCCGCAGCTCTCGGTGCGCATCGGCATCGACGGCGGCGAGCCGGTTGCCCAGACCACCACCATCGCCGCGGTGATGAACGGCCGCTCCTTCGGCGGCAGCTTCCTCGTCTGCCCGGAGGCCCGGGCGGACGACGGCTGGCTCGACCTGATGATCTCGAAAGGCTGCAGCCGCCTGGACATCCTCGCCCTGGTGCCCAAGATCCTGCGCGGCGCGCACGCCGCGGATCCGCGGCTGCGTCTTTTGCGCGCGAAGAAAGTCACCATCGAGTCCGACACGCCGCTGCTGGTGGAGGCCGACGGCGAGATCGCCTTCGAGGATGCCCGGCGGCTCGCCATCGAAATCCTCCCGGGGGCATTGCGCGTGATCGCCTGACTGCTATGATCGCGCGGCGCCTGACCAACTAGGGGAAATCATGAATGCTGCACGTTATCTGCTGTTCATCGGCCTCGCTTTCGCCGCCGTGCCGGTTCAGGCGCAAGGCGGTCCCGACGAGATGTGGAGCATGTCCACGCGCATGGAGATGGCCGGCATGCCGGGACAGACTTTCCCCAGCCAGGTGTGCATGAAGAAGGGCGAGTCGCAGCCCGACAAGATGTCCCAGGACAAGAACTGCAAAGCCTCCGACGTGCGCACCGTGGGCAACAAGACAAGCTGGAAGGTGGTGTGCACCGGCCGCGACGCGATGACCGGCACGGGCGAGATCACGCGCACGCGCGACAGCATGGACGGCCGCATCCGCATGCAGGGCAAGAGCGGCAGCGACACCATCGACATGACCATGGTGATCACCGGCAAGCTCGCCGGCAACTGCAACGCCGGCGAGGAGCAAAAGAAGCAGCAGGCGCAGGTGAATGCGATGGTGGCGCAGGGCGACGCGCAGATGGCGAAGTTATGCAAGGATTCGATGGACAAGTTCATGACGCAGATGTTCGAAGGCGAGGGCGCCGTCTGCAAGGCGCAGAAGGCCGAGTACTGCGCGCACGTGGGCAAAACCGCGCAGGGCATGCGCACGTCGTCCGGCTACCGCAAGTCGGCCAAGGCCACCGATTGGGAGCAGACGGGCAAGGCCTGCCAAGTCAACATGGCTTCTGTTCGCGCCGACGCCTGCAAGAGCGCGGTGGGCGGCCGCGACTGGCCGTTCGTCGCCGACCACTGCCCGGCGGAGGCGAAGAAGATCGCCGCCGAGCAGTGCGCCGGCCGCGGTTACACGGCGGCGATGGCCTCGGAGTACAAGGCGGTATGCCAGAAGTTCGCACGTCGCGCACCCGAGGACGAGCAACCTTCCGCGGCGGCAGCGGCGCAACAGCAGCCGGCCGCCCCGGCGGCGCCCACCGCGACCGACGCCATCAAGGAAGGCGCCAACCAGTTGCGCAAGCTGTTCGGCCGCTAGTGCGCCTGGCGCTCGCGGCGCTGCTTGCGCTCGCGGGCGCGGCCGCGCAAGCCGAGCCCGACCCCTTTCCCGCAGCCGCGGCTGCGTACCTCGTCATCGTGGACGGCGCCCCGCTTTGGGAGCGGGCCGCCGATGCGCGCCGCGCCCCGGCGAGCCTCGCCAAGCTGATGGGCGCGCTCCTCGTGCTCGAGGACGCTCGCCTGGACGAAGAAGTGCGTGTGAGCGCAAATGCGGCGAAGGCGCGCGGTTCGCGCCTCGGCCTGCGGGTGGGCGAACGCGTGCCCGCGCACGGACTGCTTTCCGCCATGCTGGTCGGCTCGGCCAACGATGCGTGCCTGGCGCTGGTTGAGCGCGGCGGCGGCAGCGAAGCCTTCGTTTCCCGGATGAACGCCCGCGCGGCGAAGATGGGCCTGCGCAGCACGCGGTTCGGCGATCCCTGCGGCTTCGATTCCGACCACCAGCACAGCACGGCGCGCGACCTTGCCGCGCTGGCGATACAGGTGATGCAGCAGCCGCAGCTTGCCGCGCTGGTCAGGCAACGCGAGGTCGAAGTGGCGACCGCCGGGCGCGAGCGCGTGTTCAAGGTGAAGAACACCAACGTGCTGATCGAGCACTTTCCCGGCGTGGTGGGCGTGAAGACGGGCCAGACGCGCCGCGCCGGGAACAACCTGATCGCGCTCGCCGAGCGCGACGGGCGCCGCGTGCTGCTGGTGATGCTCGGGGCGCGCGAGCGCTGGTGGGATGCCCATGCCATCCTTGAGCGCGCGCTGGAGCGCTAGCCTCCTCGTCCTCGCCGTGCTGGCGGCGTACGCCAACGCCTTCGGCGGCAGTTTCCAGTTCGACGACTACAACGTCATCGTGCGCGAGCGTGCCGTGCACTCGCTCGGCGCCTGGTGGGAGTCGATGCCGGGCATCCGGCCGCTGCTCAAGCTGTCCTACGCGCTCTCATGGAGCGCCGGCGGCGGGACGCTCGCCTTCCACGCGGTGAACGTGGCGCTGCATGCGGCCAACGCGCTGCTGGTGTGGGCGGTGCTGCAGGAGCTGTGGAAGAGGGCGGGGATGCGGGAGGCGGGCGTTGCGGCTTTTGCCGGCGCGCTGCTCTTCGCGCTGCACCCCGCGAACACCGAAGCCGTGACCTACATTTCCGGCCGCTCCACCTCGATGATGGCGTTCTTCTACCTCGCAAGCGTGCTCGCCTACCTGCGCGAAGGGCCGCGCTGGCTCTCGCCGGCGCTCTTCCTCGCCGCGCTGGCGACCAAGGAGGTGGCGGTGACGCTGCCCGTCGCCTTGCTCCTTTGCGATGCAATGGATACGCGAAAATCTTTCGATCCGCGCCGCCAGGCGTTGCATTGGCTGGTGTTGATCGCCGGCATCGCGCTGATGGCGGCGCTGCCGCGCTATCGCGAGATGCTGGACACCAGCCTCGCGCTGCGCGGGATGAAGGAGCAGCTCGCGCTGCAGGCTGCGGCCATCGCGCGCCACGCGGGAGTCCTGGTCCTCGCCGTGCCGCCGAACATCGATCCTGAAGTGCCTTTCGTCCCGACGGCGGCGGCGCTGGCGATCCTCGCCGCGCTGGCAGCCGGGTTCGCCCTCCTGCGCCGCCGGCCGGCGCTCGCGTTCGCGCTCCTGTGGTTCTTCCTGCACCTCGCGCCGACCAATTCTCTCCTGCCGCGCATGGACGCGGTCAACGACCGGCAGCTGTACCTCGCGTCCCTCGGGCCGCTGGCGCTCGCCGGTCTCGCGATCGCTCTGGCGCCGCGCTGGCGTGCGGTGCTCCTGATGATCCCTGCGCTCCTGCTGGCCGCGCTCACCATCGCGCGCAACCAGGATTACCGCACCGAAGTGGTGCTGTGGACGGACACGGTCCTCAAGTCGCCCAGGTCGGCGCGCGCGTTCAACAACCTGGGCTACGCCTGGCAGCTCGAGGGGCGGCGCGACGAGGCGCGGCGCGCCTACGAGCGCGCGCTGCGGCTGGATCCCGACTTCCTGCCCGCGCGCGTGAACCTCAAGCTGCTGCCCTAGCCGCACTGCGGCTTGATAGACTTGCACCCCCGATTCATGGCAGAAGACTTCATCCTCGAAACGCGCGGCCTGACGAAGGAGTTCAAGGGCTTCGTCGCCGTGCAGAACGTGTCGCTCAAAGTGCGCCGCGGCTCGATCCACGCGCTGATCGGGCCCAATGGCGCCGGCAAGACCACCTGCTTCAACCTGCTCACGCACTTCCTCGAGCCCACGCGCGGCCAGATCTTCTACAACGGGCGCGACATCACCGGGTCGCGGCCGGCCCGCATCGCGCGCCTTGGCCTGGTGCGCTCGTTCCAGATCTCGGCGGTGTTCCCGCACCTGTCGGTGCTGGAGAACGTGCGCATCGCCCTGCAGCGCAAGCGCGGCGGGTCCTTCGACTTCTGGCGCACCGAGCGCGTGCTCGATGCGCTGAACGACCGCGCGCAGGAACTGATCGAGGCGGTGGGCCTCACCGAGTTCGCCGCCACCGCCGCGGTCGAGCTGCCCTATGGCAGGAAACGCGCGCTGGAGATCGCCACCACGCTCGCCCTCGACCCGGAGATGATGCTGCTTGACGAGCCCACCGCTGGCATGACGCACGAGGACGTGGAGCGCATTTCGGCGCTGGTGAAGAAAGTGGCGGCGAAGCGCACGGTGCTGATGGTCGAGCACAACCTCTCGGTGGTGGCGAACCTCTCGGACACCATCACGGTGCTGCAGCGGGGCGAGATCCTCGCCGAGGGTGACTACGCCGCCGTATCGAAGAACCCGCAGGTGATCGAGGCCTACATGGGGTCCGGGCATGGCTGAGGCGGCGCTCCTGCGGATCGAAGGCCTGCACGCCTGGTATGGCGAATCCCATATCCTGCACGGCGTGGGGCTGGAGGTGCGCCAGGGCGAGGTGGTGACCCTCCTCGGGCGCAATGGCGCCGGCAAGACCACCACCCTCAAGTCCGTGATGGGCATGGTGGGGCGGCGCGAGGGCGCGATCGAGTTCGAGGGCCGCCCGATCGGGGCGCTGCCGTCGCACAAGGTGGCGCGCCTGGGCATCGCCTTTTGCCCCGAGGAGCGCGGCATTTTCTCGAGCCTGAACGTGCGCGAGAACCTGATGCTGCCCCCGCGGGTGCGCGACGGCGGCATGGACGAGGCGCAGATCTACGCGCTGTTCCCGAATCTGCAGGAGCGCCGCGCCAGCCAGGGCACCAAGCTCTCCGGCGGCGAGCAGCAGATGCTCGCCATCGGCCGCATCCTGCGCACCGGGGCGCGCTTCCTGCTGCTCGACGAGCCGACCGAAGGCCTCGCGCCGGTGATCGTGCAGCAGATCGGGCGCACGCTCGCGCGCCTGAAGCAGGAGGGCTACACCATCCTGCTGGTCGAGCAGAACTTCCGCTTCGCGCAGACGGTGGCCGACCGCCACTACGTCATGGAGCACGGGCGGGTGGTGGACATGATTCCCAATGCCGGGCTCGAGGCGGCAATGCCAAAGCTGCACGCCTATCTCGGCGTTTGAACGCAACGTCTTTTCAACAGGAGGCACCATGAAGTTGCAACGCACTTTGATCGCGGCGGCCGTCGCCGCGCTGGCCGGCACCGCCCAGGCCCAGGTTTCCGACGGCGTCATCAAGATCGGCGTCATGAACGACATGTCCGGCCTGTACGCCGACCTCACGGGCCCGGGCTCGGTGGTGGCGGCGCGCCTCGCCGTGGAGGACTTCGGCGCGGCGAAGAAGGGCATGAAGGTGGAGATCGTCTCCGCCGACCACCAGAACAAGCCCGATGTCGGCTCGACCATCGCGCGCACCTGGTACGATCAGGACGGCGTCGACATCATCCTCGACGTTCCGACGTCGTCGGTCGCGCTAGCGGTCAACCAGATCACCAAGGAAAAGAACAAGATCCACATCAATTCGGGCGCCGCATCGTCCGACCTGACCGGCAAGGCCTGCACGCCCAACACCGTTCACTGGAC
>JANMUO010000299.1:0-4809 GCA_031391655.1 Betaproteobacteria bacterium
CGGGCCAGTTGTCCACGTCCGTGGTGGTCATCAGCTGGCCGCCCTGCGCGATGCCGGTGATGAGGACGGGTTTCAGGTTGGCGCGCGCGGCGTACACCGCCGCGGTGTAGCCGGCGGGGCCGGATCCCAGGATCACGAGGCGGTGGTGGCGCGTTGGCATGGCGGGAATCGGAAAATAGATCGAACGGTATACTGAAATTGGGGCTCGCATTATAGATAACAAGGGAGGTCGCTTGGCTCGCCTGCTGCTAGCCGCGTGCCTGTGCGCCGCGGCAACCGCGTTCGCGCAGGCGCCGGCGGACAGCGCGCCGCGCTTCGAGGTCCGGCGCTACCTGTTCGACGGTGCGAACCTGGTGCCGCGCGCGGCGCTGGAGGCCGCCACGGCGCCCTACACGGGAAGCGGCAAGGGGTTCGGCGACGTGCAGCGGGCGCTGGAGGCGGTCGAGCGCCTGTACTCGGAGTCCGGCTACAGCGCGGTGCAGGTGCTGCTGCCGGAGCAGGACCTGGAGCGCGGCGAGGTCCGGCTGCAGGTGGTGGAGGCAAAGCTCGGCCGCGTGATCGTCGAAGGCAACAAGCACTTCGACCAGGCGAACATCCGCGCCAGCGTGCCCTCGCTGGAGGCTGGCGGCGCGCCCAACATCCGCGCCATCGGGCGCAACCTGCGCGTGGCGAACGAGAATCCAGCCAAGCAGGCCACCGTGCTGATGCGCAGCGGCCGCGAAGATGCCACCGTGGACGCGGTGGTGCGCGTGGTGGACGAGCCGCCGTCCAAGTTCAGCGTCACGCTGGACAACAGCGGCACGTCGGAGACCGGCCGCGTGCGGCTCGGGCTGGGCTACCAGAACGCCAACCTGGGCAACCAGGACAATGTGCTCACCCTGCAGCTGGTCGGCGCCCCCTATGACTCGGACGACCCCGAGAAGCTGTCCGTGGTGCCGAGCAACCGCGTGCTCATTGCCGGCGCGGGCCTGCGCGTGCCGCTCTACGGCCTGGGCGACGCGCTGGATTTCACCGCCGGCTACTCGAACGTCGATTCCGGCACTATCGGCGGGTTGTTCAACGTCTCCGGCGCCGGCGGAATCTTCGGGGCGCGCTACACGCAGTACCTGGATCGCAGCGGGGATTACGACCACCGCATCGCCTGCGCCTGGGACTATCGCGCCTACCACAACAAGGACATCACGCAGGTCGGCAGCGCCACGCAGCTGCAGCCCGACATTACCGTCCACCCGATTTCCGTGACTTACCACGGCCTGGTGCGGCGGCAGGACAGCGAGACCGGATTCTCCCTGGGCCTTGCGCGCAACATTCCCTTCGGCAACGACGGCCAGCCCGAGGACTTCTGCCAGCTCGGCCCCAACCCGCCGCACGGTTTTTCGCGCTCCGACGGCATGGGCAACTGTCCCAGCCCCCGCTACGTGGTCGTGCGCTGGTCGCTTAACCACAACCAGGCGCTGTCCGGGGACTGGCAGGTGCGCGTCGGCATGAACGGCCAGGTCACGCAGGACATGCTGGTGTCGGGGGAGCAGTTCGGTATCGGCGGCGCCGATTCGGTGCGCGGCTTCCAGGAGCGCGCCATCGCCGACGACAAGGGCTACCGCGGCACGCTCGAGCTGTATACGCCGGACTTCGGCGGCTGGACGGGCGTCGCCGGCGCGCGCGCGCGCGCGCTGTTCTTCTACGACTGGGGCGGGGTGAAGCGCAACGATCCCGCCCCGGGAGACCCGACGGCGCAGCACATCGGCAGCGCGGGACTCGGCGTGCGTTTTTCACGCGGGTCGAGCCTTTCGCTTCGAGCGGATATCGGCTGGGTGCTCGACGAGGGCGGCGCGCCGGGCCTCTCCGGCAGCTCCGGCACCTTCCAGGCGCGCGGCGACACCCGCCTGCACGCCAGTTTCACCTATATTTTCTGAGCCACGCGGGCGCGGCCGGTTTGTTAACATAGGTCATGGCAGTCGCAGTGTCTTCGGCAATGCTGCGCTCGGTGCCGCTCTTCGCGAGCTTCCCCGAGGAGCCGCTGCGCCTGCTGGCGACGGTGGTGACGCGGCGCAGCGCCACGCGCGGCTCGATCATCATGGCTGCCGGCGACCCGACGGACTCCCTGTACATCGTGCTGTCGGGCCGGCTCAAGGTGATGATGAGCGACGCCGACGGCAAGGAAGTGATCCTCAGCATCCTCGGGCCCGGCGAGTTCTTCGGCGAGATGGGCCTGATCGACGACAGCCCGCGCTCGGCGAGCGTGGTGGCAATCGAGCCCTGCGAGCTGCTCGCCATCACGCGGCGCGACTTCAAGAAATGCATGGCCGAGAATTTCGACATGGCCCAGGCGGTCATGCGCGGCCTGGTGCGGCGCCTGCGCGAGGCGGATCGCAAGATCGGCAGCCTCGCGCTGCTCGATGTCTACGGGCGCGTGGCGCGACTGCTCCTCGACATGTCGGAAACGGTGGACGGGCAGAGAATGGTGACCAAGCGCCTGCCGAAGCAGGACATCGCCAAAATGATCGGCGCCTCGCGCGAGATGGTGAGCCGCGTCATGAAGGACCTGCAGATGGGCGGCTACATCGAGATGCGCGGCTCCACCATCGTGTTGCGCGACACCATCCTGTTGCCCGACTGACGGGTTGCAATTCCCTACAAATCAGTCGCTTAGGCGTGACATAGTTCCTCGCGGCAGCGGCTTTGCGCTGCCTACGATGAGCCACCTTGGAACCGCTCCGCTGCATCGCTGTACTTGCCTGCGCGCTCGTGCTGGCGCCCGCCTGGGCGGACAGCGGCAATGTGTCGCAGCTCTCCGGCACGCTGTCGGTGAAGAAGCCCGACGGCACGGTGCGCATCCTGTCGCAGAAGTCGGAGATTCGCCCCGGCGACACGCTGCAGACGGAGCGCGACAGCTATGCGCAGGTGCGCTTCGCCGACGGCGGCCAGGTGACCCTCAAGCCCAACACCACGGTGCGCCTGGACCAGTTCCGCTTTGCGCAGGACAAGCCGCAAGAGGACGCCTTTGCCATGCGCCTCATCAAGGGCGGCTTGCGGGCGGTGACCGGAGGGCTGGGCAAGCGCAATCCGGACAAGGTCGAGGTGACCACCGAGACGGCCACCGTCGGCATCCGCGGCACCACCTTCTCGCTGGATGACTGCATCAATGAGCGCGGCGGCGATTGCAGCCGCCTGCAACCGGCGGTCTACGTCGGCGTATCCGACGGCGAAGTCGTGGTGCGCAATGCGCAAGGCGAGCTTGGCCTGGGCGCCGGGCAATTCGGCCACGTTTTTCGCGGCGAGAAGCCGCTGTTCCTCTCGACCGACCCGGGGCTGCAGTTCGCGCCGCCGGCGACCTTCATCCAGTCGATCCTCTCCGGCCGCCAGGTGGCCGGCATCGGCGAGAAGCTCGAGTGCGCGATTAGCGCGCGCTAGCGCGTGCGGTAAAATCCGCGGACCCGAATAGGGGCCGCGATGGCAGCAGCACAGAAAATCTCAGCAGCGCCCCTTCCTGCAAAGCTCGCCAACCTGCTGCGCGAGGCGCGCTGGCTGGTCCTGGCGGCGCTGGCCGGCTACCTGCTGCTGATCTTCCTCACTTTCCACAAGGACGACCCCAGCTGGTCCCTCAGCGCCACCGCGGCCGAGATCCACAACGCGGGCGGCCGCGCCGGGGCCTGGATTGCCGACCTGCTGCTGTACCTGTTCGGCCTGTCGGCCTACTGGTGGATCGCGCTTTGCCTGGTGGCGGTGGCCTGGGGATACCGGTCGCTTGACCGCTCCGTGCTGATCGACCGCAGGCCGCTGGCCATTGCCCTGGCCGGCTTCGCGCTGCTGCTGCTGTCCAGCGCCGCCCTGGAGGGCCTGCGCCTGCACACGCTCGTGGCGCAGCTGCCGCTGGCGCCCGGCGGCATGTTCGGCCGGGCGATCGGCGATTTCGCCGCCGGCGCGCTCGGCTTCACCGGGGCGACGCTGCTCCTGCTGACGCTCGCCGCGGTCGGCTTCAGCCTGTTCACCGGCGTGTCCTGGCTGGCGGTGGCGGAGCTCACCGGCCTGCTGCTCGAGGCCGGGTCGGGCTTCCTGCGCCGCAGCTGGGAACAGCGCGCCGACCGCAAGGCGGGCGACATCGCGCGCGAGGAGCGCGAGGTGGTGGTCGAGGCCGAGAAGAAGCGCGAAGAGGAGCACGCACCGCTGGTCATCGCGCCGCCGGTGGCGGAGATCAAGCGCTCCGAGCGCGTGCAAAAGGAAAAGCAGGCGCGCCTGTTCGACCACCTGCACGACACGCCGCTGCCCCCTGTCGGGCTGCTCGACGACGCGGCGCACGACGGCGAGCAGGTGAGCACCGAGACGCTGGAATTCACCTCGCGCCTGATCGAGAAGAAGCTGTCCGACTTCGGCGTTTCGGCCAAGGTACTTGCCGCCTATCCGGGACCGGTGATCACGCGCTACGAGATCGAACCGGCGGTGGGTGTGAAGGGCAGCCAGATCGTCAACCTGGTGAAGGACCTGGCGCGCGCGCTGTCGGTGGTGTCGATCCGGGTGGTGGAGACCATTCCCGGCAAGTCCTGCATGGGCCTGGAGATCCCCAACCCGCACCGCCAGACGGTGCGCCTGTCGGAGATCCTCGGCTCGGAGCTCTACGCCGGCATGCACACGCCGCTGGCGCTGGCGCTGGGCAAGGACATCGCGGGCCACCCGGTGGTGGTGGATCTGCAGAAGATGCCCCACCTGCTGGTCGCGGGCACCACCGGCTCGGGCAAGTCGGTGGCGATCAACGCGATGATCCTGTCGCTGTTGTACAAGGCCGAGCCCAAACACGTGCGCATGATCATGGTC
>JANMUO010000412.1:0-16888 GCA_031391655.1 Betaproteobacteria bacterium
GGGCGAGCTGCAAGGCCTGGCTGGAGAACGTCCCGCTCGCCAACGTCTCCACCTCGCAGTACCAGCTGCTGGTCCAGGTCGAGGAGTTCAACCGCTACGCCGCCTCGCCGAAAGACCGCTTCGAGGCACTGGAGGCGGCGCGCGAGGCGGTGGGGTTCGTGCAGATCGAGCAGGCAAAACGCTTCACCAACCGCGCATTGCCGATGCTGGAGTCGGAAGCGGCGGTGTTCGAGGACACCATCGAGCTGTGGGAGCAGATGAGGCTCGGTTACCTCCGCTGCCTGCAGTCGGACGCCTCGTCGCTGCGCGCGCAGCGCGCGCTCATCTGCCAGCGTGCGCTCGCCTATTCGGGGCTGCGCATGTTCCACCACTACCGCGCCTACCGCCAGGTGCCGGGCCGCGACTGGCGTGGCCTGCACCAGGTCTACGCGCGCGCCGAGGCGCTCGGCATCGCCGACGAGCCGGTGAAGGATTACCTCAACCGCGATGTGCACGACACCTCGCCGCGCATCGCCTACATGCGCGCCATATTGATGGGCATGTGCAACCCGAACGAGCTGGGCCCGCGCCAGCTCACCTTCGTCGCGTACCTGCTGGAGCGCTGGGCCGACAAGGTCGAGATGTCCGCCAAGCCGCCCGCGCAGGAGGGCGAGCTGCAGCCGCTGGCCGTGGACCTCGCCGGGGACCGCTGCGCCGAGCGCGGCACCGCCGAAGGCGAGGCCATCCGCACCCTGGACGAGCGCCGCCTCGCCAAGAGCCTGCGCAACCGCGTCGCGCTGCTGAGGAAGGGCGAATCGCCCGCCAGGCTCGCGCTGGGTGAGGATTGCGTGCAGCCCTCCTGCGAGCTGCTGCTCGTGTTCCTGTACCGCCAGTGGTGCCAGGCGCGCCCGGCGCGCGGCGTCGAGCGCATGCGCGTGATGGACGTGGCGCAGTGCTGCACCGACTTCGCGGCGATCCACTACTACATCTCCGGGCGCGTATTCCGCGGCGCGAGCCAGTTCAAGGAACTCACCGCGCTGCAGCGCGACGAGATCGCCACATTCGGCCGGGTCAGCACGCGCGACGAGGAGGATTTCAGCGTGGCGCAGGGGTTCCTGCTCGAGCACTGGCACCTCGAGGACGAAAGTGCGCAGGGGCTGAGAATGGTGCGCCGCGCCGGCAATCCGGGCAAGCGCATGGCGCACGGCCAGCTGGTCGGCGTGCGTCCGGGAGACGGCAAGAGCTTCCAGCTCGGCCAGGTGCGCTGGCTGATGTCGACCAACGCGGGTGACCTGTACTGCGGCGTGAAGCTCCTGCCGGGCGTGCCGATCGCGGCGGCGGTGCGCGCCATCGGCGTCAACGTGGCCGAGGAGAAGTACGTGCAGGCCTTTGCGCTGGCTGCGGTGCCGGCGCTGCAGGCGCCGCCCACGCTGGTGACGGCGGCGGGCTGGTTCAAGCCCAAGCGCGTGCTCGAGGTGGCGATCCACAAGCCGCTGCGCGTGCGCCTGCTCGAGGTGATCGAGCGCGGCACCGACTACGAGCGCCTGTCTTACGAAGTGTTGCCGGACTAGGCCACCGCCCTGGCCGGGTCGAGGGGCGTGATGCGCTGCGCCGGAAATACCGCGCGGAACACGGAACCCTTGCCCAGCTCGCTCTCCACGTCCAGGCTCGCCTGGTGGCGCGTCAGTACATGCTTGACGATCGCGAGGCCCAGGCCGGTGCCGCCCGTGTCGCGCGAGCGGCCCTGGTCCACGCGGTAGAAGCGCTCGGTGAGTCGCGGGATGTGGCGGGGCTCGACGCCGATGCCGGTGTCCTCGACGCCGAACACGCCGCGCGCGCCATCCAGCTTCCAGAACAGCGTCACCGCGCCGCCTTCGGGCGTGTAGCGCACGGCGTTGGACACCAGGTTGGAGAAGGCGCTGTGCAGTTCCTTGGCGCTGCCGGTGAGGCGGCAATCGCCGTCCACGCGCACCAGCACCCGGTGGCGGTTGCCCGACAGCGCACGCGCCTCCTCCGCCAGCTGCTCGACGAAGGGCAGCATCTCGATCGGCGCCTCGTCCTGCGGCGCGGGGCTGGACTCCAGCGCCGAGAGCGTAAGCAGGTCCTCGACCAGCTGCTGCATGCGCCGCGCCTGCTCCGCCATCAGGCCGAGGAAGCGCTGGCGCTGCGCGGGGCTCACCTCGATGGACTTGTCGCCGAGCGTCTCGACGAAACCCGAGAGCACGGTGACCGGCGTCTTCAGTTCGTGCGACACGTTGGCGACGAAATCGCGCCGCATGGTTTCCAGCTTTTCCTGGGCGGTGATGTCGCGCGAGCTGAGCAGCGTCTGGTCCTCGCCGAATTCGATCAGGCGCAACTGCAGCACGGCGTCGCTGCGCGGCAGGCGCAGCGTCACCGGGTCGCGGTAGTCGCCCCGCTCCAGGTAGGCGACGAAATCCGGGTGGCGCACGAAGTTCATGACCGGCTGGCCGAGGTCGCGTCGCGCGTCGATGCCGAAATGGCGCTCGGCGTAGGGGTTGCACCACTCCATGCGGCGCTCGCGGTCGAGAATCACCACGCCGTCGGGCAATGCGCGCCCGGCCGCGCGAAAGCGCTCCAGCGCCAGGACCAGGCGCACGTGGTCCTCGTTGCGCCCCTTTAGGTGGCGGTGCAGCGCGGCGAGCGCCTCTTCCCATGCCCCTGTGCCGGCTGGAAGCGTGTCCAGGGCCGGCCGGCGCGTCCAGCGCAGGAATGCGGCGAGCTGCGAAGCCTGGAACGCGAGGCCCAGCGCAAGGATTGCCGCCGCTGCTGCCCAATGCCAGACCACCCCCGCTGCCGCGGCGGCCAGCCCCAACGCCAGCGCGCTCGCCCAGGCGGGATTCAAGCGGGCGTGGCGGTGAAGCGGTAACCGGAGCCGCGCACCGTTTCGACCAGGCGGTCGTGGCCGGAGGGTTCGAGCGCCTTGCGCAGGCGGCGGATGTGCACGTCCACCGTGCGCTCCTCGACGAACACGTGGTCGCCCCATACCTGGTCGAGGAGCTGCGCGCGCGAGTGCACGCGCTCGGCATGGGTCATGAGGAAATGCAGCAGGCGGAACTCCGTGGGGCCGAGATCGAGCGGCTTCTTCGCGCCGAACACCCGGTGCGTCGAGGGTTCAAGCCGCAGCCCGCCGACCTCCACCGGGTCGTCGGTCATCTGCGGCGCACGCCGGCGCAGGACGGCCTTGATGCGCGCGAGGAGTTCCCTCGGCGAAAACGGCTTGGTGACGTAGTCGTCGGCCCCTGCCTCCAGCCCGGCGATCTTGTCGGTCTCGGCGCTGCGCGCGGTAAGCAAGATGATCGGGATCTGCTTGGTGCGCTCTTCCAGGCGCAGCTGGCGGGCCAGCGCCACCCCGGACATGCCCGGCAGCATCCAGTCGATGAGCATCAGGTCGGGCAGGGCGTTCTTCACGATGTTGAGCGCGCCTTCGGCGTCCTTGCTGCGGATGACGTGGTGGCCGGCATGCTCCAGGTTGACCGCGATCAGCTCCTGGATCGCCGGCTCGTCCTCCACCACCAATATGTTGGCTGCCATATTGACGATATTAAGAACCTTTCGTGACGGTATTGTTGCAAATGGAGGCGGTATCATCGCCCTCCCGTGCCCACCCCCACCGAGATCAAGCTGCACCAACAGTCGCGGGTGATGGAGGTCACCTTCGATGACGGCCGCAGCTTTCGCCTGCCCTACGAGTACCTGCGCGTATTTTCGCCCTCGGCGGAGGTGCGCGGGCACGGTCCCGGGCAGGAAGTGCTGCAGGTGGGCAAGAAAGACATCGAGATCCGCCAGGTGGAGCCGGTAGGCAGTTACGCCATCCAGCCGACTTTCTCCGACGGGCACGCCACCGGCATCTTTTCGTGGGAATACCTGTACCAGCTCGGCACCGAGCAGGAGTCGCGTTGGGCGGGCTATTTGAAGCAGCTACACGCCGCCGGCGCTAACCGTTAAGGTAAGCCGGCACTTACTCATGTCAGACACGGATTTCGGCTACCAGCGCGTCCCGGAGGCCGAAAAGCGCGACCGCGTGGACGAGGTCTTCGACCGTGTCGCGCCCCGTTACGACTTGATGAACGACCTCATGTCGCTGGGCTTGCACCGGCTGTGGAAGGCCTTCGCAGTCGGCGTGGCTCGCTTGAGGCCGGGCGAACGGGTGCTCGATGTCGCCACCGGCAGCGGGGACCTCGCGCGCGCTTTTGCCCGCCGCGTCGGCCCCACGGGCGAGGTTTGGGCGACCGACATCAATCGCAGCATGCTGGCGCGTGGCCGCGATCGCCTGCTCGATGCGGGTTGCCTTGTCCCGGCCGTGCAATGCGACGCCGAACGGCTGCCGTTCCCGTCGGCCAGCTTCGACTGTGTGAGCGTGGGTTTCGGCCTGCGCAACATGACGCGCAAGGAGGCGGCGCTCGCGGAAATGGTGCGCGTCTTGAGGCCCGGGGGGCGCCTGCTGGTGCTCGAGTTCTCCAGGATCTGGAAGCCGCTGGAAAAACCCTACGACCTTTACTCCTTCACGCTGCTGCCCTGGCTGGGGCAGAAGATTGCGGGCGACGCCGCCGCCTATCGGTACCTGGCGGAGTCCATCCGCAGGCACCCGGACCAGGCCGAGCTGGCCGCCATGATGGAACGCGCCGGACTGGCCGAGGTCCAATACTTCAACCTCAGCGCGGGCGTCGCGGCTGTTCATCGTGGCGTCAAACTGGGGTAGCATCTTCAGACACACTGGACGATGGAGGATGGGTGTCATGGGCAGGCTGTGGATGGCAGTAGCGACGGTGGTGCTTGGTTTCGCGCTCGCGCTTCCTGAGGCGGAGGCAAGGCGCCTGGGCGGTGGTCGCACGATCGGCGCGCAGCGCAATGTCACCGCGCCCCCGGCGCAGGCCACGCCCGCCAAGCCGGTGCAGGCGGCGCCCGCTGCGGCGCCCGCGACAGCCGGCAGCAAGTGGATGCCGATCCTTGGCGGACTCGCGATCGGCGGTCTGCTGGGCGCGATGTTCGCCGACAGCCCGATCCTCTCGACGCTGCTGACCGGAATGCTGGTGGGACTGCTGGTGTTCGCCGCGATCGCGCTGGTTCGCATGCTGCGCGCGCCGCGCGCAGAAGCCCGCCCTCTGCAGTACGCGGGCCTTGGCAGCGAGACCGTAGCCGCGCCGCCGCCCTCGCAGGCCGCGGGCTTCGATGCGCGCGCCACGGCGAGCGCGCCACGTGCCGGCATCCCCGCGGGTTTCGACGTGAAGGGATTCCTGCGTGCGGCGAAATCCAACTTCATCAAGCTGCAGATGGCCAACGACAGCGGCAACCTGGACGAGCTGCGCGAGGTCACCACGCCGGACATGTTCGCCGTGCTGAGCGAGGACCTGCGCAGCCGCGGCGCACAGCATACCGATGTCGTCACGCTGGACGCCGACCTGCTCGAGGTGGCCACCGACGGCGACCGGCACTGGGCAAGCGTGCGCTTCTCCGGCCTGGCGAGCGAGGCCCCCGGGGCGTCGCCCGCCGGTTTTGAAGAGGTGTGGAACCTCTCCAAGCCCGTGGATGGGTCTGCCGGCTGGCAGCTCGCCGGCATCCAGCAGATGCACTGACCGGTCTATACTCACCGAGGGCCACCACAAGGTGGCCCTTTTTGTTTGCATGGCCGCTTTCGAGAACCCGTTTGCTTTCGCCCTGAATCGCCTGCTCGAGGCCGAGCCGTGGGCGCGCGAGCGGCTGGCGCCCTTCGCCGGGGAGAGCGTGGAGTTGCGCGCCCCGCCGCTGCCGTCGCTGTGCTTCGCGATTCTCGAATCCGGCCGTGTGGCGCCCGGCAACAGCGCCGGCCTCACCATCACCCTGAGCCCCGGTTCGCTGCCCGCCCTCCTGCGCGGCGAAGAGCATTTCATGCGCACGGTGCAGATCGAGGGCAATGCGCGCCTCGCGCAGGAAGTGCTGCATCTCGCGCGCCACCTGCGCTGGGATTTCGAGGAAGACCTGTCAAAGCTCTTCGGCGATGCCGCGGCCCACACGATGGCCGGCGCGGCGCGCAGCTTCGCCGCCTGGCAGGCCGACGCGCTGCGGCGCCTTGGCGAGGGGTTCATGGAGTACGCAGTGGAGGAGAGCCGCCTGCTCGCCCCGCGCGCGCAGTTCAACGCTTTCTCTTCGGACGTGGCGCGGCTGCGCGATGCACTGGAGCGCATGGAAAAGCGCCTCGAGCGGCTCGCATGAACCGCTTGCTGCGCATCCTCTGGGTCGCGCTGCGTTTCCGGCTGCACCGCTTCCTGCCGCGCTATGCGGCTCAGGCCGATCCGGACCGCGCGGTGCGCCTGCGCCAGGCGCTGGAGGCGCTGGGGCCGATATTCGTCAAGTTCGGCCAGTTGCTGTCCACCCGACGGGACCTCCTGCCGCTGGACATCGCCGACGAGCTGGCGAAGCTGCAGGACCAGGTGACGCCGTTTCCCGCCGAGCAGGCGGCCGCCGAGATCGAGAAGGGCATCGGGCGGGGGATCGCTGAAGTGTTCTCCGAGTTTGCCAAGGAGCCGGTGGCGAGCGCCTCGGTGGCCCAGGTGCACATTGCGCGGCTGAAGGATGGACGCGAGGTGGCGGTGAAGGTGCTGCGCCCGGGGGTCGAGGCGGCGATCGCCAAGGACGTGGCGCTCCTCGAGACCGCGGCCGGCCTCGTCGAGCGCCTGTGGGCCGATGGCCGGCGCCTGAAGCCGCGCGAAGTGGTGGCCGAGTTCGCGCGCCATCTGGAGGACGAGCTGGACCTGCTGCGCGAGGCGGCCAGCGCGAGCCAGCTGCGGCGAAATTTCGAGGGCTCGCCGCTGCTCGCGGTGCCGCAGGTGTACTGGGACTGGTGCTCGGAGCGCGTGATGGTGATGGAGCGCATGCATGGAACGCCGGTGTCGCAGGTGGACTTGCTGCGCTCCAAGGGCGTGGACATCCAGAAGCTTGCGCGGGCCGGGGTGAAGATCTTCTTCACCCAGGTGTTCCGCGACGGCTTTTTCCACGCCGACATGCACCCGGGCAACATCTTCGTGTCGGACGACGGCAAGTACGTCGCCTTGGATTTCGGCATCATGGGCACGCTCACCGAGGTGGACAAGAACTACCTCGCGCAGAACTTCCTCGCCTTCTTTAACCGCGACTACCGCCGCGTGGCGCAGGCGCACCTGGACGCCGGCTGGGTGCCGGCGGCGACGCGGGTGGACGAATTCGAGGCCGCGATCCGCGCGGTGTGCGAGCCGATCTTCGCGCGGCCGCTGAAGGAGATCTTCTTCGGAAAACTCCTCTTGCGCCTGTTCCAGACCTCGCGTCGCTTCGGCGTCGAGATCCAGCCCCAGCTGGTGCTGCTGCAAAAAACGCTGCTCAACATCGAAGGGTTGGGGCGCGAACTGGATCCGGACCTCGACCTCTGGCAGACGGCCAAGCCGTTCCTCGAGCGCTGGATGGGCGATCAGCTGGGATGGCGCGGCCTGGTGAGGACGCTCAGGCAGGAAGCGCCCTACTGGGCGGCAACGCTGCCGCAACTGCCGCGCCTGCTGCACCGGTTGCTGGCCGAGGACCGGATGGGGGCGCTACAGGCGGCGCTGGAGCGGCTGGCCGAGGAGAACGTGCGCCGCAACCGGTTGCTGGCGGGTTTGCTCGGCCTGCTTGCGGCCGGGCTGATCTTGTTTATTATTGCGGCGCAATGCTGATCACTTCAGTCGTTGTCTACCTCCTGATCACGATCGGGATCGGCCTCTGGGCTGCCAAGCGCGTCGCCAACTCCAGGGATTTCCTCGTCGCGGGGCGGCGCCTGCCGCTCTACATGACGGTCACAACGGTGTTCGCCACCTGGTTCGGCGCCGAGACCGTGCTCTCGGTGTCGGCGACCTTCGCGCGCGACGGCCTGGGCGGCATCGTCGCCGATCCGTTCGGCTCGTCCTTCTGCCTGGTGTTCGTCGCGCTGTTCTTTGCGCGCGCGTTCTACCGGATGGACCTGCTCACCATCGGCGATTTCTACCGCAAGCGCTACAACAGGCCGGTCGAGGTGACCACCAGCCTGGCCATCACCGCGTCCTACCTCGGCTGGACCTCGGCGCAGCTCACCGCGCTCGGCCTGGTATTCACCGTGCTCTCCGGCGGCGCATTGAGCCTCAATGAGGGCATCCTGCTCGGCGCCGCCATCGTGCTGGGCTACACCATCTGGGGCGGCATGTGGTCGGTGGCCTGGACGGATCTGTTCCAGACGGTGGTGATCATCATCGGGCTGTGGATCGTCGCGCTCCTGGTGTCGGACATGGCGGGCGGCACGGGCAAGGTGATCGCCGCGGCCGCGGACGCCGGCAAGTTCAGCTTCTGGCCGGAGGGCGGCAGCAAGGAGTGGCTCGCCTTCGCCGCGGCCTGGGCAACGCTCGCCATCGGCTCGATCCCGCAGCAGGACGTGTTCCAGCGCGTCACTTCGGCGAAGAACGAGTCGACCGCGGTCAGGGGCACGCTGATCGGGGGCGTGGTGTACTTCGCCTTTGCCTTCGTCCCCATCTTCATCGCCTACGCCGCACTGGTGGTCGATCCGCAGCTCGCGCAGCTGTTCAAGTCGGACGATGCGCGCGAGATCCAGTTCATCCTGCCGCACTTCATCCGCGACCGCGTGCCGGTCTGGGCGCAAGTGATGTTCTTCGGCGCGCTGCTCTCCGCCATCCTGTCCACTGCCTCGGGCGCGCTGCTTGCGCCCACCGCGCTGTTCACAGAGAACGTGCTGCGGCCCTTCTACGGCAACATGGGCGAGCGGCAGTTCATGTTCACGCTGCGCATCGTGATGGTGTGCTTCACGCTGGCGGCGCTGCTGTTCGGCCTGAACTCGAAGAGCACCATGTACGAGATGGTGCAGAACGCCTACAAGGTGACGCTGGCGGGCGCTTTCGTGCCGCTGGTGGCGGGCCTGTTCTGGAAGCGAGCCACCTCCGCCGGCGCAATGGCCTCTATCCTGCTCGGCCTGTCGACCTGGCTGCTGGCGGAGGCGTTCGCGCCCGACGGCCTGTGGCCGACGCAGTTCGTGGGCCTCGCGTTCGCTATCCTCGGCATGGTGGTCGGGTCGCTCGCCTCGAGGCCGGCGCACCCGCATCCCGCCTAAGTTGCGCGGCACACCGCTCGCGCGGCTCCTCCTCCTCGTCTACCTGGCGCTCGTCGTCTATGCGTCGCTCCACCCGCTTGCCGGGTGGCGCGAGCACGGCGGCTCGCCGCTGGAGTTCTTCGCCAGCCCCTGGCCGCGGTCGATCCTCTGGTTCGACGTCGTTTCCAACGTCATCAGCTACGCATTGCTGGGCGCGCTGGGCGTGCTGGCCATGCGCCCGCGCGTGCGCGGTCCGGCCGCGGTCCTCGGGGCGGCCGCACTCGGCGCCTGCCTCTCGTTACTGATGGAAGCTGCGCAGAGCTACCTGCCGACGCGCACTCCCTCGAGCCTCGACCTGCTGTGCAATGCCGCCGGGGCGCTTGCCGGGGCGCTGGCAGGCTTGCTCGCCGGGACGTGGGAGCAGCCGCTGCGCCAATGGCGCGCGCGCGCCCTGCTGCCCGGGGCGCACGCCGACCTCGGGCTGGCGCTGCTCGGCCTGTGGCTGTTCGCCCAGCTCAATCCCGCGATGTTGCTGTTCGGCGTCGGAGACCTTCGCGACCTGCTGGCGGGACCGGCGGGCCCGGCGCGCGCGCCCGAACTCTTCGTCGCCATCGAGGCGGTGACTGCTGCCGCCAATCTCGCTGCGGTGGCGCTGCTGGCGTCCTCAATTGCCGCCCCCGGCGCGCGGGTGCGCGTACTGGTGGTGGTCCTGGTGCTCGCCGCGCTTGCCGTGAAGACCTTCGCCTTTGCCGTGATCCTGCGCGCCCAGGACGCGTTTGCGTGGCTGACGCCCGGCGCGCTGCAGGGCCTGGTCGCAGGGCTGGCGGCGGCGCTCCTTGCCGTGAGCCTGCCGCGAGTGGCGCGCCTGGCCATGGCCGCGGTTCTCCTGATGGTGGCCGCGATCCTGGTCAACCTCGCACCGCAGAATCCCTACATGGCGGCGATGCTCAAGGTCTGGCAGCAGGCGCATTTCCTCAACTTCAACGGGCTTACCCGGCTGGTGGCGACGCTGTGGCCGTTCGCGGCCCTGAGCTTTCTGATCCACCTCGCGGCGCGGCGGCGCGAGGACCCGCTGCGGTAGAATGCGCGCCCCATGTCCTCGTACTACGAACGCCACGTTTTTTTCTGCTGCAACCAGCGCGATCCGGCAGAGCAGCGCCCCTGCTGCAACGCCAAGGGCGCATCGGAGATGCGCGACTACGCCAAGAAGCGCGTGAAGGACCTGGGCATGGCAGGCGAGGGGAAGGTGCGCGTCAACACGGCCGGTTGCCTGGACCGTTGCGAGGAAGGCCCCTGCGTGGTCGTGTACCCGGAGGCGGTCTGGTACACCTACGTCGACCGCGACGACATCGACGAGATTATCGAGGAACACCTCAGGCACGGCCGACCCGTAGAGCGGTTGAGGATCTGATGCGCGCCGGCACGCGGCGCGAATCGGTCGCCGGGCCGGCTGGCCGCATCGAGTGCGCGGTGGACGAGCCCGCGGCAACACCGCGCGGCGTCGCGCTCATCGCGCACCCGCATCCCTTGTTCGGCGGCACGCTGGACAACAAGGTGGCGCAGACGCTGGCACGCGCCTTCGTCGAGCTGGGCTACAGCGCCTGGCGGCCGAACTTCCGCGGCGTGGGTGAAAGCGAAGGTGGGCACGACGAAGGCAGGGGAGAGGTCGAGGACCTCGCCGCGGTGCTCGCGCATGCGAAGGCGGTGAATCCGGTGCTGGCGGGTTTCTCCTTTGGCGCGGCGATGACGGCGAAGCTTGGGACCAGGGTGAAGTCGGAGCGCATGGTGCTGGTCGGCGCCGCGGTGACCAGTTTCGAATTGCCGCCGGTTCCGGCGGGCACGCTCGTCATCCACGGCGAACTGGACGTCACCATCCCGCACGCGGCGGTGCTCCAATGGGCGCAGCCGCAAGGCGTCCCGGTGCTGGTGGTGCCGGGGGCGGATCATTTCTTCCATCGCAAACTGCCGGAACTGAAGGCCATCGTGACGGGGAACTGGCAGTGAGCCTTTCGGTGAAAGGCCTGCGCAAGTCCTACGGCGCGGCCGAGGTGCTCGCCGGCGTGGACATCGAGGTGGCCGCGGGTGAATGTTTCGGCCTGCTCGGACCCAACGGCGCGGGCAAGACCACCACGCTGAAGCTGTGCCTCGGCCTGCTGGCGCCGGGCGCAGGGACGATCCGGCTGCTCGGACACGACGTGCCTGCGCAAGCGCGCATCGCACGCCAGCGCGTCGGCGTGGTGCCGCAGATGGACAACCTCGACCCGGACTTCACCGTGGCCGAGAACCTGGTGGTCTACGGGCGCTACTTCGGCCTGCAGGACGGCGATATCCAGGCGCGCATCCCGGCGCTGCTGGAGTTCGCCGGCCTTGCCGGGCGCACGGACGCGCGCATCCAGGCGCTCTCCGGCGGCATGAAGCGGCGCCTGACCCTGGCGCGCGCGCTGGTGAACGACCCGCAGCTCGTGTTCATGGACGAGCCCACCACGGGCCTCGACCCGCAGGCGCGGCACCTGATCTGGGAGCGGCTGCGGCGCCTGCGGCAGGAGGGCAAGACGCTGATCCTCACCACGCATTTCATGGAAGAAGCCGAGCGCCTTTGCTCGCGTATCGCCATCATGGACCACGGTCGCATCATCGCGCAGGGCACGCCGCGCGCGCTGATTGCGGACCACATCGAGCCGCAGGTCGTGGAAGTGCACGGCAACGGCGTCGAGCAGTGGATGGAGCACGCCAAGAGCCTCGCGCCGCGCGTCGAGCGGGCGGGGGAGACGGTGTTCTGCTACGCCGCGGACGTGGAGCCGGTGATCGCGGGGCTGCGCGGCCAGCACGAACTGGCGTACCTGCACCGGCCGGCGAACCTCGAAGACCTGTTCCTCAAGCTCACCGGGCGCGACCTGCGCGACTGACGCCGTGAACCTGCGTTTCCTAGCGGTGTGGCGGCGCAACTTCCTCGTGTGGAGGAAGCTCGCCATTCCTTCCATCCTCGGCAACCTCGCCGATCCGCTCATCTTTCTCTTCGGCCTGGGCTACGGCCTCGGGTCCCTGCTCGGCAACATGGGCGGCACCAGCTACTTTGCGTTCCTGGCCGGCGGCTTCCTCGCCTCGTCGAGCATGTTCGCCGCCACCTTCGAGTCGCTGTATTCCGCGTTCTCGCGTATGCACATGCAAAAGACCTGGGACGCGATCCTGAATACGCCGATGACGCTGGAGGACATCCTGGCGGGCGAATGGGCCTGGGCGGCCACCAAGTCGCTCGCCGCCGGCGCCTGCATGCTGGCGGTGGTGGCGGCGTTCGGTTTTGCCGCCTCGCCGCTCGCGCTGGGCACCATCCCGGTGGTGATGTTGATCGGGCTCGCCTTCGCGGGCATCGGCCTGGCGTTCAATGCGCTCGCCACCGGGTACGATTTCTTCAGCTACTACATGACGCTGGTGCTGACGCCGATGATGATGCTCTCGGGGGTGTTCTTCCCCACCGAGCAGTTGCCTTTGGCGGTGCAGGTCGCGGCGCAGATCCTGCCCCTGTCCCACGGCGTGGCGCTGACCCGGCCGCTGTTGCTGGGGGAGATTCCCCAATCGATCCTGCTGCACGTGGGCGTGCTCCTCGCCTATGCTGTCGGTGGCTTTGCTCTCGCCGTGATGCTCACGCGCAGAAGGCTCCTGACCTGACATGCTCTGGCTGAAGGCGCTGCACATCGTGTTCATGGTGACCTGGTTCGCGGGCCTGTTCTACCTGCCGCGTCTCTTCGTCTACCACGCGCTCGCCGAGGACACTGTCTCGCAGGAGCGCTTCAAGGTGATGGAGAGGAAACTCTTCTGGGGAATCATGACTCCCGGCGCGTTGCTCACCATCGTGTTCGGCCTGTGGCTGTGGTTGGGCTACGGATTTTCCGGCGCCTGGCTGCACGCCAAGCTCGCGCTGGGGCTGCTCCTCGTCGCCTACCACGCCTGGTGCGGCAAGCTGATGCTCGATTTCCGTGCCGGGCGCAACACGAAATCCCACGTCTGGTTGCGCTGGTTCAACGAGTTCCCGGTGGTGGTGCTGTTCGCCGCCGTCTTCCTTGTCGTCTTCAAGCCGACCTGAGGCGTTCTTCGCTCCCTGCCCCCGGGGGCTGGAGCCGTTGCTCGCCGCGGAGCTGAAGTCCTTCGGCGTCGCGGCGCCGGAACCCACGCAGGGCGGCGTCGGGTTCTCGGGCAGCTGGGAGACCTGCTATCGCGCGAACCTCTGGTCGCGCATTGCCTCGCGCGTGCTGTGGCGGGTGGCAGAGTTCGAATACAAATCCGAAGAAGACATCTACGCCGCGGCGCGCGCGGTGGACTGGTTCTCGCTCTTCGACGTGAACCGCACGCTGCGCGTCTATGTCACGGCGCAAAAGAGCCCGGTGAAAAGCCTCGAGTTCGTCACGCTGCGCGTGAAGGACGCGGTCTGCGATCGCTTTCGCGACGACGTCGGCCGCCGGCCGAATGTGGAGCGCGCCGATCCTGATGTGCGGGTGCACGTGTTCCTCGAGGAAAAGCGCGGCGCCTTGTATCTCGACACCTCGGGCGAGGCGCTGTTCAAGCGTGGCTGGCGCATGGAAACGGTCGAAGCGCCCCTGCGCGAGAACCTGGCGGCGGGTCTCGTGATGCTCTCTGGTTGGCAGTTCGACGAGCCTTTGCTCGATCCCATGTGCGGCGGGGCGACGATCCTGGTGGAGGCGGCGGCGATGGCGCGCGGGCGGGCGCCGGGGATGAAGCGTTCGTTCGGGTTCGAGAAGCTGGATATTTTCAATGCGACGCTATGGAAGCGGCTTCGCGAGGAAGCGTCGAGCCCGGCGCAGAAGGCTCCGAAACTACAGCTGTTCGGCAGCGATTCGGACGCGACGGCGCTGACGGCGGCGCGCAGGAACCTCGGGGCTGCGGGCGTGGAACGCTGGGTGACGCTGGAGGCGAGCGACGTGCTCTCGCGCAAGGCGCCGGCGCAGTCCGGGGTGATGATCGCCAATCCGCCGTATGGCGAACGGATCGGTGAGAGCGAGGAGCTGGCGCGGTTCTATCCGAAGCTTGGCAATGCGTTGAAGCAGAACTTCGCCGGATGGAATTGCTACTTTTTCACCGCCGACCGGCGCATGGAGAAGCTGATCCGCCTGCAGACGTCACGTCGCACGGTGTTGTTCAACGGGCCGATCGAGTGCCGGCTCTACGAATTCAAGGTCGTGGCGGGGAGCAACCGGCCTTAGCGCCTTGCGTAGCGCGGCCAGGTGCGCAGGTAGGTATGCTCGAGCAGGGGCAAGGCCAGCGCCCCCGCCATCGCGGCGCCAAACGCGGCCAGCGCCAGGTTGTGGCTCTGGGTCCGATAGGCGAACGCCGCGAGCACCACGATCGCCCCGAAACCGAGCAGGACGGTGATCGCCTCTGCCCGGTGGACATTGAGGCGGATGACGCCCTTGCAGTGGGCGCACTCGGTCTCCATCCGCGCCACGATGGCCTGCGTCAGTTTGCGCTTTCCCAGGTTGGTGCTGCAAAGCGGGCATCGGTAGTCCATGGCAAGCCGCTAGCGCCGCCTCGGATCCTTCAGCCTCGGATCCAGTTTCTCGATGTCGGCCTTGACCTGCGCCTGGCTGCGCTCATAGACGATTTCCCGGCCCATCGCGCTTCCTGCGTAGGCAAATCCGTTGCGCGTTGGGGTGAGCGAGCAGCGCATGTTGTGCACGCCTTCGCCGAGGACGACCGTGATCACTTCGACGCGCTTGCTGAACACCACCACGTCCAGAGTCTGGCCGGTGGAGGTGACGCGGACGGTGATTTTCTCGTCGTTCATGAGTCAAGCACTCTACAGCTTCGCCCGGAAGATCACATAGTCGAGCGCGCACTTCTCGGGCTGCTCCAGCATCGGCATGTGCCCGACACCAGGCATGAGGATCGCTTCCGACTTGGTCAGCAGCTGCTGCAGTATCCCCGCGCTACCCGGATGCAGCACCCGGTCCTGCGATCCCCACACCACCAGCGCCGGCGTGGCCAGACCGCGAATGCGCTGCTCGACGGAATCCTGCGCCAGTTGCTTGAAGATGTGCTGCTCGAGGTCATGATTCCGGATCCGTTCCTGCGCCAGCACGTCGAGGAAGCGCCGCGGGATGGGCAGTGGCACGGCGGTGACCATGCCAACCAGCTGCGCGAACTCCTCCTCGTTCTTCACGATCATCGGGTTCTGCCCGGTGGCCTCGATGCGCTTGCGCGTCTCGCTCTGCGGCGCGCTCCACACGCCGGCGGGGGCGAGCAGCCACAGGCTCGATACCTCCTTCGGGTAGAGCGCGGCGTAGGTCAGCGCGATGTGGCCGCCCATCGAGTTGCCGCCGAGGTGCAGCTGCGTGACGCCCAGCTTGCGCGCCAGCAGGCGCAGCCGCTCAGCCTGCGCGCGCGGGGTGTAGTCAGCCTTGGGCGGTTTTGACGACTCCCCGAATCCGATGTGGTCCGGGATGATGACGCGGTACTTCGGCGTCAGGTACTTGGCGATGCGTGCGAAGTTGTCCTTGTTGGCGCCAAAGCCGTGCAGCAGGACCAGCGGCTCGCCCGCGCCGCCGTCCAGGTACACGTAGCGGATCCCGCCGGGAAGCTCGGCTTCCTTGCGCACAAGGCCCGCGAGCGAGCGCTCGTAATCGAGCGCGCGCGCGACCAGCCGTTCAGGGGAAAAATAGAAATAGAGCGCAAAGCCGGCGGCGACCAGGACGAGCCCAACAAGCGCCCCAAGAGCGGCCAGCCAGAACTTGAAGGGCCGCATCAGCCGAAGTGGCCCACTCCCTTGACCATCAGCGCGGCGCACAGGAGGATGAGGACCACGCCCACCAGCTCAAGGTGAATCACGGCAAGCAGCCTGCGGCGCCTGTCGGCGCTCAAGACCGGCGCCTGCCCCTGCTTCACGGATTTCCTCCAGGAGAGGAATTCCAGCGTGGGCACGATGGACAGCAGCCCGACCACGGCGAACAGGGAAAGCTTGGCGAGGAAAGGCGCGCTGTGGAAGTAGTAGGACGCACCCTTCTCGAACTGGAACACGCGCAACAGGCCGACGAGCAGTACCACGCCGGAAGACAGGCCGAACACCAGATCGGCAAGCTGCAGCCGGCGCGCAGTCCGCACGTCGATGTCGCCCCGGATGAGGACGAACTCGAGCACCAGGGTGGCGACCAGCGCGAACGCGGCGAGGTGGTGCAGAAAGGCGAACAGCGCGCTCAAGGCCTGCGCCCGCTAGGGCTTCTTTCCCCCGAACAGGAGCAACAGCACGCCGATCGCGATGCCACCGGCGCCGGCCCAGATGGGCACGTTGACGGTTTCCTTCTCCTTCACGGAGAACTGGATCGGGCCCAGCTTCACGTCATGCGAGTCCTTCGTGTACGTGAAGCCGCCGTAGGCCAGCGCCAGCGTGCCGGCGACGATCAGGATGATTCCGACGATCTTGGCCATCTCAGACGATGTCCAGGTGCTCGATGCCCTTGGACAGGTCCTTGTCCTTGGATTCCTTGCCGTGCAGCTTGATGTTGAGGCGCACTTCGTTGGTGGAGTCGGCGAAGCGCAGGGCGTCTTCGAAGCTGATGCGGCCCTGCTCGTAGAGGTCGAAAAGGGCCTGGTCGAAGGTCTGCATACCCAGTTCGCGCGACTTCTTCATGATTTCCTTGATGCCATGGATCTCGCCCTTGAAGATCAGGTCGGAGATCAGCGGGGAGTTGAGCAGCACTTCCACCGCCGCCGCGCGGCCCTTGCCTTCCTTGAGCGGGATCAGGCGCTGCGAGATCACGGCCTTCAGGTTGAGCGACAGGTCCATGAGCAGCTGGTGGCGCCGAGCTTCCGGGAAGAAGTTGATGA
>JANMUO010000383.1:0-3204 GCA_031391655.1 Betaproteobacteria bacterium
GGACAGGGTCTGGTTGCCGGCAACGATGAAGTGGTCGAGCACCCTGACCTCCACCAGCGCCAGAGCGTCCTTGAGTTGGCGCGTCAGCATCTCGTCCGCCTGGCTCGGCTGGGCGACGCCCGATGGATGGTTGTGCGCGAAGATGACCGCGGCGGCGTTGGCGGCCATCGCTGCCTTCACCACCTCCCGGGGATAGACACTGGTTTGCGTGAGCGTACCGCGGAAAAGCTCGGCGCTGCTCAACACGCGATGCTGGGCATCCAGGAACAAGACCACGAACACTTCGTGGGCGCGTGCGCCCAGCGTGAGGCGCAGAAAATCGCGCACCGCCCCCGGCGAAGTGAGCGCGCTGCCCGATTTCAGGCCTTCGCGCAGAGAGCGCCGGGCGAGTTCGAGCACCGCCACAATCTGCGCCGCCTTTGCGCCTCCCAGCCCCTTGACCTGGAGCAGGCCCGGCAAGTCGCAGGCAAGCAGGCCCGAGAGGCCGCCGAAGCGCCCGATCAACTCGCGGGCCAGGTCCACCGCACTCTTGCCGCGGATACCGGAGCGCAGGCAAACGGCCACCAACTCGGCGTCCGACAGGCTCGCGGCGCCCTGTTCCAGCAGCCTTTCGCGCGGCCTTTCCTGCAGCGGCCAGTCGGCGATCCCCAAAGCGCCCCCTGTCGAATTCCCCTAGAATCCCGCTTCCTTTAACGCGCCAGCCCGAAGCACGATGACCATGAAGGGCAAGCGGCTTTTGCTAGGCATCACCGGCGGGGTAGCCGCCTACAAGGCGGCCGCACTTGCTCGCCTTCTCGTCAAGGCCGGGGCGGACGTGCGCGTGGTGATGACCGAGGCAGCCACTCGCTTTGTCACCCCCGTCACCCTGCAGGCGCTTACCGGCCAGACCGTGTGGACCGACCTGTGGGACCCACGCGTGCCGGACAACATGGGGCATATCGAGTTGTCGCGCGACCGCGAGCTGATCGTGGTGGCGCCGGCCAGCGGGGATTTCCTCGGCAAGCTCGCAGGAGGCCTCGCAAGCGACCTGCTTTCCACGTTGTGCCTGGCACGCCGCTGCCCGTTGATGGCGGCGCCGGCAATGAATGTGGAAATGTGGGAGCACCCTGCGATGCAGCGCAACCTGCATACGCTGCGCGGCGACGGCGTGTTCGTGGCTGGGCCGGCTGCCGGAGACCAGGCCTGCGGCGAGGTGGGCATGGGCCGCATGCTGGAACCCGAAGAGATCATCGAGGAGATCGAGGCGTTTTTCCAGCCCAAGCTGCTCACCGGCAAGCGCGTGCTGGTGACTGCCGGACCGACGGAGGAGCCGATCGACCCGGTGCGCTCGATTACCAACGCCAGTTCCGGCAAGATGGGCTACGCAGTGGCGCGCGCCGCGCGCGAAGCGGGGGCGAAGGTGACGCTGGTGAGCGGCCCGGTGGCGCTCGCGGCACCAGCCGGCGTCGAGCGCATCAGCGTGAGGACGGCGGACCAGATGTTCGAGGCGGTGAAGAAGGCCGCAGCGGCCAGCGACGTGTTCATCGCGGTGGCGGCGGTCGCCGACTACAAGGTAAGAAACCGCGCCGCGCAGAAGATCAAGAAGGGGGCCGCCGGGCTGACCCTGGACCTCGCCGAGAATCCCGACATCCTCGCCTACGTGGCGGCGATGAAGAACCCGCCGTTCTGCGTCGGGTTTGCGGCCGAGAGCGAGAAGCTGGCTGATCACGCGCGCGCCAAGCGCGCCAGGAAGAAGATTCCCCTGTTGGCGGCCAATCTCGCGCAGCGGGCGCTGGGCGCGGACGACAACGAGATCACCCTGTTCGACGACGCCGGCGCGCATCCGCTGGGCCGCGGTCCCAAGCTGCAGCTTGCGCGCAAGCTTCTCGCGCACATCGCCGGCATGCTGGCGGGGGAGAAGCGCTCGCGTGCGAAGGCTTGAAGTCCGGGTCCTCGATCCCCGGATCCGCGACAGTCTCCCGCAGTACGCCACGCCCGGTGCCGCCGGCCTCGACCTGCGCGCCTGCCTCGATGCGCCAATGGTCCTGCAGCCGGGCGACAGCCAACTCGTGGCTTCGGGCATCGCCATTCACCTCGGCGACCCCGGCCTGGCCGCCATCGTCCTGCCGCGCTCGGGCCTGGGCGCCAAGCACGGCATCGTACTTGGCAACCTGGTCGGCCTGATCGACTCAGACTACCAGGGGCAGATCTTCGTTTCGGTGTGGAATCGAGGCGCCCTCGCATTTACCCTCAATCCCATGGAACGCATCGCCCAGCTTGTCGTGGTACCGGTCGTCCAGGTCGGGTTCAACGTCGTCGATACGTTCGAGGAAAGTGCGCGAGGCGGGGGCGGCTTCGGCAGCACCGGCAAGCACTGACCGAACCTGTCCGAAAATGCAAAAGGCCGGCATCAGCCGGCCTTTTGTACTAGTGCTGCAGTACTCTAATTGGTGGTAGGGAATACCGGCAACTCCTGCTCATTCTTCTTCGGATCGGGAATTTCACCCGCCGCGATCCGGCGCTTTTCCTCCCAGCGCAGGAAGGTGATGACACTCATTATTTCCTCCATGCTCATGGTCGTCCCGAAAGCGCCCATGGTACCGCCCATGTTCTTGGGTACGCCCACGGCTATCGTGCCGTAGATCTCCGAATTGGTGTTGCCGGTGTACTTGAATACGCCACAGGAAAGGCACGGTCCCTTGCCGCCGTGCCCGTCCCCGCCGTGGCAGAACGAGCAGCGCTGGGCGAACTTCGCCTTGCCGGCCTCGACAACCGCGGCGTCGTTCGTCGGCAATTCCATGTCGTTCGCGTTCGCCTTGTGCTGCGCGGCCGCCGGCTGCACGGACCCCATCATCGCAAGCCCGAACACCATCGCGGAAACCACCGCGCAATTCCTCAGAACGGATTTCAAACCAACCATGTTAAACAAACCTCCCTGACAGAAAACAGGTCACGAAAAAGGCGCATAGAAGGGCACGTCGTAGCTCTCGACTATCTGCTTTATCTTGCCGTTCGACAAAAGTTCGGTTATGCCGCCGTTGATGAACTCCATGAGCGTCTTGTCCTGCTTGCGGACAACGAAATTCAGGTTCCAGCGCTGATCGGGCTCGGGCACATAACCCTCCACCATCTGGAACTTGGCATCGGGAAATTCCTTGCGGGCGACGGTGAACGCGGTCCCCCACACGATGCTGGCATCGACTTCGCCCTTTGCCATTCCCTGCA
>JANMUO010000037.1:0-5438 GCA_031391655.1 Betaproteobacteria bacterium
CAGTTTTACGCTTGAATGATGGCAACGATGCAACAAGATATTATTCTAACGAGTGTGAAAAGTTATAACGTCATACAAAAGTTGCTGCAAGACCTTCTAAGTAAAACCTACAAGAACCCATAAAGCATACGCTGGTGCCGCTCTACCCGCCCGCGCGCCTGACGACGATCGAAGACCACATGACGCGCCACGTCGGGATCCTGAAGAGCGCCCGCGCGGCGATCATGATCACGGTGCCCGAGGCGAAGGCGCTCGCCTACCTCCTGCGCGCGCAGGTCCAGTCGCTGCGGCTGGTCCTGGTGCCCGCCGACCTGGACAAGTCCCCCGGCGAGAAATTCGAACCGGTGCACGGCAAGCCCGGCGAGATGGGCTTCCTGCAGTACACCTCGGGCAGCACCGGCAGTCCCAAGGGCGTGGTGCTGTCGCACGCGAACCTGATGGCCAATGTGCGCGCGATGGGCGAGGCGGTGAACGCCGGCCCGCAGGACGTATTCGTGAGTTGGCTGCCGCTCTACCATGACCTGGGGCTCATCGGCGCCAACTTCGCGTCCCTGGTGCTCGGGTTCCCGACGGTGTTGATGTCGCCGCTCGCGTTCCTGTCGCGGCCGGTGAGCTGGATGCGCGCCATCCACCGCCACCGCGGCACGATGTCGGGCGGGCCCAATTTTTCCTTCGAGCTGTGCCTGCGCCGCATTGCGGACGAAGACATGGAGGGCATCGACCTGTCCACCTGGCGTTTCGCGTTCAACGCAGCCGAGCCGGTCAGCCCGGACACGATCGTGCAATTCGAGCGGCGCTTTTCGAAGTACGGGTTGCGCGCAAACGTGCTCTCGCCTTCCTACGGCCTGGCGGAATCTTCGGTGGGCGTCGCGATCACCACGCCAGGCTCGCCCTGGCGCGCCGATCGCCTCGACCGCGGGCACTTCACGCGGACCGGCGAAGCTCTCGAGGCGGCCGCCGATGACCTATCGCCGCTAACCGTGATCGGCTGCGGCACGCCGATCCCCGGCCACGACATCCGCGTGGTGGATGCCGCGGGGCTGGAGCAGCCCGACCGCCAGGAAGGGCTGCTGCAGTTCCGCGGCCCGTCGTCCACCTCGGGCTACTACCGCAATCCGGAGGCAACCAAGGCGCTGTTCGCGGGCGAATGGTTGAACACCGGCGACCGCGCCTACCTGTCCGGCGGCACGCTGTTCCTCACTGGCCGCGAGAAAGACATCATCATCCGCGGCGGCCGCAACATCAGCCCCTACGAGCTGGAGCAGGCGGTCGGCGACCTGGCCGGCGTGCGGCGCGGCTGCGTGGCCGTGTTCGGCAGCCGCGACGCGGCGAGCGGCACCGAGCGCGTGGTGGTGCTGGCCGAGATGCGCGACAAGGACGAAGCGCGGCACGATGACCTGAAACGCATGATCAACGAGCTGGCAGTGTCGCTCCTCGGCGGCCCGGCCGACGACATCGTGCTCGCGCCACCGGCCACCGTGCCCAAGACCTCCAGCGGCAAGATCCGCCGCGTGGCCGCGCGCGAGTTCTACGAGCGCGGACCCTCGTCGGTGAAGCCGCAGGCAGTGTGGCTGCAGTTGCTGCGCCTGACGCTCGCCAGCGCCAGACCGCAGTTGCGGCGCGGCTGGCGCACCACGCTCGGCGCGCTTTACGCGCTGCGCGTCTACCTGGCTTTCGGCCTGCTATTCCCCTTCGCCTTGCTCACCGCAGCGCTTGCCGGGCCCGCAGCCAGCTGGCGCGTCGGCGGAGCGGTGTGCCGCCTGTTCCTGCGCGCGGCGGACATCCCGCTGTTGATCCGCAATGCGGACCGCATGCCGGCGGGGCCCGTGGTGCTGGTGGCGAACCACACGAGCTACCTCGATGCGGTGGTGTTGGTGGCGCTGCTCGCACCGCGCGTGTTCTCCTTCGTCGCCAAGCGCGAGTTCCAGGACAACGCGCTGATGCGCGCCCTGCTGCGCGGCTTCGGCACCATCTTCGTGGAGCGCTTCGACGTGCAGAAGAGCGCCGAGCACGCCGACGTGATGGTCGAGGCGGCGCGCGCCGGCGCCTCGATCGCGATATTTCCGGAGGGCACGCTGACGCGCAACACGGGATTGATGGCGTTCCGCGCGGGCGCATTCCAGGTCGCGGCGCAGGCCGGCCTGCCGGTGGTGCCGGTGGCGCTGCGCGGGGTGCGCTCGGTGCTGCGCGACGGCACCTGGTATGCGCGGCGCGCACCGGTGGTGGTCACCGTGTGCGCGCCGATCGCGCCGGACGGCAAGGACTGGGCTGCCACGCTGCGCCTGCGCGACCGCGCGCGCGCCGAGATCCTGAAGCATTGCGGCGAGCCCGACCTCGCCCCCGCAAACAAGGGCGAGGACGCTACTTCCTGACCGCGCCCTCGAGGAATTTCTCCAGGGCGCGTACCGGCTCCGGGTCGCCATAGAGTTTCGGCGCCGCCGCAGCCATGCGCTCGCGCACGGCGCCCCACCAGGCCGCGTCCTGCGCAAGCCGCACCGCGGTGTCCACGAATGCCGCGTCGTCGCCGGCCACCAGTTCGTCCATGCCCATGCGGCGCAGGATGCCGCTTGCCAGCCGCCCGCGCAGGAAGCGCCCTTCCCAGGCGGTCACCGGCAGTCCGCTTTCGATCGCCTGCAGGGCGGTGTTGAATCCCGAGAACCCAAGCGTGTCGAGGAAAACATCGGCCTGCGACATCAGGCCGTGGAAATGCGACCGGCTCTGCCACGGCACGAAGGCGGCGCAGGCATCCAGCTCGAGGCCCGCGGCAGCGAAGGAACGCGCCATCCGGGCGCGGAGTCTGCCCATCAGCGCGTCCGCCCTGCCCGGCGTGAAGAACACGAGCTGGCACTCGCCAAGGCGCTGCGCGATCGCCGCCAGCACGGCGTCGTGCCGCGGCGTGTACTTGAACGGCGTGCCGGCGCAGACCAGGACGGGCACGCCTTCGCGGATGCCCAAGGTCGCGAGGTCCACCGCGGCGCTCGCCACCTTTGCCGGCTCCAGGCTGCAGCCCAAGCCGGGCAGGCGCACCAGCTTTTCGGTGTAATGCGCCTCCGCGCCAGGCGGCTCGAGGCCTTCGGCCGAGAGGAAATAGTCGATGGTGGGCAGCCCCGTGGTGTGCGGATGGCCCCACGAAGTGGCCTGCACCGGCGCAAGGCGCAGGCTCGCGAGCTTCGCGGTGGTCGGGTCCATGCCGATCTCGGGGTAGATCAGCACGTCGAGCTGGTGGCCGAGGATCAACTGCGCCCACTCCACCGGGTCCGTCCTGCCGTACGTATAGTGTGTCGCCATGGTCTTGGCGAGCGCGGTCTCGACGTCGTTCGCCTTGCCGAGGTGGAACAGGCGCAGGTCGAAGCGGCTTCGGTCCAGGCGCTGCAGCCAGCCTTTCACGATCGCGTTCCAGACCGAATGGTCGTGGATGTGCGCCGACACGATGCCGACGCGGATCTCCGCGCGCGTGACGATCGTTGCCGGGCGCAGGCCCGCGGCTTCCTGCCAGGCTCCCATGAGACGGGAGCACAGCGTCCCGTAGCGCGACAGCAGCTCGCGGTTGTCCCCCTCCTGGTAGGCGAGGTAGAAGGGCTGCTGCACGCCCACCGCGCGCGCGGCTTTCACCGGACCGGCCGCCTCGCACCAGCGCTCCAGTGCGCCGAGCTCGGCGGCGAAGTCGGCGCGGCTGCGCGCAATCTCGGCGTCGTCCTCCGCGACCATCGGCAACTGCGTCATGGCATGCGCCCAGCGCGCCTCTGCGTAATCGGGATCGACCTGCAGCGCGCTGCGGTAGCAGGCGAGCGCGCCCGCCTTGTCGCCCCTGTTCTTCAGCAGGTTGCCCAGGTCGTAGTGCGCTTCAACCATGCCCGGGCGCGCATCGATGACGGATTGAAACGCGCCGACGGCTTCGTCGACCTGGCCGCTGTCGCGCAGCAGTTGCGCCGCGTTGTACAACGCGTCGGCGAAGTCCGGCTTGAGAACCAGCGCCTGCCGGTAGCAGTCCAGCGCCTCCTGCACCTTGCCCATGTCCTTGAGCACACTGCCCAGGTTGTTGTGCACCTCGGCGATGCCGGGATTGACGCCGATCGCGCCGCGGTAAGCGGTGACCGCTTCGGCGAGGAAGCCTTTCTCGCGCAGCAGGTTGCCGACATTGAAGCGCGCCAGATACAGGCCAGGCTCCAGCGCTACTGCGCGCTGGCAGGCGGCGAGCGCATCGTCCAGCCTGCCCGCTTCGCGCAGCGCGGCGCCGAGACTGTTATGCAGCGCGGCGTAGTCGGGATGCTTCGCCGCCGCCTCCTCGAGCGCCGAGACGGCCTCCTGGTGGCGGCCCAGCGCGGCGAGCGTCTCTCCGACGCGCAGCTGCGCAAGGACCGACCCGGGACTCAGCGCCAGCGCGCGCCGGTAGCTGTCCAGCGCTTCCTCGCCGCGGCCGACGCGGCGCAGCAGCCGGCCGAGCTGGATGAATATTTCAGCATTCGCGGGATCGGCCGCCAGCGCCTCCCGGTAGGCGGCGTCGGCCTGCTCGAAGCGCCCCGCCTCGTGATGGGCCAGGGCGCGGGCCAGCGCTTCGCTGGCAGGGCCTGCAACGGCGGAAGCGGGCTGCGGCTGCGACTTGGCGCCGAACAGCCACTTCAGCACGGGCTGCGCCTCAGGCGCCCGGCTTGGCGGCCTGGCGTGCCGCGCGCGACGCAAGCGTCGCCACCGTGACCAGCTCGTAGCTGAGCGCGTCGGTGAACTCGTTCGAGTAGCCGGCCTCGCGCAGCGCCCACCTCACGCGGTTGCCCAGGTGCGCCTTCTTGTAGATGTTGAGCCGCTGCGTGCGCACGAACTGCTCGATGCGGGCGAAGATCACGTCGTGCGTCTTGCGCAGACGGTCGGCGGTCTTGCGCGTGTGCGGGCCCGGCGACGGCGGCAACCTCTGCACGAGGTCGGCGACGATCGCGTCGGCCACTGCGTCGACTTCCTTCGTATTGAACCAGTCCCCGAACATGTTGGCCTCGCTGGAAAAACAGGCGCCATTCTACGCGACGGCCTGCCCGCACCAAGTGCGCCACATTTCACGCATCGCGGCCTCCACGTCGCGCGCAAAGCGCGCCTCGTCCATCAGCGGCGATGCCTGCAGGCGCCGGCGCAGGGAGCCGCGCAGCGCGGCGAGGCGCTCCGTGTCCGCTGCCTGCGCGAGCGCGATGCGCAGGTACTCCTCCTCCGACGCGGCGATCCAGTCCTCCAGCCCGAGCCCACCGAGAATGCTCGCCGCGCTGCGCGACGCGGGCCGCTCGCCTGCCAAGGTCAGCACCGGAACACCCATCCACAGGGCATCGAAGGTGGTGGCGGCGCAGCTCGTGGCGCTGCGCGACAACCGGGCGCTGATGCGGCCGGCGATCGAGGAGGGCCTGCGCTGGGAGGCACCGCTGACCGGCATCGCGCGCTCGGCCACACGCGAGATGGTG
>JANMUO010000112.1:0-6876 GCA_031391655.1 Betaproteobacteria bacterium
CCCTCCGCCTGTTCAACATGACGGTGCCGCAGAGCGGGCTGTACGACGTGGTGGTGCGGAACAACTACAGCGTGGCCAACAGCGAGCAGGTGCTGGTGAACGTGGCCACGACCGTGGCGTTGAACGTCGCGCTCGACACGGATCACACGAATCTTTTCTGGCGCCCTGGCCTGCAAGCCCGTGCTCGGGGAGGTCACCTACGGCCTGGAGCGCCTGGCAATGTATTTGCAGGACAAGGAATCGGTCTATGACCTGGTGTGGACCCCCGGGGTCAGCTATGGCGACGTGTACCACCAGAACGAGGTCGAGCAATCGCGCTACAACTTCGAGCTCTCGAACGCCGAGATGCTGTTCCGGCACTTTGCCGACTACGAAGCCGAGGCGAAGCGCCTGATCGAAGCGGGAAGCACCCTGCCCGCCTACGAGATGGTGCTGCAGGCCTCGCACACCTTCAACCTGCTGGATGCGCGCGGCGCCATTTCGGTTGCCGAGCGCGCCGCCTACATCGGGCGCGTGCGCGCGCTCGCCCGCGCAGTGGCGCAGGCCTACTACGAGTCGCGCGAGAAGCTCGGCTTTCCGATGGCAAAGGCCTAGGCGATGGCAAAGAAACCCGCCGCCCTGCCCAAATCGGACACGTTGCTGGTGGAGATCCTCACCGAGGAACTGCCGCCCAAGGCACTGGAAGCGCTCGGCCGGAGCTTTCGCGACCACCTCGTCAACGACCTCGAGCAGGCGGGCCTGCGCACCAGCGAAAGCGCGGCGCGCTACTTCGCCACGCCGCGCCGGCTCGCCGTGTCGATCTCGCACGTGCGGCCCGAAGCAGCCGAAGTACGCGACAAGGTGATGGGACCATCGGCCAAGGCGCCCGAGCAGGCTGTTTCCGGATTCGCGCGCAAGCACGGCGTCGACACGGTGCAGCTGGTGAGGATCGAGACGCCCAAGGGCACTGTCTACGCCGTGGAGCGCACGCTGCCGGGCGTGCTGCTGGCCGACGTGCTCGCGCAGCGGGTGGAGGCGGCGCTCAAGGCGCTGCCGGTGCCCAAGGTGATGCGCTGGGGCGACGGCGAGGCGCAGTTCGTGCGGCCGGTGCATGGCCTGGTGATGCTCCACGGTGCCAAGCTCATCGAAGGCAGGGTGCTCGGGCTGGAGTCGGGCCGGCACACGCGCGGGCATCGCTTCATGGGCAAGGCGAAGATCCCGGTGCAGGACGCCGGGAGCTACGAGACGCAACTGCGCGAGGACGGCAAGGTCATCGCGGACTTCGCGCAGCGCCGCGCCGAGATCGCGCGCCAGCTGCAGGCGCAGGCACAGGCGCTCGGCGCGGGACTGGGCGAGCACGAGGGCCTGCTCGACGAGGTGACAGCGCTGGTCGAGCACCCGAGCGTGTACGTCGGCGGCTTCGACCCGGGGTACCTCGAAGTGCCGCAGGAGTGCCTGATCCTCACCATGCGGCAGAACCAGAAGTACTTCCCGCTGTTCGACGCAGGCGGCAAGCTGATGCCGAAATTCCTCCTCGTGTCCAATATGGACCTGGCCGACCCCCGCCACATCGTCGGCGGCAACGAGCGCGTGGTGCGCCCGCGGCTGGAGGATGCGCGCTTTTTCTACCGGCAGGACCTGGGCAAGCCGCTGGAGGTGCGCGCGCTGGAGCTGGCCAAGGTCGTGTACTTCCGCGACCGGCTGGGCTCCCAGCGGGACCGCGTCCTGCGCATCGCCGCGCTTGCCCAGAGAATTGCCGCTTTGCTGAAGGCCGATGTCGCCCTCGCCAAGCGCGCGGCGGAACTCTGCAAGGCGGACCTGCTCACCGGGATGGTGGGCGAATTCCCCGAACTGCAGGGAATCATGGGACGCTACTACGCGCTGCACGATGGCGAGAAGGCCGAAGTCGCCGACGCCATCGAGCAGCACTACCGGCCGCGCTTCGCGGGGGACCGGCTGCCCGAGGACCCGACCGCCTGCGCCCTCGCGCTGGCCGACAAGCTCGAGACGATCGCCGGCATGTTCGGCGCCGGCCAGGCGCCGACCGGCGACAAGGATCCCTACGGCCTGCGCCGCGCCGCGCTTGGCGTGGTGCGCATCCTGATCGAGAAGAAGATCGACGTCAGCCTGCTCGCGCTGGTGGAACTCGCAATCGCCGAGATGCCGGAGAACGCGAGGCCGGACTGGGCCATCGTCGTCGACTTCCTGCTCGAGCGCGCAAGGAGTTACTTCCTCGAGAAGGGCTACTCGGCAAAGGCGATCGAGTCCGTCTTGAGCCCGATGGGAGCGGCCACGCCTTTGCATTTCCTGCTGGGAAGCATCGACGGCGCTGCGCGATTCATCGCCACCGACGAAGGCCGGATACTCGCGGAAGCGAACAAACGGATCACCAACATCCTGAAGAAATCCGGCGCCGAGGTCCCGACGGGATTCGCGCCCGACGCCCTCGCGCAGAAGCCGGATCCGAAGCTGTTCCAGGACAAGGCCGAGACCGAGTACTGGGATGCCCTGCAAAGCATCGGCGGGGAGTCCATGGAACTGCGGCGCCAGTTGAAGTTCGGTGAGTCGCTCAGCGCGCTCAGCAGGCTCGCCGGGCCCACGAAGCTGTTTTTCGACGAGGTGCTGGTCAATGCCGAGGATGCAGCAGTCCGCGACAACCGCATTGCGCTGCTGCAGCACGCCCGCGCCTACATGAACCAGGTCGCCGACCTGAGCCTGATGGCCACATGAAACTCGCCGAAGGACGACTCGCATGAAGCTCGTCGTGCTGGACCGGGACGGCACCATCAACGTCGACAGCGACCAGTTCATCAAGTCGCCCAAGGAGTGGAAGCCAATCAAGGGCAGCCTCGAGGCGATCGCGCGCCTCACGCAGGCCGGCTGGCGCGTGGTGGTGGCGACCAACCAGTCGGGCCTGGGCCGCGGCCTGTTCGACATGGCCACGTTGAACGCCATCCACGACACCATGCACCGCGCGGTGCACCAGGCCGGCGGGCGCATCGACGCGGTGTTCTTCTGCCCGCACGCCGGCGACTCGCACTGCGAATGCCGCAAGCCCATGCCGGGCATGCTCCTCGAGATCGCCAAGCGCATGAACGTGGAGCTGGAAGGCGTACCGATGGTCGGAGATTCGCTGCGCGACCTGCAGGCCGCCGCCGCCGCCGGCGCCAAGCCGGTGCTGGTGCTCACCGGTAAGGGCAAGAAGACGCGCGACGCGGGAGGCCTGCCGCCGGGAACCGTCGTCGTCGCCAACCTCGCCGCCTTCGCTGCGCAGCTCGCTCCATGACGGTCTTGCGCTCGGCGCTGTTCGCGCTCGCGCTCATCCTCGTCACCCCGCCCTACGCGCTCATCGCGCTCGCCAGCTTTCCGCTGCCGCGCATGGCGCGCTACCGGCTCATCTCGGCCTGGTCGCGGCTGGTGATCTGGCTCGCCTGGGTAATCTGCGGCATCCGCTGGAAGATCGAGGGGCGGAAACACCTGCCCGACGAGCCCGCGGTGATCCTGTCGCAGCACCAGTCGGCCTGGGAGACGCTCGCCTTCCAGGAAATCCTCCCGCCCCAGGTGCTGGTATTGAAGCGGGAGCTGCTGTGGATCCCGTTCTTTGGCTGGGGCCTGGCGCTGATGAGCCCGATTGCCATCGACCGCTCGCGCGGCGTGGCGGCGATGCGCGAGCTGGCGCGCAAGGGCCGCGAGCGCCTGGCGCAGGGTTTCTGGGTGGTGGTGTTTCCGGAGGGCACGCGCGTGCCCCCGGGACAGAAGCGCGCCGACCACCCCGGCGGCGGGTGGCTGGCGGTCAGCTGCGGCGTGCCGGTGGTGCCGGTGGCGCACAACGCGGGAAAGGTCTGGCCGCGCAATGCCTTCCTGAAACGCGCCGGAACCGTGACCGTGCGCATTGGGCCGCCGATCAGGACCACCGGGCGCACGCCGAAGGAAGTGATCGAAGCAGTGAAATCCTGGATCGAGGCCCAGCAGGAGACGTTGTAGACTTTCGCTACCATGAGACTCCTGCATACGATGCTGCGCGTGGGCGACCTTCAGCGCTCCGTGAAGTTCTACACCGAGGTGCTCGGCATGAAGGTGCTGCGCACCACCGACCGGCCCGAGCAGAAGTACTCGCTCGCCTTCGTCGGCTACGACACCGAGGACCGGGCCTCGGTGATCGAGCTCACCTACAACTACGGCGTGCCGAAGTACGAGATGGGCGGCGCGTTCGGCCACCTTGCCATCGAGGTTGGAAACTGCGCGCAGTCCTGCGACGCGGTGCGCGCCAAGGGCGGCAAGGTCACGCGCGAGGCCGGCCCGGTGAAGGGCGGCACCACGGTGATCGCGTTCGTGGAAGACCCGGACGGCTACAAGATCGAGTTCATTGAACGCGGCCGCTGAGGCGCCGCGCGATGCGCACGTAGTCCGCAGGAGAGAGGTTCTCCGGCCGCAGTTGGGGGTTTATACCCAATTCGGTATAGTCGGCCGATTCCAGCGAAAGAGCATTGCGCAGGGTCTTGCGGCGCGCGCTGAACGCCTCGCGCACCACCTGTTCCAGGACCTTGGCGTCGCAATCGGGCGGCGTGCCCAGGGGAATCATCCGCACCACCGCCGACTCCACCTTCGGTGGCGGCTTGAACGCCCCCGGCCCGACGCGCAGCACCTTCTCCATCCTGAACCGCGTCTGCAGCATCACCGACAGGCGTCCGTACTCCGGCGTTGAGTGCTTGGCCACCATGCGCTCGACCACCTCGAGCTGCAGCATGAAGTGCAGGTCGCGCACGCGGCCCGCGTAGCGCGCAAGGTGAAAGAGCAAAGGCGTGGAGATGTTGTAGGGCAGGTTGCCGACGATGCGCACGCCCCTGGGGAACACCCCGAAGTCGAACTCCAGCGCATCGGCCACATGCACCTTGATGCGCTCGGCCGGCAGCGCCGCCGCCAGGTCGCGATCGATCTCGATGACCTCCAGGCGCCCGGCCAGCGCCAGCAGCGGCAGCGTGAGCACGCCCTGCCCCGGGCCGATCTCGACGATGACGTCATCGGCCGCGGGCGCGATCGCCGCAATGATCTTCCGCACCACCCCTGGGTCGTGCAGGAAGTGCTGGCCGAACCTCCGCCGCGCTACGTGCGGCCGTTTACCGGGCGGACGGGGTGAGCTGGATGGCAAGCTTGATCGCCTCGATGAGGCTGCCCGGATCGGCCTTGCCCTTGCCCGCGATCTCCAGCGCCGTGCCGTGGTCCACCGAGGTGCGCACGAACGGCAGCCCGAGCGTCACGTTCACGCCGGCGCCGAAGCTCGCGTACTTGAGCACCGGCAGCCCCTGGTCATGGAACATGGCGAGCGCGCAGTCCGCGCCCTTCAAGCGCGCGGGCACGAACAGCGTGTCCGCGGGAATCGGGCCCTGCACGGCGATGCCCAGCTTCTTCGCATCGGCGAGCGCGGGCGCGATGGCGTCGATCTCCTCCCGCCCCAGGTGCCCCGATTCGCCGCTGTGCGGGTTGAGGCCGGACACCAGGATGCGCGGCCGACGGATGCGGAAGCGCTTCTTCAGGTCTGCGTCGATCACCCGCAGCGTCGCCAGCAGGCCCGCGCGCGTGATGGCGCCCGGCACGTCCTTGAGCGCGAGGTGCGTGGTGGCGAGCGCCACGCGCAGCCCCCCGCCCACCAGCATCATCACCACGTGCGGCGCGCGCGCCCGGGCCGCGAGGTACTCCGTGTGCCCGGTGAAGGCGATCCCCGCGTCGTTGATCACGCCCTTGTGCACCGGGGCGGTCACCATCGCGTCGTATTCGCCCGAGAGGCACCCGGCGACGGCGCGGTCGAGCACCCGCAAGACATAGGTGCTGTTGGCGGGATCGAGCCGCCCGGCCTTGCGCGGCGCATCGAGGGCCACGTGCTCGATGTGCGGGCAGCCCTTGAGCAGGCCCGCATCGCCGATCACCACCAGGCGCGCGCCGCGCGGCCTGGCGCGGCGCGCCACCGCGACGCACAGTTCCGGCCCGATGCCCGCCGGCTCGCCCGAGGTGAGGGCGATGGTCCTCAACGCTCCTCCAGCCGCATCTCGACGTAGGTGCGGTCTCGCAGCTGGCGCAACCACTCCTGGTAGGACTCCTCGATCTTGCGCTCGCGCAGCGCCTGGCGCGCCTGCTGGCGCTGGCGTTCAACGCTGACGTCGGCAGTGCGCCGATCCAGCACCTGGATCAGGTGGAAGCCGAACGGCGAGCGCACCGGTTCGCTCAACTCGCCTGGCTTGAGCGCGTTCATGGCGCGCTCGAAATCGGGCACCGTGTCGCCGACGTGGATCCAGCCCAGGTCGCCGCCGCGCGAGGCGCTGCCGTCCTCCGAGTTCAGCCGCGCCAGCTGGGCGAAGTCGACACCGCCCACGATGCGCTCGCGCAGGCCGGCCAGGCGCCGACGCGCCTCGGCCTCCGACACCACCTCGTTGGTCTTCAGCAGGATGTGGCGCACGTTCGTCTGCATCACGGGCGCGGCGGCGCCGGCGCCGCGCCGGTCCACCAGCTTGAGCAGGTGGAAACCCGCCGGGCTGCGCAGCACCGGGCTCACGTCGCCCGGCTTCATGTCCTTCAGCGCCTCGGCGAACAGTTCGGGCAGGCGGCTGGGCGCTCGCCAGCCGAGCGAGCCGCCCTGCAGCGCGTCGCCGGCGTCCGAGATGCTGGCGGCCAGGCGCGCGAAGTCCCCGCCCGCGAGCGCCTCGGCGCGCGCCTTCTCGGCGCGCGCGCGCGCCTGCTCGATGCGCTCGGGCACCGCCTGCTCCGGGATGCGCACCAGGATGTGCGCGGCGTCGTACTCCACCGCGCCGGCGGTGACCGCCTTGTTCTCCTCCATGAAGATGTCGATTTCGCTGTCGCCCACCTGCACGCGGTCGTCGACCTCGCGCTCGCGCAGGCGCGTCA
>JANMUO010000148.1:0-14575 GCA_031391655.1 Betaproteobacteria bacterium
ACAAGGTGAAGCTCGCGATGGCGTTCGCGGAACTGCTCAACCAGGAGGCGCGCGCGCTGGAAAAGGACGGCGTGGACGTGATCCAGTTCGACGAGCCAGCGTTCAATGTCTACATGAGCGACGCGGTGAAGTGGGGCGTGAAGGCGCTCGAGCGCGCCGCGAAGGGGCTCCGGTGCACGACCGCCGTGCACATCTGCTACGGCTACGGCATCAAGGCCAACCTGGACTGGAAGGAGACGCTCGGCGGCGAGTGGCGCCAGTACGAGGAGATCTTCCCGGCGCTGGCGCGGAGCAGCATCAAGCAGGTGTCGCTCGAGTGCATCCACTCGCACGTGCCGCCGCAGCTGATGAAGCTCCTGAAGGGCAAGGACGTGCTGGTGGGGGTGATCGACGTGGCTTCCGACAAAATAGAGACGCCGCAGGAAGTGGCCGCCACCATCCGCCTGGCGCTCCGGTACGTGCCGAAGAACCGCCTGTTTCCCTGTACCAACTGCGGCATGGCGCCGATGTCGCGCGACATCGCGCTCGCCAAGTTGCAGGCGCTCGCCGCCGGCGCAGACCTCGCGCGAAAGCGCCACCGCTGAAACCGCTTCCCCTGCCCGCCGGAATCCGTTCGCGCCAGGTGAGCGGCGTGAACGGGCTCGACATGCATGTGCTCGAAGCGGGCGACGCTTCGGGCGGACGTCCCACCCTGCTGCTGCTGCACGGCTTTCCGGAGCTTTCCTACAGCTGGCGCAAGGTCATGCTGCCGCTCGCGCAGGCGGGCTACCGCGTGCTGGCGCCCGACCAGCGCGGCTACGGGCGCACGACGGGCTGGGACGGACGCTACGACGGCGATCTCGCCTCCTACCGCCTGACCAATCTGGTCAGGGACCAGCAGGCGCTGCTGCACCAGCTTGGCGTGAAATCGGTGGACGCCGTGGTTGGCCACGATTTCGGCTCGCCGGTAGCGGCCTGGTGCGCGCTGCTGCATCCGGAAACCTTCCAGTCCGTGGCGCTGATGAGCGCGCCCTTTGCCGGACCGCCCGCCACGCCGCTGCCGCCGCCGGATCCACTGCATGACGCGCTCGCGGCATTGCCGCAGCCGCGCAAGCATTACCAGTGGTATTTCTCGACGCGCGAAGCGGAAACCGACATGCTGCGCTGCCCGCAGGGCGTGCACGCCTTCCTGCGCGCGTATTACCACACCAAGAGCGCGGACTGGAAAGAGAACAAGCCTTACGAGCTCGACTCGTGGAGCGCGGCGGAACTGGCGAAGCTGCCGACCTACTACATACTGGACCGGGCCGAGGACATGGCGCAGACCGTCGCGCCGCACATGCCGCAGGCAACCTGCGCCTGGTTGTCCGAAGAGGAACTGCGCGTCTACAGCTCGGAGTTCGAGCGCACCGGCTTCCAGGCCGCGCTGCAGTGGTACCGCTGCCGCACCACCGGCCTCTTCAACGACGACCTGGCCACGCATGCCGGCAAGCGCATCGGAGTGCCTGCCTGCTTCATCTCCGGCGGGAGCGACTGGGGACCCTACCAGCGCCCGGGTGACCTGAAGAAGATGCGCACCAGGGCATTCGCCGATGACCGCGGCTGCCACTTCGTCGAGGGCGCCGGCCACTGGGTGCAGCAGGAGCAGCCCGCGCAGGTGCTGCGGCTGCTGCTCGAGTTCCTGCAGCGCCGCTAGTCGGCGTAGCCCGGGTTCTCGCGGTCGAGGATGCGCATCATCGCCTCGAAGAACAGCCGCTCGCGCTCGATGCGCGAATGGCGGTCGTTCACCGGCGGCGCCTGCACCTGCGCCACGATCGCATCGGACAAAACCTCCAGCGGCTTGCCGGTGCCCATCGCCAGCACCTGCGCGCGGCACACGCGCTCCAGCTTGTAGAGGCGCCGGTAGGCCTGCGCCACCGTGTCGCCGGTCACCAGCACGCCGTGGTTCTTCATGAACAGGACGTGCTTCGCGCCGATCACGCGCGCCAGGCGCTCGCCCTCCTCGACGAAGTCCGCGGTGCCCTCGTAGGTGTCGTCGTAGGCGACATGGCCGTGGAAGAAGGCCGCCGTCTGGCTCGCCGGCAGCAGGCGATTGTCCTTGAGCATGTTGAGCGCCACTGCCCAGGTCTGGTGGGTGTGCATCACCACCCGCGTCCCCGTGATTCGATGGATCGGCGCGTGGATGCATTGCGCCGAGAGTTCCACCACGCCCTCGCCCTCGAGCGTCTTCCCGGTTTCATCAAACACGATCATGTCGCTGGCGCGCGCCTCCGACCAATGCAGGCCGAAGGGCAGGATCAGGTAGCGGTCGTCGCGCCCCGGCACCGTGACCGTGAAGTGGTTGTCGATGCCCTCCTCCAGCTCATCGAGCACGGCGAGGCGGTGCGCCGCGGCAAGGTGGATCTTCGCCTCCCGGACAGGGTCGGCGGCGCGTTGGGTCGAAATCGAGTGGACGGTCATGGCGGCTCCCTCAGGCGGCAGGTTTCGCTGCCCGCAGTATAGCGAGACGCTCGCGGCGGAAGTGCACGACCGCCACGATCAGGGCCGCAGCCTGCAGCGCAGCGCAGAAATAAAACGGCGTCCCGATGCGCCAGTCCCCCGGCGGCAGGTGCGACACCATCGCCAGCAGCGGCGCGCCGATCACCGGCGCGATCACCGCCATCAGGCTGTTCAGGCCGCCTACCGCCCCCATCGCCTGGCCCTGGCTGCGCGCGTCCGCCGCCCCGGAAATGATGCTCTGGATGGAAGCGGCCACCGTGGCGCCCAGCAGGTTGACGAAGATGACAGCGAACATCATCCAGCCCTCGCTCGCGGCGCCCCACAGCGCGTAGGCGAGCGTCGAGGAGATGAGCCCGAGCACGGCCAGGCGCCGCGGGCTGAACCAGCGCAGCAGGCGCCCAAGCAGCAGCCCCTGCACGATCACCGACACGACGCCGACCGCGGCGAGCGACCAGCCGTTCTCCAGCGGTCCCCAGCCGAATTTGAACGTCGTGTACAGCACCCAGGTGGTGTAGAGCACGAACTGCGCGAGTCCGGCGCAGGCGATGACGGCCACCAGCGGCCCGGCGCCCTTCAGCTGCGCCAGGCCGCGCAGCGAACTCACGGGGTTCGCGGCCTTCCAGCTGAATGCTCGCCGCCGCTCGGCCGGCAACGATTCTGGCAACACGAAGTAGCCGTACAACAGGTTGAGCAGCGCGAGGCTGCCGGCGGCGAGAAACGGCAGGCGCAGGTCGATCGCGCCCAGCAGGCCGCCCACCACCGGCCCGAGGATGAAGCCCAGGCCGAACATCGCCCCCAGCAGGCCGAAGCGCTTCGCCCGCTGCTCGGGCGGCGTGATGTCGGCGACGTAGGCGTTGGCGACCGAGAGGTTGGCCTGCATCGCACCGCTCACCACCCGCACCGCGACCAGCACCCATATGGCGGTGGCGAACACTGTGGCGAGGAAGCTGAACGCCATGCCGCAGAAGCCGAGCAGCAGCACCAGCCGGCGGCCATGCGCGTCGGACAGCGCACCGAGGACTGGCGAGGCGAAAAAGTTCGCCAGGCTGAAGGCCAGGGTCACCACGCCGTACCAGAATGCCTGGTCCGCCTGCGAGCCGGTGAAATCCCCCACCAGCGCCGGCAGCACGGGGATGATCAGGCCGATCGCCATCATGTCGATGAGCGTCGCCAGCATGATGAACGGCATTGCCGCCGCGCGGTCGCGGCGCAGGGTCATGCCGGCTGCAGGATGTGGATCACCCGGCTGGCGACCAGTTCCTTTACTTTCCCGGCATAGGCCGCCATGTGCGGCGCGGCGGCGTGCGCCTTGAGCGCGTCCATGCTCGCCCATTTTTCGACCACCATGAAGGCGTCCGGGCCCAGCCTGGTCTGGAAGGACAGCGCGTTGTCGGCATCCGCCACGGGCCCGTATTCGATGCAGCCCTGCTCCGCCTTGACGGCCGGGACGTTGGCGTGGAAGTGCCGCAGGATGGTGTCGCGCTGGCCGGGCTTGGCGGTGATAACGGCGATGACGTGGATCATTTCTGCTTCCTCCCTACGGATAGTTTCCTGAGTTTCTGCAGCGAGCGCATGCCCTTCGCGATCGGGATGTCCGGGAACAGCCTCGGCCACTCGGTGTAGCTCACTTCGCCGACGTAGATGTCGCCGCGCGAATCCACCGCCAGGCCGTGCGGGGCGACGAACTTGCCCGTTTCCAGCCCCGGGCCGGCCTCCCCGCCCAGGCGCGCGATCAGCTTGCCCTTGGCATCGACGATGGACAGCCGTGGCCCGATGTTGGGATGGTTGCGGTTCACGCCCATCCCCGGTCCCAGTTCGCCGATGATGAACTCCGGCTTCTTCCCGCGGCAGCAGTACAGGCCGCAGGGGCGGTGCATGTTGACCCACTGCGTCTCGTACTTTCCGTTGCCGTCGAATACCTGCACGCGGTGGTTCTCGCGGTCGGCGACGTAGACCCAGCCCTCGGCGTCGGTGACGATGTTGTGCACGACGTTGAACTGGCCCGCGTCGGTGCCCGGCTCGCCCCAGGACTTGAGCAGCTTTCCTCCCGGGGAATACTTGTGCACCCTGGCGTTGCCGTAGCCGTCCGCGACATAGATCTCGCCCTTGGGCGAGAGCGCCGTGTGTGTGCAGCGGTGGAAGGGCTTGCCGCTCATGTAGGGCGTCGGCTTGCCTGGGACGCCGAGCTCGAGCAGCACCTTGCCGTCGGTAGTGCACTTGCGCACCACGTGGCCGGCGTCGTCGGTCAGGTACAGGGTGTCGTTGGCGTCGATGTGCAGGCCGTGCGCGCGCGGATACTGGCCTTCGCCCCAGGAGCGCAGGAACCTGCCGTCGCGGTCGAACACCATCATCGGATGCTCGCCGCGGTTGAACACGTACACCTGATCGTTGCTGTCGCAGGCTACCGCCGCCACGTCCTTGAACTCCCAGCCATCGGGCAGCCGGGCCCAGTTCTCCACCACTTCGTAACGATGCACTCCGCTGCCGAGGACAGTTTTCATGGTCACCACGCGATGGCGAAAGCGGGAAAGCATTCGGACTTCGAGCCGCGGGGGTCGCAGCCCGCCTCGACGAGGCCCGTGTCCTCGTCGAAGGCGGCGCAGGAAACGAAGCCTTCGCTCCAGTCCGGCGCCACGTCCAGATCATGGCCGCGGCGGCGCAGCTCGTCCAGCACCTTCGCGCCGAAGCGGGGTTCGATCCTCACGCGGTTGGGCTCGCTCGCGTGCGGCGCGAAGAAGCCCGGCGTGTGCTCCGAGGACAGGCGCGGCGCCTCGATCGCCTCGGGAATCGACATGCCGAACGCCGCGACGCACAGGTAGAACTGCAGCAGCCACTGTCCCTGGTTGTCCCCGCCCATGGTGCCGAAGGCCATCCAGGGCTTGCCGTTCCTGAATGCCATCGAGGGCGTGAGCGTGGTGCGCGGGCGCTTGCCCGGCCCCACGACATTCGGGTGGTGCGCCGGCCCGAGGTAGAAGGTCATCATGCGCGTCGACAGAGGAAAACCGAGCGGCTCGATCACCTCAGACGAGGAAATCCACGCCCCGCTCGGCGTGAAGGACGCCATGTTGCCCTTCGCGTCCACGGCATCCACATGCACGGTCCCGGGGCCCCAGTCCTTGGGCGTGAGCTTTTCGTCCTCGGGCAGCAGCGGCGCGTTGCGCCGCGCATCGCCCGGGCGCAGCTCGCGGCTGGCGTGCCGCATGTCGATCAGCGCGGCGCGCTGCCGGGTGTAGTCCGCCGAGAGCAGAATCTCGCCCGGCACCAACACCTGCGAGGGATCGCCGTAGTACTGCTCGCGGTCGGCGTAGGCCAGCTTCATCGCCTCTACCAGGAGGTGGCAATAGTCCGGCGTGCCGAAGCCGATGGCCTTCAGGTCGTGCCGCCACATCAGCGCGAGCGTCTGCAGCTCGGCCGGCCCCTGCGACCAGAACCCGGTCTTGAACAACTCCGTGTCGCCCAGGCGCAGCGACACCGGCGCCTCGATCTTCGTCTCGAAGCCAGCGAGGTCCTCGCGCGCGAGCAGGCCATCCTTCAACTTCGAGTACTTCGCGATCTCCGCAGCGACGTCGCCCTTGTAGAAGGCTTCGAGCGGATCCTTCGCTGCGGCGAGGTATTCGAAGGTCCGCGCCAGCGCCGGATTGCGCAATAGCGCGCCGACCTCGGGCACCGGCAGGTAGAGCTTTGCGCTGCCGGGCCACTCGGCCGCAAAGCGCTTTTGCATCGGCCCGATGCCGTACTTGTGCTGGTTGCGCAGGCCCTCGGAGACCGGGAAGCCATTCTTCGCCAGGTGGATCGCAGGCGCGATGACTTCGGGCAGCGGCATCGTCCCCCACTTCTGCAATGCCGTCACCAGCGCGCCGAACGCGGCAGGCACGCCCGCGGCGAGGATTCCCGCATCCGGAATGTCGGTGAGGCCGCGTGCGCGGAACGCCTCCGGTGTCGCGCGCGCGGGCGCGGCCATGTTCCCGTTCACCGCGTAGACGCGCGACTCGCCCGCCAGCCGAACGAGCAACGGACACTCCCCGCCGATGGTGTGCATCTGCGGGTTGACCAGGCCCTCGACGAACGCGGCCGCCACCGCGGCATCGATGGCATTGCCGCCCGCCTTGAGCACGTCGGCGCCGGCGTTGGCCGACAGATTGCTGTTCGAGGCCACCGCCCCGCGCGTCCCGAGCAGGCGGGGGTGGAAAGTCCTGCCTTCCGTCGGCAGGATGCGGTACGCGCGGCGGCTCACGTGGGATGCGCCAGGTCGGCGCGGGTGTAGGGGATGGAGAAAGCCGCGTCCGGCGGCATCGCGGGAATCGAGCGCTCCCAGGCCTCGTACTTCGCACGCAGTTCGGCTAGCCGCGCCGGCTCGCGCTTGGCGTAGTTGGCGCGCTCGCGCGCATCCAGCGCCAGGTTGAACAGGAACTCGCCGTCCTCGCTCGCGAAGTACTTCCAGTCGCCCGAGCGCGCCGCGCGCTGCGCGCGGTACTTCATGCGCCAAAATAGGTCGCGCGCAAAGGGCGCCGAAGGCTTCTCCAGCACCTTGAGCAGGCTCAGGCCGTCGAGCGGATAGTCGGCATGCGGCTTCACGCCCGCGGCCTCGAGGAAAGTCGCCACCCAGTCCATGGTGATGGCGTGCTGCGCCGTGACACCGCCCGCCTTCACTTGAGCGGGCCAGCGCACGAGGTAGGGCACGCGGATGCCGCCTTCGAGCAGGTCCATTTTCTTGCCCACCAGCGGCCAGGTGTCGGAGTAGCGCTCGCCGCCGTTGTCGCTGGTGAATACCACCAGCGTGTTCGCCGGGTCGGGCAGCGCGGCGAGTACCTTGCCGATGCCCTCGTCCATGTGGTGGATCATCTTCCGGTAGGTCGCAACCGAGCCGCCGTCGGCGTGCCAGATTTTGCCAATGCGCCGCGCTTCGGCTTCGTCGTCGCGCGACTCCCAGGGCCAGTGCGGCGCGCTGTAGTGCAGGGAAAGAAGGAAGGGCGATTTGGCGCGGCGCACGACTTCGACTGCGCGCGCCGTGATGAGGTCGGTCATGTAGCCGTTGCGCTCCACCTCCCTGTCGCCGTCCCACAGGTCAAGCACGCCCGCGGTGTCGCGGTGCGTGAAGTAGTCGTAGCCGCCCGAGAGCGAGCCGAAGAACTCCTGGTAGCCGCTCTTCAGCGGATGGAAGTGCGGCGGATAGCCCAGGTGCCACTTGCCCACCAGGGCGGTCGCGTAGCCCGCATCGCGCAGGAGCGACGCCAGCGTCGGGTGCGAAGGAGGCAATCCCAGCACATCGCTGCCGCGCGAACGGCTGGAGATTGGCTCATCCGCCCCGCCGCGCAGGCGGTGCTGCCAGCGCCCGGTGGCCAGGGCGAAGCGCGTGGGCGAGCAGACTGAGGAGTTGGCGTATCCGTCGGTGAAGCGCAGGCCCTCGCGCGCGAGGCGGTCGAGGATCGGGGAGCAGTCCGCGCGGCCGCCGTAGCAGCCCAGGTCCGCGTAGCCGAGGTCGTCGGCGAGGATGAAGATGAAATTGGGGCGCACGGGCGGAGTCTATCCGCCCGCCGCCCCGAAGACGCGGCCTAGCGCTTCTGTTTCGCCTCGTACTCGGCGACCGCCTTCTTCAGGTCGGTGTACTCCCCGCAGGGAAAGAAGCACAGCTTGTCCAGCTGGCCGAGGTGTTCCTTCGCCTTGCCCACGTTGCCCACCATCAGGTAGGCCTCGCCGATGTACTCATGCGCGCCGCGGTGCTTCGGGTTGATGCGCAGGGCTTCGTTGTAGTGCTTGAACACCAGGTCCATGTTCGGGTTGGCGCCCTTGCGCGTCGAATACGCGTACAGGTTGTGGTAATCGGCGTTGCCGGGGGTCTTGGCGACCGCGTCGAGCAGGATTTCCGACGATTTGGCGTAATCCTTGCGCCCATTGGCTTCTTGCACCGCAGCGATAATCGGGTCAGCCGGGGCTTCGCTGCTGTTCGTGTCGCCGCCGCCAGCCGCCAGGACCGTCACCGGAAACGCCAGTAGAGCTATGATCAACGGACGGAAATTCGCTTTCATGTGTTCTCCCTTCATGCTCAGGACCCTCCTCGCCTCGCTTGCGCTAACACTGGCCGCCGGCCCCGCATTCCCGGAACCGCCCGCCACGCGCGCGGAGGCGCTCGCCGCCCTGGAAAATCCGCAGGCCGAGCGGCGCGCCGAAGCCGTGGTGTGGGTCGCAAACCACGGCCGCATGGATGATACGGCGCTGCTCGCCAAACGGTTGCACGACGAGAGCCTTTTCGTGCGTGGCTACGCCGAGCGCGGGCTGTGGCTGCTGTGGGGCCGGTCGGGCAGCGGCGACATCGACCGGCTGATGGCTCAGGGGGTGGAGCAGATGGAAGCTGGAAGGCACGCTGAAGCCATCGCCACCTTTACCGAGGTGATCCGCCGCAGGCCCGCCTTCGCCGAAGGCTGGAACAAGCGCGCCACCGCGTACTACCTGGTGGGCGAATTCCGCAAGTCTCTCGCCGACTGCGACGAAACGATCAAGCGCAACCCGCAGCATTTCGGCGCCCTCTCGGGCTACGGCCAGGTCTATTTCCAGATCGAGGACTACGAAAATGCCATCCTCTGGTGGCGCCGCGCGCTGGAAGTGAACCCCAACATGGCCGGCGTGGAAATCAGCTTGCGCACCATCGAGCAGCTCCAGAAGGACAAGCGCGGGCGCAGCACCTAGGAGGATCCCATGAACGCCGAAGACCTGCGCGCCCTCCAGGCGCCTTACAAGGAACGCTATCGCGCCGACGCGCAGGCAGCGGTCATCACGCTGCGCGCGGACGGCAGACTTGGCGAAGGCGTGAGCTGCAGCGTGCAGACCGGGCGCGCCCTGGTGAAGGCGGGGCTCCATCCCGCCACCGGCGGCGACGGCCTCGCGGCCTGCTCCGGCGACATGCTGCTGCAGGCGCTGGTGGCCTGCGCCGGGGTCACGCTCAATGCCGTGGCCACAGCGCTTGGCATTGCCGTGCGCGGCGGCGAAGTGCTCGCAGAAGGCGACCTCGACATGCGCGGCACGCTCGGGGTGGCGAAGGATGCGCCGGTGGGTTTCCGCGAAATCCGGCTGAAGTTCGTGCTCGACACGGATGCCGACCGCGCGCAGCTCGACAAGCTGCTGCAGCTCACGGAACGCTATTGCGTGGTCTACCAAACGCTGCGGGCATCGCCGTCCATCAATGTCGAACTGGCGGCATAGGGGTGGCCCACGCCGCAATCGATATCCACACGCACATCCTCCCGCCAGGCTGGGAGGACTGGGCGAAGCGCTACGGCGTCTCGGGCTGGCCCTCACTCAAGCTGCACGACGCCTGCAATGCCACGATCTTTCTTGGCGAAAAGGAATTCCGCAAGATCGACGAGCGCAGCTTCGCGCCGGCGCGGCGCATCGCCGACATGGGCGCCGAGCGCATCGGCCTGCAGCTCCTCTCCCCGGTGCCGGTCATGCTGTGCTACTGGGGTTCGCCCGAGGCGACGGACGCCTTCGCGCGCATGCAGAACGATTTCATCGCCGGCGTGGTGCGCGAGCACCCGGGGCGCTTCGCCGGCGCGGGCACCGTGGCGCTGCAGGACGTGAAGCTCGCGGTGCGCGAGATGGAGCGCCTGAAGGGCATGGGTTTCGCCGCGGTGGAGATCGGCTCGCAAGTGAACGGCCGCGACTTCGACGACCCGGCGCTCTTCGATTTCTTCGCCGCCGCGCAGGCCCTGGACATGCCGCTGTTCGTGCACCCGCAGGGACCCTCCATCGGCCAGGAACGCATGGGCCAGTACTACCTGCCGTTCATGGTGGGCTATCCGGCGGATTCGGCGCTCGCCGCCGCGCGCCTGTTGCTGGGGGGCGTGCTCGAACGGTTGCCGCAGCTGAGGATCTGCTTTGCGCACGGCGGAGGCGCCTTCCCCGCCGCGCTGGGGCGCCTGGACCATGGCCACCGCGTGCGCGCCGAGGCGCGCAAGCACATTGCCGAGCCACCCTCGCGCTACGCGAAGAGCCTTTACTTCGACACGCTGACGCACGACCCGAAGCTGCTCGCCTTCAACCTGGACAAATTCGGCTCGCAGCGCATCATGGTCGGCAGCGATTACCCTTTCGACATGGGCGTCGAGCATCCGCTCGCCCAGCTCGAGGGGCTCTCGCTCACGGCCGAGGACATCGACAACATCACCCACCGGACCGCGCGGCGCTTCCTGCGTCTCGCCCAAGAGGAGAAAACGTGAACTTGAAACTGCTTGCCGCCTTGCTGCTTGCCGCGCCGCTGCTCGCCCACGCCCAGGCCTACCCCAGCCGCCCGGTGAAGATCGTCGTGCCCTTCGGCGCGGGCGGCCCGGCCGACATCTACGCGCGTTTCCTCGGCCAGCGGCTGCAGGAGCCCCTGGGCCAGCCCTTCGTGGTGGAGAACCGCCCGGGCGGCGGCTCGGTCGTCGGCACCGACGCGGTGGCCAAATCCGCCGCCGACGGCTACACGCTCCTGCTGATGTCGAACACCCACACGGTGAACGAGACGCTGATCCCGAAAAAGCCCTTCGAGCTGCTGCGCGACCTCGCGCCGGTGGCGCCGGTCAACTACTCCGACCTGCTGCTGGTGGTGCATCCGTCGGTGCCCGCGAACAGCCTGGCGGAGTTGATCGCACTGGCCAAGAGCCAGCCCGGCAAGATGAACTACGCCTCCTCCGGCCCGGGCACGCCCTACCACATGGCCGGCGAGCTGTTCAAATCGATGGCCGGAATCGACGTCGTGCACGTGCCCTACAAGGGCAGCGACGGCGCGCGCGTCGGCATCCTCGGCGGCCAGGTGCAGATGATGTTCGACGCCATCACCACCATGGCGCCCAATGTGCGCGCCGGCAAGTTGAAAGGCTTCGGCACCAGCGGCCGCGCGCGCTCCGGCGTACTGCCGGAGACGCCCACCGTCTCGGAAGCAGGCGTGCCGGGCTACGAGGCGACGATCTGGCTCGGGGTGATGGCCCCGGCGGGCACGCCCAGGCCGGTCATCGACCGCCTCAACGCCGAGATCACCAGGATCACCGGCAGCGCAGACGTGAGGGAGGCCTGGGCGAAGCAGGGCGCGACGGCCCTGGGCATGACGCCGGAGCAGTTCGGCCAGTACCTGCGCGAGGACATCGCCAAGTGGGCGAAGGTCATCGCCCAGGCGGGCATCAAGCTGGACTAGATGTAGTCCGCGGAGGCGCTGTCGGCATCCACCGGCTTGCCGGTGAAGTAGCCCTGCGCGAAGTCGCAGCCCAGCGCGGCGAGGAATGCGCGCTGCGCCTCGCTCTCCACGCCCTCCGCGATCACCTGCAGGCCCAGCGCGTGCGCCAGGCCGACGATGCCGCTGGTGAGCGCCTTGGCGTTCTCGTCCGCGGGCAGGTCGCCGATGATGGAGCGGTCGATCTTGAGCCGGTCCACCGGGTAGCGGCGCAGTGAGGCGAGGCTGGAATAGCCGGTGCCGAAGTCGTCGATCGCCAGCGACACGCCCAGGTCCTTCAGCTTTTGCAGCGTGCTCGCCGCGACGTCGGTCTGGTGCATGGCGGTGCTCTCGCTGACCTCGAGCACCAGCAGGTTCGCCGGCAGGCCGCTCTCGGCGAGCACGCGCCGCACCAGCTCGATCAGCCTGGCGTCGTTGAACTGGCGCGACGACAGGTTGACCGCCACCTGCACGCCGCGCTCGGCGCCGATGAAGGTGGCCCAGCGGCAGGCTTCGCGCAGCACCCACTCGCCGATGCCCACGATCAGCCCGGTGTCCTCGGCGAGCTGCAGGAAATCCGCCGGCGGCACCACGCCCTTGACCGGGTGCTGCCAGCGCACCAGCGCCTCGTGCGCCACCACCGTGCCGGCCTTCAGCTCGACGATCGGCTGGTAGTGCACCAGCAGCTCGCCCTTGTGCAAGGCGCGGCGCAAGTCGTTCTCCAGCGCCAGGCGCCGCGAGGCCACCTGATTCATCTGCTCGGTGAAGAACTGGTAGTTGGCGCGCCCCGACTCCTTGGCGTGGTACATGGCCGCGTCGGCGTTGCGGATCAGCGCCTCGGCGTCGCGGCCGTCGTCCGGGAACACGGCGATGCCAATGGAGGGCGTCACCACCAGCTCGCGGTCCGCCACGTGCACCGGCTGCGACAGCGTCTCGATGATCTTCTGCGCCACGTTGGCGGCATCCGTCGAGCGCTTGGCCTCGGGCAGCACGACCACGAATTCGTCCCCGCCGATGCGGCACACCGTGTCGCCGATGCGCAGCTGGCGCACCAGGCGCAGCGCAACCTCCTTGAGCACCAGGTCGCCGACCGTGTGGCCGAGCGAGTCGTTGATCGCCTTGAAGCGGTCCAGGTCAACGAACATCACCGCAGTCTGCTTGCGGTTGCGCTGGCTGAGCGCCAGCGCCTGCGTCAGCCGGTCCTCGAGCAGCCGCCGGTTGGGCAGCCCGGTGAGCGCATCGTGGTCGGCGAGGTGCTGGGCGCGCTCCTCGGCCTGGCGGCGGTCGCCGATCTCGGCGCCCAGGCGCTCGTTGGCGGACTTCAGTTCGGCAGTGCGCTCGGCGACCGCGCGCTCCAGCGACTCGCGCGCCGCGTGCTCGGCGCTGATATCGTCGTAGATCCAGATCGCGCCCTCGGCCGGGCGCGCCGGATCCGCGGCCTTGCCGACCACCTTGCACCACAGCAGGCTGCCGTCCTTGCGTCGCAGCTGGCGCTCCTCGGTGTAGGCGTCGCCGCGCGCCATCGCCGCATACGCAATGCGTCCCACCTCGTCGAACGCCTTGCGCGAGACATGGACGCGTTCGGTGCTCTGGCCGATCAGTTCGCCGGGCTCGTAGCCCAGCAACTCCTCCATGCGCCTGTTGCAGCGCTGGAACTTGCGCTTGCGCATGAACGCAATGCCGATGGTGGCGTTGTCGAGGATCAGCTGCTGCTCGGCGAGCGCGCGGCGCAGGCGCTCCTCCGCCTCGTAGTCGAGCGTCACGTCGTCGTGGCTCCAGATCCATTCCTGGTCCTCGCCGCCGTCGTCGATGCGCCGCCCGCGCGCGCGGCACAGGAAGGTGCTGCCGTCCTTGCGCTTGAAGCGCCGCACCGAATCGTGCATCTGCCCGGTGGAGGTGCCCTCGTAGGCGTGCGTCACCGCCGACTCCCAGTCCTCGCTGTCGGCGAACAGAACCGCGGAGCTCTGCCCGTTCAGCTCGCCGGGCGCGGCACCGACCATTTCCTCCATGCGCCGGTTGCAGCGCTGGATGACGCGGTTGCGGGCGAACAGGATGCCGGAGGTGACGTTGTCCAGGATCAGCTCGGACTGCGCCGCCAGGCGCCGGATCTCCTCGTCGGCGCGCTTGCGGCCGGTGATGTCCTCGAACAGCCACACCGTGCCCTTGGAGGGGTCGCCCGGCTGCAGCGCGTGCCCGGACATGCGGCACCAGAAGCCCGAGCCGTCGCGCCGCCGCAGCCAGTGCTCGCGCGAGTGCGTCTCGCCCCGGTTCATGTCGGCGTAGTGCGCGCCGGCCTGCTCGTACTCCTCGTCGGTAAAGTAGAACTGACGGGTCGATGCGTCGGTCAGCTCGCCCGCGTCGTAGCCGAACAGCTCCTCGAAGCGGCGGTTGCAACGCAGCACCTTGCGGTCGCGCGCAAAGGAGATGCCGATCACCACGTTGTTGATCAGCGCCTCCTGCTCGGCGAGGAGCTGTTGCATGGTGTCGCTGGCGCGCCGCTGCTCGGTGATGTCCTCGTTGGTCCACACCGAGCCCTTGTGCGGGTCGCGCGGGTCGATGGCGCGCCCGATGGTGCGCACCCACATCAGGCTGCCGTCCTTGCGCTTGCACTGCGCCACGCCCTGGTAGGCGACCCCGGTGCGGAACTGCGCGTAAGCCTCGTCGGCTCCGCGAAATTCCTCGTCGGAAACGTAGATGATCGAACTCGACTTGCCGTCCAGTTCGCCGGTCGCGTAGCCGTACATCTGCTCGTAGCGCTCGTTGCAGCGCACGATGCGCCGGTCGCGTACGAAGGCGATGCCGATCGAGGCCGTCTCGAAAATCGCCTCCTGTTCCCGCAGCAGGCGCGCTACCTCGTCGCCGTGACGCTTGGTGGTGGTGACGTCCTCCACGATCCACACGGTGCCGCGGCGCGGG
>JANMUO010000251.1:0-10560 GCA_031391655.1 Betaproteobacteria bacterium
GTTCATGGCCGGTTGACTGTAGGTTGGGTTACGCGCCAGCACCCGCATTGTTCTGAATCACCGCCGGTGCCCGCGCGTAACCCAACCTACGACCGCAGCTGCCTGAGGAGATTGATCGTGGCAACGTGGGACGTCTTCGGCAATCTGGCGCTGGGATTGGCCACCGCGGCGAGCCCGTGGAACCTCGCCTACTGCTTCCTCGGCGTCCTGCTCGGCACGCTGATCGGCGTGCTGCCGGGCATCGGCCCGGTCGCCACCATCGCGATGCTCCTGCCGGTCACCTTCAGCCTCTCGCCGATCACGGCGCTGATCATGCTGGCCGGCATCTACTACGGCGCGCAGTACGGCGGCTCGACCACCGCAATCCTGGTCAACCTCCCGGGCGAGTCCTCCTCGGTGGTCACCTGTCTGGACGGCTACCAGATGGCGCGGCGGGGCAGGGCGGGGCCGGCGCTCGCCACCGCGGCCATCGGCTCGTTCTTCGCCGGCTGCGTGGCCACGCTGATCGTCGCCATGTTCGCCCCGCCGCTGGCCGAGGTGGCGCTGAAGTTCGGCCCCTCGGAGTATTTCTCGCTGATGGTGCTGGGCCTGGTGGCGGCGGTGGTGCTGGCGCACGGCTCGCTCATCAAGGCGATCTGCATGGTGCTGCTCGGCCTGATGCTCGGGCTGGTGGGCACCGACGTGAATTCCGGTGTGCTGCGCTTCGCCTTCGGCGTGTCGGAACTCGCCGACGGGATCGGCTTCGTCACCGTGGCGATGGGCATGTTCGGGCTGGCGGAGATCATCGCCAACCTCGAGCAAAAAGGGAATCGCGAAGTGTTCACCAGCAAGGTCGGCAGGCTGATGCCGAGCAAGGAGGACTTCAAGCGCATCTGGAAGCCCATCCTGCGCGGCACCTTCCTCGGCTCGGCGCTGGGCATCCTCCCTGGAGGCGGCGCGCTGCTCGCGTCCTTCGGCGCCTACACGCTGGAAAAGAAGGTCTCCAAGAACAGCGCGGAGTTCGGCAAGGGCGCCATCGAGGGCGTGGCTGCGCCGGAGGCGGCCAACAACGCCGGCGCGCAGACTTCGTTCATTCCGCTGCTCACGCTCGGCATTCCTTCCAACGCGGTAATGGCGCTGATGATCGGCGCCATGATGATCCAGGGCATCGCGCCGGGCCCGCAGGTGATGACCGAGAGGCCGCAGCTGTTCTGGGGAATGATCGCCTCCATGTGGATCGGCAACCTGATGCTGGTGGTGCTCAACCTGCCACTCATCGGCATGTGGATCAAGCTCCTGACCGTGCCCTACCGGATCCTCTACCCCTCGATCCTGGTGTTCATGTGCATCGGCGTGTTCAGCCTTTCCAACAACCCCTTCGACGTGCTGCTGATGGCCCTGTTCGGCCTGCTCGGGTACATCTGCGTGAAGCTCGAGTGCGAACCCGCGCCGCTGATCCTCGGCTTCATCCTCGGGCCGCTGATGGAGGAGAACCTGCGCCGGGCGATGCTCTTGTCGCGCGGCGACCCGTTCGTGTTCTTCCAGAAGCCGATCAGCGCCAGCTTCCTCATCGTCTCGATCATCCTGCTGGTGGTGATCGCGCTGCCCAACATCCGCAAGAAGCGCGAGGAAGTGTTCGTCGAGGAAACCTAGGGATGAGGAAGTTGCTCCTGGCCGCGGCCATTTTCGCCGCGGCGCTTCCCGCGTTCGCGCAGTCCTGGCCGGCCAAGCCGGTCCGCATCGTCGTCCCGTACCCCCCCGGCGGTCCCGTGGATGTTTCGGCGCGCCTGCTCGCCCCGAGACTGCAGGAAGCGCTGGGGCAGCCCTTCCTCATCGAGAACAAGCCCGGCGCGGGCGGCAACATCGGCGCCGACTTCGTCGCCAAGAGCGCCCCGGACGGCTACACCATCGGCATGGGCGCCATCGCCACGCACGCCATCAATCCGGCGCTGATGCCCAACGTGCCCTACGACCCGGTGAAGGATTTCCGGCATCTCGCGCTGGTGGTGCAGGTGCCCAACGTGCTGGTGGTGCATCCAGAACTGCCGGCGCGCAGCGTCGGGGAACTGGTGGCCCACGCCAAGGCGCGTCCGGGCAAGCTCGATTTCGCCTCGGGCTCGACAGGCTCCACGGGGCACCTCGCGGGCGAACTGTTCAAGCAGATGACCGGCACCTACATGGTCCACATTCCCTACAAGGGCGCGCCGCCCGCGGTGGCGGACCTCCTGGCCGGCCGCGTGCAGCTGATGTTCGACAACCTGGCGAGCGCGCTACCCAACGTGAAGGCGGGGAAACTGCGCGCGCTGGCGGTGACCACGCTCAAGCGCTCGCCCACGGTCCCCGAACTCCCGACGCTGGACGAATCGGGCCTGAAGGGTTTCGACATGACCACCTGGTGGGGCCTGATGGGGCCCGCGAACATGCCGGCGGAAGCGGCGCAGCGCCTCTCCGCGGAAATCCTCAAGGCAATGGACGCGCCCGACGTGAGGGAGCGCCTTCGCGCCATGGGCTCCGAGACGGGCGCGGTGCGTAGCCCGGAGCAGTTCACCGCCTTCGTCGAGGCGGAGCGGCGCCTCTACGCGAGGCTGGTGAAGCAGTCCGGCGCGACGCCGGATTAAAGGGCGGCGATGGTCTGCACCTCGACCAGGAACTGCTCCTGGACGAGGCGGTCGATCATCAGCAGGGTATTCGGCGGGTACTTCCCGTCCGGGAACATCTTCGGAAACTCCCGCAGCCGCCAGGCCATGAATTTCGGGATGTCCTGCGAGTGCACGAGGTAGGTGGTGAACTGCGCCACGTTGCCCCAGCCCGCCCCGGCGGACTTCAGCGCTGTTTCGATCATGCGGAATACCCCCGTGCACTGCTCGTCGAAGCCGTCGCCCGGCGCGAGCATGCCCGCGATATAGAGCGTTTCCTGCGCGTTCTTTACCCGCGTCATGTGCGAGTACTGGCCGAGCGGCTTGCCCAGCGCCTCGACGTTGCCGACCTTGATGTCCGCCATGCTAGCCATCCTCCGCGGGATTGATGAGTTTGCGCTTGGCCTTGCCGCGCCCGGCGAGCAGCGCCTTCACGGCGTACAGCAGCGCGCGCCGCTCCACCGGCTTCACGAGCAAGCCGTCGGCGCCCGCCGCCAGGCAGCGGTCGTTGGTTTCCTTGTCAGAGAGCACCGAGATGACCAGGATCGGCGTGGCCATGTTGGCGGAGCCCGCGCGGATTTCCTTCAGCACTTCGAATCCGCCGATGCCGGGCATCAGGAGGTCCAGCAGGATCGCGTCGTAGGCGTAGTTGTTGGCGAGGCGTAGCGCCTGCTCGCAGGTGCCGGCGAGTTGCGCGTCCACCTTCATGGCCTTGCCGAGCAGCCGCGCGATCAGCAGGCGCGTGGATTCCTCGTCGTCCACGATCAGCACGCGGTGGTGCGGAAGGGCCGCTTTTTTCCTCGCGGGCATCAGCGCGCGAGCTGCGTGGCGAGGTGGTTGAAATCGCGCGCGTGGACGTCGAACGCCGGCTCGCGCGACACGTCGACCTTCACCGCCGGGCCGTATTCGCGCGGCCGCGGCACGTAGGCGGTCTTCAGGCCGCAGGCGCGCGCCGCGTGCAGGTCGTCCTTGTGCGCGGCGACCATCATCAATTCGCCAGGCTTCACGCCCAGCAGGTCGGCCGCGCCCAGGTAGGTCTCGGGGTCGGGCTTGTAATGGCGCACCACCTCGGCCGACAGGATGCAGTCCCAGGGCAGCTTCGCGTGCTTCGCCATGTTGGTGAGCAGCGCCACGTTGCCGTTGGAGAGCGTCGCGATGACGTGCCGGCGCTTGAGTTTCGCCAGGCCGCCGCGCGCGTCGGGCCAGGGTTTCAGCCGGTGCCAGACGCGGTTCAGGTGCGCGATTTCCGCCTCGTTCAGCTTGCCCAGCGGGAAGCGCTTGAGCAGGTCCTCGAGGATCAGGCGGTGCAAGTCGTCGATCTTCGTCCAGGGCAGCTCGCCCGAGCGCACTTTGGCCATGGCGGGTTTGTAGCCGGCGCGCCAGGCGTCGGCGAAGGCCGCGTGGTCGAACTTCAGCTTCTTGCGGCGGGCGAGCGCCTGCGCTTCGCGGATGATCGAGCCGCGCCAGTCCACCACGGTGCCGAAGACGTCGAATACCAAGGCTTTGACTGCGGGAGCTGTCATACCCGCATTATTACCAGAACTTGATGCAGGGTCCGACAGCAAGCACCGGTCCGGTGGCGCGTCCGGTGGGCGAGCCGCCCTTGGGCTCCAGGCTGATGGCGAGCGTGGGCACGTTCGCGAGCGATTGGTCGGCTGCCGAGGCAAGCTTCACCATTGAGCGCTCCGCGTCCCCCACCAGGCCGAGCGAAGTAGGCACTCCGCCCGCGGGCAGCGCCCAGAGTTCCAGGTCCTTGCCCGAGACGCGGATCGAGGGGTCCAGCGTGCGCACCTGCATCTGGTCGGCACGCCGGCCGGCGGTGACCAGCAGCAGCGGCTTGTTGGTCTTGGGGTCCGACAATACGGCGATATAAACCTCGGCCATCTCGGTCGAGGGCACCTTGAGGACCACCGGCGCGGGGGCGGGCACCGGCGCTTGCGGCGAGACGAGCGCCACAGCGGCAAGTAGCACCGCGGCCGCGCCGCTCGCGGCGAGGCCCAGGCCGCGCCAGAAGGCGAGGTTGTCCCACAGGCCGGCCTGCCGTGCTGCCGGCAGGCGATCGAGGATTGCGCGCCACAGGCGCACAGGCGGCGTCACCGGGCGTATCGCGTCCGCGAAAGGCGCGAGGCGCGTTTCCCATTCCGCTACCGTGCGAGCGAGCGCGGCGTCTTCGCGCATCCAGCGGTGCATGCGCGTGCGCGCGCGGCCGCGCAGGGTGCCTAGCGCATACTCGGCGGCGAGGCGCTCCTGCAATTGCGGCTTGTTGCGAATGTTCATGCGGCTTGCAGGCAGCCCTTCAGGCGCAGCAGGCCGCGCCGCACCCAGGTCTTCACCGTTCCCAGGGGTTCGCGCAAGTGGGCGGCCAGCTCCGAATGGGACAGCCCGTCGTAGTAGGCGAGCGCGATGGCCTGGCGCTGCCGGGCCTCCAGCGTTTCCAGGCATTTCTTCAGCGCCCGCGCCTCGCCTTCGCTCTCCAGCTCGGCGAGCGGGCCGGGCGCCTCGCTCGGGGCCGCCTCGATCATCGCGCCTTCCTCGTCGATCACCTCCAGGTTGGGCCGGCGCAGCCAGTCCAGGCACCTGTTGCGCACGATGCTGGTCATCCAGGTCATCGGCGCGGCAAGGCCCGCGCGGTAGTCCTGCGCGTGGTCCCAGATGCGCACGTAGCACTCCTGCAGCACGTCTTCGGCCCAGTCCTCACGCCTCAATATACGCAGCGCGACACCGAACAGTTTCGGCGAGGTTTCGCGGTAAAGGCGCTCGAAGGCGGCCCGGTCCCTGCGGGCGCAGGCCGCGAGCAGTGCCGGCAGCTCGTCCGGCGCCAGGCTCAACGCTTCTTGCGCTCGTGCTGCCAGAGCACGTCGCTGCGCTTGGCAGCGCGGTTGAGGCTGCGCCCGAGGACGAATAGCAGGTCCGAAAGTCGATTGAGGTACTGGCGGGCCTTGTCGCCCACGGCTTCCTTGCGGCCCAGCGCGACCAGGCTCCTCTCGGCGCGGCGGCAGATGGCGCGCGCAAGGTGCGCGGTGGCGGCCGCGCGCGAGCCGCCCGGGAGGATGAACTCCTTCAGGGGCTTCAAGCTTGCGTTGTGCGCCTGGGTCAGCTGCTCCAGGCGCGTGACATGCGCTTCAGTGATCATGCTGTGGCCCGGGATGCAGGCTTCGCCGCCGAGGTCGAACAGGTCCTGTTGTACGCGCAGGAGCGACGTTCGGATGCCAGCGGGCATCTTTTCCGCCAGCAGGAGGCCGAGGCAGGAGTTCAGTTCGTCCACGTCGCCCAGCAGCTGGATGCGCAGGCTGTCCTTGCCGGTGCGCTGCCCGTCGCCCAGCCCGGTTTCGCCGGCGTCGCCGGTGCGGGTGGTGATCTTGGAGAGGCGGTTGCCCATGGGAGCGGGGGATTATAGGGCCCCGCGGCGGCGCTAGTTGCTGAGGACGGCGCCCTTCCTCAGGAAGGCCGGATCGTCCAGTTGTCGCAGCACGAAATCGGCCACGTCGGCGCGGGAAATCTTCGGCATGCCGTTGAGCTCGAGCCGTTCGCCGGCGCGGTAGCTGCCCGTGCGCGGCCCGTTGGTGAGCATCGTCGGATAGGCGAAAGTCCAGTCCAGGCGACTTGCGCGCACGATGTCCTCGCCGGCTTTCTTGTCGGCGAAGATGTCGGTGAGGAGCAGGCGGTACATGAGGCGCGGCAGGAGCGGCGAGTGGCGGTGCGTATCGCCGACCCCATTGGCCGAGACCACGATCAGGCGGCGCACGCCCTTTTGCTCCATCGAGGGCACCAGCACCCGCATGTTGTTTTCGCTGAAATGGTGGGCCTTGAGCGCGTTGTGCAGGCCAAGCGAGCTGATCACGGCGTCGTGGCCGGGCAACGCGTCGGCGAGCGCACGCACGTCGCCGGGCAGAGCGCCGGTCACCGTTGTGAGGTTCTTGCCGGAGATCGGCAGCCGCGCCGGGTCGCGCACGAATGCGGTGACCTGGTGGTTCTTCGCGAGTGCCTGCTGCACGATCTGCAGGCCGGTGGGTCCGGTGGCGCCGAGGATGAAAAGCTTCATGGCTTCACGATCTCCCAGTCTGCGACGGGTCCCCTGATCTTGCGGAAAAGAGGATGCACCTCCACGCGCGAAACCTCAAGGATGCGCCGGTAGGCGGGGCGGCTGCGCTTGCGCAGCTTGCGCATCAGCCAATCCCACTCGTAGGCGAGTTGCCCGTTGGCAACAGTGATTTTTTGCACGGATCCCGTGCTGCCGAACTTGCTGCGGTCGAATTCGTAGCCGCGCGCCGTGGCTTCGGCGTGCACGCCGGCCAGGTAGCGGTTGATCGCGGCGCGCGGCGAATGGCATTCCCGGAAGCGATTCAGCTGCGGGTGGTGGCGGTAGCCGGCCGTTTTTCCCCGAAGGACGGCGCGCGCGAGGAGCGCTTCACGCCAGAGGGCGACCAGTCCCTGCGTGTCAAGATACTTCGGGTGGAGCGACCAAAGGCGCACTGCGGCCTCAGAAGCCGTTGCGGCGCAGGAAGTCCTCGAAGGCCGGCTTCCATGCCGTGGGATTGCTGGTGAAGCTGGGGTGCCCGTCCTTGCCGTGGGCCGGGAGCTGCACGAACTCCCCCTTGCCGCCCGCGTCCTGGAACGCCTTGAACCATTCGCGCGGCCGTTCCTTGCCGAAGTAGCGGTCGTTCTCGCTGTACACCCACAGCGTGGGAATCTTCGCCGTCTTGCCGTAGTCGGCAAACATCCTGGTGAGCAGGTCGTTGCGGCAGGGTTTTTCCGGGAAGTCGATCGGATTGCCGCCGCCGCCGCCGGCAAAGTTCACGGTGGCGACGACGCCTTGCGGGTTGTCGGCGGCGATCGTGATGGCCGTTGCGCCGCCGAAGGACTGCCCGATCACCAACCCGCGGTTCGCGTCTACGTAGGGCAGGGAGCGGGCGTGGTCCAGGACTTTCCTCGTCTGCTCCGCGGCGGCTTCGTAGCCCGGCGGGTAATTCTTTCCCTGGCAGGAACCCGTGTCCTCGACGTCTTCGCCGCCGGTTTCGCCATAGCCGATGCGCGTGGGAACGAACACGGCGAAGCCCTTGCCCATGAGGTACCTGGAGATGTCGGCATAGCGGGCGCGGCCGATCTTGGCGCGGTCCTCCTTCTTCACCGCCCGGCCGTGGTTGATGACCACGAAGGGCGAGCGGTGGACGGCGTTGTCATGAAACACCGTGACCTTGAAGGGGTGCGAGACGGACTTGCCATAGATGGTTTTTACCGTGACGGGGAGCTCGACGACCTCCTCCACGACAAATGCTGCGCAGGGGTGCGCCAGGGCAAGAAGGAGCAGGGCGATCGTGCAGCGCAAGTTGTTCTTCATTGGCGTCGCTTCAGCAGGAGGCTGGAGACAGTGAGCAAGAGGAGCAAGGCAGTTGCCGCTTCCAGCCAGATGGTCAGGTGCATCGCCGGCGTGTGCGCGGCCATGGGGGCGACATAGTAGTGGGCAAATCCGATGAAACCGAGCAATGCATAGAGCCCGACCATCGCCAGTCCGGGCAGGCGATGGCCGCGAAAGATCAGCAGGCCGCCGGCCAGGCCGACTGCAGTCACTGCCAGCCAAGCGCCGTACACGCCGGCGCGCGTCCAGGTGGCGGGCAGGTTCGGATACTCGGCGAGGAATTCGGCGTTGTGGATGAAGTGAAAGAGGCTCCCAGCGAAGTAGGCGAGGAAGGAGACCGGCAGCAAGCTGTTCATGCGGGGCGAAAGCCATAGGAGATGACGGCGAGCGCGATGAGCGCGATCGCGCCGAGGAGCAGCCCCAGCCACCATTTCTCCCGCGTATCGAGCCGGTAGCCGCGCTCGCTGACGCGGGCGTGCAGGGTGGAAAAGTACCGGCCGACCATCATGTAGCCGATCAGCCTGTCCATGCCCGTGAGTTCGACGGCGGGCTTACGCAGGATGCGCAGGATGCCTCCCAGCATGGCGGCGACCACCACGCCAACGACCAGGACCACGGCAAGGGTGGGAAAGGACTGCTGCTCCATGCGCTAGCGCGTGGAGAACGCGAGGTTCACACCGAGCCCCGCGAACGCCGCCGCGAAGCCGCGGCGCAGCCAGGCCTGTACGCGCGGCGACTCGATGACTGTCCGGCGAAAGGCATCCGCGAGAAACCCATAGATGACGAAGACGACGAAGGTCATGGCCATGAACACGCCGCTCAGCACGAGGAGCTGGAGGAGCGGCGAGGGGGCATCGGGCGCCACGAACTGCGGCAGGAACGCCAGGAAGAAGAGTGTGAGCTTGGGGTTCAGGATGTTGATCAGGAACGCCTTCGTCACGAGGCTGCCCGCCGTGGCATGCACGGGAGAACTGGCCGTGGCGAATGCCGCCTTGTCGCGCCAGGTGGCGTAGGCCAGGTAGAACAGGTACGCCACGCCCGCGAACTTGAGGAGTTGGAACGCGAGGGCGCTGGTGTGCATGAGTGCGGAGAGGCCGAGGACGGTCGCCAGCAGGTGCGGGACGATGCCGGCGGTGCAGCCGAGCGAGGCGTAGACACTCGCGCGCTTGCCCAGCGTGAGGCCGGTGGAGACCGTGTAGACCACGCCGGTGCCCGGGATCAGCACGACGATCAGCGAGGTGATGAGGAAATTAAGGGTGATCATTCCCGGATGGCTCCTCTGGGGGCTTCGCGCCTGCGGCGCGCCGGCTCACGACGTAATAGGCAATGGTGCAGATGGTCACGAAGAGCAGGTAGGGGTAGATGATCACGAGGTCCACGCGGATGTTGCACTCGCCCGTGCAGGTGCGGGGAATGTACACGCCCTCGTAGTAGAGGTAGCCGACCCACGCGAGCAGGAACGTGGGCAGGAAGAACCAGTAGAACAGCGCGAGGCTCTTGCGGTAGGTGAACAGCAGTATCGACATGACGCCTTGCAGCAAGCCGAGCACCAGTACGAGGAGTGTCACCATGGAAGGAGAATAGACGCAACCACGACGGCGCGATAGGGCGTGCTACCGGGCGTAGCTCTCGGTGAGCAGTTCCCACACATGACCGCCAGGTTCGCTCCAGTAGACAGTGCTTCCGCCCATGCTGGTGTTGACCTTGCGGTCCCCTGGTCCGTGCGGCAGGCTGCGATAGGCGATGCCGGAGGCCTGAAGCCTGCCGAGAATGGCCTGGAACTCGGCTTCAGCGACTCTGAAGCAGTAGTGTCCCTTCGGAAAGTCTTCAGTCCATTCATCGAAGTCGATCGTCAAGCTGTCGTTGACGTGAACGGCTGAAAAGGGACCGACTCTGGCTGGGCCCCAACGCACGCCCAGAATTTCTGCAAGCTGCCTGGCAGCGGCCTCCTTGTTCCTGGCTGGAATGAGGAGGTGGTCGAGTTGCACGGTCATGGTTGTTGGGCAGACCTGCGCGGCGGACTAACAGCATAGACGATGAACAAACCTAGAACCACAGCGATCGCGGCCCATGCCCGCATGAATATAGGGCCCGAAGCAGACCACCAATCAACCATGTCCCGAGCACGGTCGACGCCCACCAAGGGGGTGGCAAGTCCGGCGATCACGATAAAAACGCCAAGGACCCGCATTGTTCCAGGCATGCGTGAGGGAGCTGCGGCGAGGATCAGGACAACGCCGACGACGATTCGGAACGCTGCCGCTAAATAAATGCCGGCGGGCGTCAGCGCGTATGGCGCTATCTCCAGCAACGCTGTTGGGGCGACGACGCCAACCAGACCGATGATGGCGATGACAAGACCGAAGAAAATTGCGAGTCGACTCATTGGGGACTCCTTTCAATATTATTTCGCGGCCGTGAAGTAAAGTGCGATCGCCTGGACGTCGCCAATCTTGTCGAACGGCGTCTTCGTCGGCGGATGGGTGCGCCGACCTTCCGCATAGGCCTCCAGTTGGCGTATGAGGTATCCGGGTGTTTGCCCCGCCAGCCGGGGAACGGCTCCTGATCCGGCGAAATTCGAGCCGTGGC
>JANMUO010000287.1:0-3731 GCA_031391655.1 Betaproteobacteria bacterium
GGCTACGGCATGACCGAGACCATTTCGCAGACGCACATCAACCCGCCGCAGAACCCGAAGCAGCAGTGCCTGGGCATCCCGACCTTCGACACCGAGGCGCTGGTGGTGGACCCGGAGACCTTGAAGGAGCTTGCGCCCGGAGAGCAGGGCGAGATCGTGGTGCGCGGGCCGCAGCTGCTTACCGGCTACTGGGGCAACGAAAAGGCCACGCGCGAATCCTGGGTGGAGATCGGCGGCCGGCAGTTCTTTCGCACGGGCGACCTCGGCCGCACCGACGAGGACGGCTACTTCTTCATCTCCGACCGCCTGAAGCGCATGATCAACGCCGCCGGATTCAAGGTCTGGCCGGCGGAAGTGGAGGCGGCGATGTACCAGCACCCGGCGATCAAGGAGTGCTGCATCATCGCCTCGCCCGATGCGCGCCGCGGCGAAACCGTGAAGGCGGTGGTGGTGCTCAAGCCAGGCGCCAAGGCGAGCGCCGCAGAGATCATGGACTGGGCGCACGGCCGCATGGCCGCCTACAAGGCGCCGCGCAAGGTCACGTTCATGGACGCGCTGCCGCGCACCGGCTCCGGCAAGCTCATGTGGCGCTCGCTCCAGGAGGCCGAGTTCGGAAAATAGGGACAGACCCCATTTTTCGCATTGTGAAAAATGGGGTCTGTCCCTATTTATCGCTCTCCCTATTTATCGCTCTTTATCGGGCCGGCGGCCCGAGAACGCGTTCTTGAGGAGGGCGAACACGCCGTCGTAGGTGACCGGCGCAGGATTGGGATAGGGCGCCTGGGTGGCGATCTTCGCTGCCCGCTCGAGGTCGGCCTCCTGCATGCCCAGGTCGGCAAGCTTCATCTTCAGTCCCAGCTTCAGTTCTAGATCGTAGAGCCCGCCCGGGGCGTCCTTTGCGCCCAGTGCGCGCGCGATGCGCGCCATGGCTTCGGGCGCCGCGTCGCGGTTGTAGCGGGCCGCGTGCGGCAGCACGATGGCGTGCGTCTCGGCGTGCGGCAGGTTCCACGTACCGCCCAGCGTATGGCAGAGCTTGTGGTGCAGCGCCATCCCCGCCGAGCCGAGCGCGGTGCCCGCGAGCCAGGCGCCGTAGAGCGCATCGCCCCTGGCGTCCATGTCCCGCGGATTGCGCACGATGGCAGGAAGCGCCGCAGCGAGCGCGCGTATCCCCTCCTCGGCCATCAGCGAGATCACCGGGTTCGCGTCCTGCGCATAAAGCGCCTCCACGCAATGCGCGATCGCGTTCATGCCGCTCGCGGTGGAGGTCGCGACGGGCAGCCCGAGCGTGAGTTCGGGGTCGTAGATCACGGTCCTGGGCAGCATCTTCGCGTCGCGTTGCGTGCGCTTCAAGCCGCCTTCGGTGAAACCCTGGATCGGCGTCATCTCAGAGCCGGAGTAAGTGGTCGGCACCGCCAGGACCGGCAGGCCGCTAGTGAGCGCGACCGCCTTGCCCAGGCCCACCGTGGAGCCGCCGCCGACCGCGACGCAGCAGTCCGCGCCGGTCTCGGCCGCGACGCGGCGCGCCTGCACCGCGGTTTCGATCGGCGTGTGCATCACCGCCCCGGGAAAGAACCCGGCGCAGCGCTCGCCCAGGGAGCGCGCAATCGCCTCGACGCTCGCCGCGCGGCCCGGCGTGGACAGCACCAGCGCGCGCTTCGCGCCGAGGCGGTCGAGCTCCGCTGGCAGTTGCGCAAGGCTGCCCGCGCCGAACACCACCCGGGCGGGCAGCCCCGTGTAGGTAAACGCCTTCACTCCACCTTGATGCCGTTGTCGCGGATCAGCTTGCCGAGCTTGTCGGACTCCGCGCGCACGAAGCGCAGGAACTCCTCGGGTGAGCTCCCCACCATCTCGAAGCCGGCGTCGACGAGCCGCTGGCGCACTTCCGGTACCTGCAGCGTGCGCGCCATCGCGCCATGTATTTTCGCGGACACGTCCTTCGGCGTTCCCGTCGGCACCAGCAGCCCGAACCAGGACACCTGCTCGAAACCCGGGTAGGTCTCCGAGAGCGTCGCCACGTCGGGGAGCACCGCCATCCTCTGCTTGCCGCCCACCGCGATGGGTTTCACTTTGCCGGATTTCAGGTGCGGAAGGATGAGCGGGGTCGAAATGAAAGCCACGTTCACCTGCTGGCCGAGCAGCGCCTGCACCATCGGGCCGCCGCCCTTGTAGGGGATGTGCGTCATCTTGATGCCCGCAACCTGCTCGAGCAACAGCGCGCCGAGGTGGTTGGAGCTGCCGGAACCTACCGAAGCATAGGTAATCATCCCCTGCGCTGCCTTCGCTGCGGCCACCACTTCGCGCAGGTTGCCGGGCGCGAAGTCGGTGGTCGCCACCAGGGAGCTGGGCGAGGTGACCATCAACATCAGGTGCTCGAGCGTCTTGAAGGGGTCGGGCGCATCCTTGTAGATGTGGTGATTGACCGCGTGGGTGTCGAACACCATCAGCATCGTGTAGCCGTCAGGGGCCGAACGCGCGGCATCCGCCGCGCCGATCGAGCCGCCCGCACCGCCCTTGTTCTCGATGATCACCTGCGCGCCGAGGGATTCCTGGAACTTCGCCTGCACCATGCGCGCGATGAGGTCGGTCGTGCCACCCGGCGGGAACGGCACGATGAGGCGCACGGGCTTGGCCGGATACGCCTGCGCCAGCGCCAAGCAGGGCGCGAGCAGGATTGCTGCAAGAACTCTTTTCAATTGGCCTCCTCCTTGATCGGGGCAGAGCGAAGTTTAGCCAGCCGCCGCCGGAAGTCGAGTGCCAGCAGCGAAAGGCCGATTGCAGCGACGCCGAACACGGGCCGTGCGCCCACCTCGTCCACGGCGTGCGAGGCGAGCCAGACGCCCGCCGCCTGGCCGGTGAACAGGCTGCAGGCGAACAGCGCCAGCGCCGCGCCCCTCGCCTCAGGCGCCATCTGCGTGGCATGCACCTGAAGCGTGTTGTGCATCATGTAGAACCCGGCGCCGAGCGCCACCATGCAGGGCAGCGCCCAGCCGGCCGAGGGCATGAGCGCGAGCCCTAGGAACCCGAGCGCGAGGAATGCGCCACCGCCGAGCACCAGCCCGCGCTCGCCGAGCCGCGGCACGATGCGCCCGGCCATCGAGGCGTAGAGCAGGCTGCCCACCACGGACACCGCCACGATCGAGCCGCTCGCCCCCAGGCCCAGTCCGTAGCGCAGATGCAGTTCGAGGGCGATGAAAGCCGCCGCGCCGTTGAACAGCGCGCCTTCGATGAACACGGTGGCGAGCATCGCGCGCACCCAGGGACGGCACGTCAGCGCCGCCATGCGGCGGAAAGTGTCGGCGATCGGGCCGGTGTCCGGGCGCATCTCGCGCGTCAGCGGATTGCTGCGCAGCTCCAGCTGCAGCAGCGCGGCGATGAGCGCGTACAACACGGCCAGCAGGTAGAACATGGCCTGCCAGCCATAACGCTCGCCAAGGAAGCCCGCGGCCGCGGTGGCGAAGGCCACGCCGAGCATGTGCCCGATGAGGAAGCGCGCCAGCACCGCCTGGCGGCGCTCGTAGGGCACCACGTCGCCGATCCAGGCCATCGCCAGCGGCACGATCGCCCCGACCGTGGCGCCGGTGGCGAAGCGCGCCGCCACCAGCAGCGGCAGCGACGGGGCAAGCGCGCAGGCGAGGTTTCCGGCGGCCGAGATCGCCGTGATCCAGAACACCATGCGGTACTTGCCCACGCGATCGCCGATGGGGCCGTTCACCAGTTGCAGCAGCCCGTAG
>JANMUO010000301.1:0-5585 GCA_031391655.1 Betaproteobacteria bacterium
GCTGGTGATGCCAGCGGTGCAGCCTGCCGAGCTGTGGCGGGAGTCGGGCCGCTGGCAGGCCTACGGGCCGGAGCTGCTGCGCTTCAAGGACCGCCACGAGCGCGACTTCGTCATCCAGCCGACCTCCGAGGAAGTGATCACGGATCTCGCGCGCGCCGAGCTCCGGAGCTACCGCCAGTTGCCGGTGCACTTCTACCAGATCCAGACCAAGTTCCGCGATGAGCGCCGGCCGCGCTTCGGCGTGATGCGCGGGCGCGAGTTCGTGATGAAGGACGGCTACTCGTTCCACGCCACCTACGAGGACCTGGAACGCGAGTACCGCAGCATGTACGACACCTACACGCGCATCTTCACGCGCCTCGGGCTGAAGTTCCGCGCCGTGGCGGCGGACACCGGCGCCATCGGCGGCACCGGCTCGCACGAATTCCAGGTGCAGGCTGATTCGGGCGAGGACGCGATCGCTTTTTCGCCGGATTCGGATTACGCCGCCAACGTGGAACTGGCCGAAGCGCTCGCGCCGCGCGCGCCGCGGCCCGCCGCGGCGCAGCCCATGGGCAAGGTGGCTACGCCGGGCAAGACCAGCTGCGAGGAGGTGGCGGCGCTGCTCGCGCTGCCGCTCGAGCGCACGGTGAAGGCGATCGCGCTGATGCAGGACACGCAGTTCCATCTCCTGCTGCTGCGCGGCGACCACCAGCTGAACGAGGTCAAGGCGCAAAAGACGATCGGCCCGTTCCGCTTTGCCAGCGAAACCGAGATCCGGCGCGCGCTCGGCTGCCCCCCGGGCTATATAGGACCGCCTCTGGCTGGTAGCGGCCCGGTCGGCGCGCAAGGGGTCCGCGTGGTCGCCGACCGCACGGTGGCGGCGATGGGCGACTTCGTCTGCGGCGCCAACGAAGAGGGCTTCCACCTCGCCGGCGCCAACTGGGGGCGCGACCTGCCGGAACCTTCGCTGGTCGCCGACATCAGAAACGTGATCGCGGGCGATCCGAGTCCCGACGGCAAAGGCAGCCTGCGCCTCCAGCGCGGCATCGAAGTGGGGCACATATTCCAGTTGCGCACCAAGTATTCCGAGGCGATGAAGGCCACCGTGCTCGACGACAAGGGCGCGGCGCGTCCGATGGAGATGGGCTGCTACGGCATCGGCGTGACGCGCGTGGTGGCGGCGGCCATCGAGCAGGGCCACGATGCGCGCGGCATCGTGTTTCCGTCGCCGATGGCGCCCTTTGCCGTCTGCCTGGTGCCCATCGCCTATGCCAAGAACGACAAGGTGCGCGCCGCCGCGGACCGCCTGTATGGGGAACTGCAAGCGGCGGGCGTCGAGGTGCTGATGGACGACCGCGACGAGCGCCCGGGCGTGCTGTTCGCCGACATGGATCTGGTGGGCATCCCGCACCGCATCGTGCTGTCGGAACGCGGACTGGCGGCCGGCGAGGCGGAGTACAAGTCGCGCACCGCGGCGCAGCCTCAGGCCGTGCCGTTCGCCGGCGTGCTGGATTTCCTCAAGGAGCGCCTCGCGGCGGCATGAGGCTCGCCCGGGACCTCGCGGCGGCGCTGAGCATCACGCTGCTTTGCCCGTCGGCGGCGTTCGCGGGCGCCCAGGTCTACGAGGAACTTTCGGCGAGCGTGCGCGACCGCATGTCGGCCGCCGTCGCGGACCGCGCGGCGCCCGAGCTGGTGTTCGGCAGCAGCGACGACGGCAACCAATGGATCGCGGAGATGTCGCGGCGCCTGGAAAAGCGCGTCGCCGACCGCAAGGAACGCATGGACCTGCTGCGCACCGTGCACTTCGAGGCGCAGCGCGCCGGGCTCGATCCGCAGCTGGTGCTCGGCGTGATCGAGGTGGAAAGCGGCTTTCGCAAGTACGCAGTGTCGAAAGCTGGCGCGCGCGGCTACATGCAGGTGATGCCGTTCTGGGTGAAACTCATCGGGCGCCAGGGCAACAACCTGTTTCACCTGCGCACCAACCTGCGCTACGGCTGCCTGATCCTCAGGCACTACCTCGACATGGAGAAGGGCGACTACTTCCGGGCGCTCGGCCGCTACAACGGTAGCCTGGGAAAGCCCGACTACCCGCGCGCGGTCCTTGTCGCGTGGAAAGTGCGCTGGGGATACCTGGGAGCGACCAGCTGACATGATCCGCGCGCTGCTCGCCGATCCGCGCCTGCGTAACTGGTTCTACGGTTTCGCGCCGCCGGAGCGCGGCGTCGTGGTCCTCGGGCACCGTCGCGTGTACATCGTACCCACGCGCCTGGGGTGGATCTTCGCTGCGACCCTGGTCACGCTGCTCATCGGCTCGATCAACTACGCCTTGCAGCTGGGCTTCGTGCTGACTTTCGTGCTCGCCGGCACCGGAATCGCCGGCATGGTGCATACGACGCGCAACCTGGCGCGCCTCGCGGTCAGCGCCGGGCGCGCCGAAGACGTCTTCGCCGGCGAGTCGGCGCAATTCCGCCTGCTGCTCGACAACCGCGCGCGCCATGACCGGCCGGCAGTGCTGGTGCGCCACACGGGCAGCGGGGCCCAGGTGGTGCTCGATCTGGCCGCGGGCGCGCTGGGCGAGGCGGTGCTGGCGGTGCCCGCGCAGCGGCGGGGCTGGATGCCGCTTGGCCGCGTCATGCTGGAGACGCGCTTTCCGCTCGGCCTGTTCCGCGCCTGGAGCTATGTCGAGCCCGACACGCGCTGCCTCGTCTATCCGCGGCCGGAGCACTCGCCCCTGCCGCCTCCGGCAGCCGCGGGCGCCGCAGGCAGCTCGCGCGCCCAGGCCCTGGGGAACGACGATTTTTCCGGCCTGCGCAACTACCAGTTGTCCGACTCTCCGCGCCACGTGGCGTGGAAGGCTGCGGCGCGGTCCGACGACATGCTGACCAAGCAGTTCAGCGGAGCGGCGGGCGTCGAGCTGTGGCTCGACTGGTCCCAGGTTGCCGGGGCGCCGGACCCGGAGCAGCGCCTGTCGCGGCTGGCAGGCTGGGTGCTGGCCGCCGAGCGGGCGGGCGCCGCCTACGGCCTGCGCCTGCCCGGCCTGGAACTCGCGCCCGACAGGGGCGATGCGCACCTCAGCGCCTGCCTGCAGGCCCTCGCGCTGTATCCCGACGCATGACGGTTCCCCACCCGCTCGCCCCGGAAATGCGCGTGGTGTCGCTGCGCGACCTTGCCGGCCTGCTGTTCGCGCTGGTGCTGGTGGCGGGTCCGCACGCCATGCGCATGCCCTGGTGGCTGATCCTGCTCACGCTCGGCCTGTACGCCTGGCGCGCGCAGGTTGGCCTGGGCCGTGCGGCGCTGCCTTCGCGCTGGCTTCTGCTGGCAGTGGCGGCCCTGTCGCTCGCCGCCGTGTATGTCGAGTACCGCACCCTGTTCGGCCGCACGCCGGGCATCGTGCTGCTGGTGCTGTTCTCCGGGCTGAAGTTGCTCGAGATGCGCACGCACCGCGACGGCGCCGTGATGGCCTTCCTGTGCTACTTCCTGATCATGACCAACCTGCTGTATACGCAGAGCATCCCCACCGCGGCCCTGATGGGCGTGGCCCTGCTGGCAGTGACCTTCACGCTGGTCGGGTTCGCCGCGCCGCAGCGTTCGCTGCGAGCCAACCTGCGCACCGCCGGCCTGTTGTTGGCGCATGCCGCCCCCGCCGCACTGGTGCTGTTCCTGCTGTTTCCGCGCGTGCAGGGCCCCCTGTGGGGCATGCCGCAGGACGCCTACTCGGGCATTACCGGTCTCTCCGACACGATGTCGCCCGGCAACCTCTCGCAACTCGCGCAGTCGGACTCCATCGCGTTCCGTGCCGAGTTCGAGGGCGAGACGCCTGCCCCGCGCCTGCGCTACTGGCGCGGGCCCGTGCTGTGGGACTTCGACGGGCGCACCTGGAGCATCGGCCAGACGTGGATCGAGCGCTTCGAGGCGCCGCGCGGTGAAGGCCGCTTCGGCTACGTCGTGACGCTGGAAGTGCACAACCGCAACTGGCTGTTCGCGCTGGAGACTGCGGCCAGCCTGCCGCCCCGCACGCGCATCACCAACGACGGCATGCTCGTGTCGCCATCCCCGGTGCGCAGCCGCATGCGCTATGCGGTCGAATCCGTGCCGGACGCGCAGGTCGGGCTGGGCGAACGCCGCGGCGCGATGCAGCGCGCGCTTGCCCTGCCCGAAGGCGGCAATCCACGCGCGCGCGCCCTCGCGGCGCAGTGGCGCGAGGGCGCACAGGACGATGCGCAGGTCCTGCTGCGCGCGATCGACTACTTCCGCGGCGCCGGCCTCGCCTACACGCTCGAGCCGCCGTTGCTTGGTCGCGAGCCGATCGACGAATTCCTTTTCGACACGCGCGCCGGGTTCTGCGAGCACTTCTCATCGGCCTTTGTCTACCTGCTGCGCGCGGCCGGCGTGCCCGCGCGGGTGGTCACCGGCTACCAGGGCGGCGAGGTGAACACCGTCGATCGCATCATCACCGTGCGCCAGGCCGATGCCCACGCGTGGGCCGAAGCCTACCTGCCCGGCCGCGGCTGGCTGCGCCTGGACCCGACCGCGGCGGCAGTCCCCGGGCGCATCGAATCTGGCCTCGCACGCGCGATGCGACAGGGCGAGCCCGTGCCCTTGATGCTGCGCCCGCAGCTCGAATGGCTGCGTGCGGCGCGATACAACTGGGAAGCGCTGGCGCACCGCTGGAACGTCATGGTGCTGGGCTACAACCCGGAACTGCAGCGCGAGCTGATGTCCAGGATCGGCATGCGCGACGCCGACTGGCGCGGCCTGACCGCCGCCATGGCTTCCGCGCTCGGCGTCTTCACGCTGCTGCTGCTCGCCTGGTCGCTGCGCCGCCTCGCGCGTCCCGACCCGGTACAACGCGCCTGGCAGGCGTTCTGCCGCAAACTGGGTGCGCGCGGCGTGGCGCGGGCCGCGCACGAGGGGCCGCGCGACTATGCCGAGCGCGCCGCGCACAGGCTGCCGGAATCCGCCGGCGCCATCCAGGCCATCGCCGCGCTCTACGTCGGCGCGCGCTACGGCCGCGAGGCGACGCGCGAGCAGGTCGCTGACCTGAGGCGCCGCGTGCGCGAGTTGCGCCTGGCATGACGCGCGTGGGCGCCCTTGTCGCCATGCTGCTGGCGCTCGCCTGCGGCGCCGCGCGCGCCGAGACGGAATCCTTCGCCGCGCGCCCCGAGGTGCAGGCGTTCATCCGCCTGCTGGTTGAGCGCCATGCGTTCAGCGAGAGCGAGTTGCAGGCCGTGTTCTCGCGCGCGCGCCGCGAGGACGGGGTGCTCACGGCGGTGCAGACGCAGCCCGTGGTCCTCGCCCGCTCCTGGGAGGACTACCGCGCCATTTTCGTCAACGAGCGCCTGGTGAAGACCGGTCTGAGTTTCTGGCGCGAGCACCGCAGCGCGCTCGAGCGCGTGCGCCGCACCTACGGCGTGCCCGAAGAGATCGTCGTCGCAATTCTGGGCGTGGAGACTTTCTACGGCCGCAATACCGGCCGCTGGCGGGTGATCGATTCGCTGTCCACGCTCGCTTTCGACTATCCGCCGCGCGCGCCCTTCTTCCGCGGGGAGCTGGAGAACTACCTGCTGTTCGCGCGCGAGATGGAATTCGACGTGTTCGCGCTG
>JANMUO010000349.1:0-2195 GCA_031391655.1 Betaproteobacteria bacterium
TCGCTGGACGTGAAAGGCCCGACCGTGGTGGGCGACACCATCCACGTCGAGGTGGAGGTGACCGAGGCGCGCCTCACCTCCAAGGGCGACCGCGGCCTCGTGCGCTTTGCCAACAAGGTGCTGAACCAGCGCGGCGAATCCGTGCTCGAGTACAACCCCTTGCGCATGTTGAAGCGCAAGTGATCGACCACGTCGACCACATCGTGCTCACCACCCGCGACCTCGCGGGCTGCGTGCAGTTTTATACCGAAGTGCTGGGGATGAAGCTGGAGAAGTTCCACACGCCGACCGAGGAGCGCCTGGCGCTGAAGTTCGGCAGCCAGAAGATCAACCTGCACGAGTGGGGCAGCGAGTTCATCCCGCGCGCGCACGTGGCGGTGCCGGGAAGCCTGGTCCTGTGCTTCATCGCCGCCGTGCCGCTCGACGAGGTGGTCAAGCGCCTGCAGGCGAAGGGCGTGGCGATCCTCGAAGGGCCGGTGATGAAGACCGGCGCGGTCTCCAGGCTGCGCTCGGTCTACGTGCGCGACCCGGACCTGAACCTGGTGGAAATCTCCGAGCAGCTCGCCTAGGCACCGCCGCTAGCGCGGCGCTCATTCGTCCAGCCCCACCTCGGCGCCGTGCGCGCCCAGGTGCGCGGTGATCGCGCGCGTGTGCTCGCGGTCGCGCGTCTCCACCAGGAACTCCACCTCGGGCGTCTTCACCGACGCGGTGCCGAACACGCGCTGGTGCTGCACCTCGACGATGTTGCCTCCTGCATCGCCGATCATCGCGGCGACCTTGGCGAGGCTGCCCGAGACGTCGGTCATGCGCACGCGCAGGCGCACCAGCCGACCGTCGCGCACCAGCCCGCGCATCAGCACCTCCGAGAGCATGCGCGAATCGATGTTGCCGCCGCACACCGGGATGCCGACGCGCTTGCCCGCGAAGCGCCGCGGATGCTGCAGCAGCGCGGCGAGGGCGGCGGCGCCCGCGCCCTCGGCCACGGTCTTTTCGATCTCGATCAGCGCGACGACGGCGCGCTCGATGGTTTCCTCGTCCACCAGCAGCACCTCGTCCACCAGGCGCCGGCAGATCGCGAGGGTGCGCTCGCCCACGTCGCGCACCGCGATGCCTTCGGCGATGGTGTCGCCGCCCACCTTCACGGGCAGGCCGTTGAGGCGCTGGTGCATGGCGCTCCAGTTCGTCGATTCCACGCCGAGCACGTGGACTTCCGGGCGCAAGGCCTTTGCCGCGGTGGCGATGCCGGCGATCAACCCGCCGCCGCCCACCGGCACCACCAGCACCTCCAGGTCCGGCACGTCCTCGAGCATTTCCAGGCCAACAGTGCCCTGGCCGGCGATGACTGCGTCGTCGTCGTAGGGGTGGATGAAGGTGAGGCCCTCCTTGGCGGCGAGCGCCTGCGCATGGGCCGCGGCCTGCGCGAGCGACTCGCCCTCCAGCAGCACCTCGGCGCCGTGCACCCGGGTGCTCTTCACCTTGTTGTTGGGCGTGCCGCGCGGCATCACGATCACCGCGCGCAGCCCGAGCCGCGCCGCGTGGTAGGCGACGCCCTGCGCATGGTTGCCGGCGCTCATGGCGATGACGCCGCGGCGGCGCTCCGCTTCGGTCAGGGTCAGCAGCTTGTTCAGCGCGCCGCGCTCCTTGAAGGAGGCGGTGAACTGCTGGTTTTCGAATTTCAGCCAGAGTTCGCAGCCCGCGTGCGCCGACAGGGTGCGGCTGTGCAGGCAAGGCGTGCGCTCCACTGCGCCGGCGATGCGTGCGGCGGCCGCCCGGATTGCCTCCAGCGTGACGTCTCCCATGCCGCGAGTCTAGCCCAGGACCTACTAGGCCCTACAATGCGCCGATGCGCCAGCTGCACGCCCTGCTCAACCTCGCGCGCGCGCGCCTCGCCTGGCGCCGGCCGCGGCGCACGGACTGCGAGGAGTTGCTCGAAGGCCTGCGCCCCGAGTTCGGCGGCGTGGAGCTCACCAGCGGCTCGCTGCCGGTGGTGCGCGCCGATCCGCGGCAGCTTCGCCAGGTGCTGCGCACGCTGATCGCCAACGCGGTGCGCCACCGCGGCACCGAGCCGCCGCGCATCCATGTCTCAGCGCGCCCGGTCGGCAGGCAGTGGCTGTTCGAGGTGCGCGTCAACGGCGTGGGTATCGAACCGGAACGCCATCGCGAAGTCTTCGACGCGATGCAGGGCGCGGGCGAAC
>JANMUO010000094.1:0-5864 GCA_031391655.1 Betaproteobacteria bacterium
CGTGGCGGTGCGTCGTGGGCGCGGCCAGCGCTTCAGCACACGAAACGCGGCGCACTCCGCGCAGGCCGCGTTCGAGGTACTCGTTCGCCCTCGCCTCGATCCACTGCGTGACGGACGCTTCGGCCGGACCGCCGTGCGGCGGGTTGTATTTGAATCCCCCGTCCGCCGGCAGATTGTGCGAGGGCGTGAGGACGATGCCGTCGGCGAGGCTGCTCGTGCGGCCTCGGTTGTGCGTGAGAATGGCGTGCGAGATAGCGGGTGTCGGGGTGTATTCGTCCTCACCAGCGATCATTACTTCCACTTCGTTTGCGGCGAGGACTTCGAGGGCGGTTGCACGTGCCGGAACAGACAGCGCGTGCGTGTCGATGCCTAGAAACAGCGGACCCTCGACCTTCTGCTCCGCACGATGGTCGCAGAGCGACTGAGTCAGGGCGACGATGTGCGATTCGTTGAATGTCCTGACAAGCGCAGAGCCGCGATGACCTGAGGTGCCGAACTGAACGCGCTCCCGGGGCACCAACGGCTCCGGGCGCTGCGCATAGTACGCAGTGACGAGCCGCGGCACGTTGATGCGCATCGAGGCTGGCGCGGGCTGTCCGGCAAGGGGGCTCACAGGCATATGCGATTGGCGAAGCCGCCGAGCCAACAATTCAGCGGTACACCACCACCGGTATCCTGGAGTGCGTCAGCACTTTCTGCGTCACGCTGCCCATGACCAGCCTGGAAAGGCCGCGGCGGCCGTGCGAGGCCATGAAGATCACATCGCACTTGCGCTTTTTTGCGGCTGCGATGATCCCCTCATACGGCGTATCGGCCTTGGCCACCACCGACGAGAAAGCCACGCCGGCCGCCTTGGCCATCTTGCCGATCGCGTCGACGCGCTTTCGTCCTACCTCTTGCGCGCGTTGCACGAATCCGTTGATCACCGCCTGGGTCGGGAAGTACCCCTCACCGTAGTAAAGCTGCAGTTCTTCCAGCGCGCAATAGGCGGTGACCTTGGCGCCGAGCGCACTTGCGAGCGCGATACCGGCCCTGGCAGCCTTGCTGGAGAGCGGTGAACCGTCAGTGGAAATCAGAATGTGCTTGAACATGGAATCTCCTTCAGGATGGGTCAGGTCGAGGATTTGGCCGGAAGACGCCCGGGTTGGGACGCGTTGCGTAGGACGAGAAAATTCGGCAACCCGAGGCTCAGCAGGAAGCCCAGCAGGGTGAAGCCCGCGATCAGCACGAAAGAGGCACCCGGCAGGTCGGCGACATTGAAAAGAAGCCCGCCTGCCGCCGAGCCCGCGGTGACGCCAAGGCTGGCGGCTGCAGTCTGCTTGCCGAGTTCCCAACCCTGGGCGCTCCCGGCCTTGGCCGAGATCCAGTAGGTCAGGATCGGCGAGAGGATGCCGGCGCTGGCCGCGACCGCGCCGATGGCGACCAGCATCAAAGTGAAATCCGACGCCCGCGGTACCAGGAACAACCCGGCCGCAAGCACGGCGAACGCGGGCGCAATGAACCAGCGCGTCGTGTCCGGTTTGAACCAGGGCGAGAACACGATCGCCTGCATCGCAAACATGACCAGGCTGCATTCGGTGAACATCAGTGCGATCTGGTACGGAGTCAGGCCGAGCTCCTGCTTGCCGCGCAGTGCAAGCCCGACCTCGAAGACCCCGACCCCGGCCGAGACGATGAAGGTGAGGACCAGCAGTTTCGGCACGGGCGATGCAGTCTGATCGACCGAGGCACCCGCAGTCTTCGATGGCCGGTCGCGGCCCTCGCCACCCGGCACCGCAAACCCGACAGCGCAGGCCACGAAGAAGGCCAGCAATGCGGTCGCCACCAGCGGAATCGCGACTGAACCGGCCGGCATGCTGAGGGTGAAGAAATCCGCTGCGAAGCGCGTAACGAACACGCCCAGCATCGGCCCGAGCAGGAAGCCGGCAATGCCGGCCATGCTGACGAAAGCAAGCCGGCGGGCACGTCCCTGCTCGGTCGTAGTGAAGCTGCCAATCACGGCCGCCGCCACCGGTGTCACCGCCGCGGCGAACATGCCGCTCAGGAAGCGCTCGGCGTAGACCGCGGCGAGACTCTCGACGAATGAAAAGGCCAGCATGGTTGCGCCGAAGCCCAGGAGCCCGACAAGCAGCACGCCACGCGGGCCGCGTCGATCGGAGAATCGACCCCACAAAGGAGCAAACAGAAAAAGAGAGAGGGTGTAGACAGCGGTCAGCAGCCCCGTATGCCGGGAAACCTGCGCAGCCTCGCCTCCCGCGCCAAGGAGCCGCTCGATCAGGTAGGGCAGAAGCGGAAGCACGACGCCAAAGCCGGCCGATACCGTGAAGACGGCGAGCATGAGCGCAGCCGTCGTCATGGGCATCATTGCGGTACGCAGCCGATCAGTCGTTTCGTTCATGTACGCAGGCCGCATGGCTAGGTGGCAAACAGGGCGAGCCCCAGTCCGGCGCCCGCGGCCATCGCCGCCATGGCCGGAAGGCAGCGCCGCAGCAGCGCGCGACCGCCGACGGCTCGCACGATCCCCAGCTTGAATACCGCGTTGGCTAACACCGCCAGCACGATGACGATCGCGGCTTGCTCCGGTGTCAGGCTGCCAAGGCCATACAGGCGCAGGCTCGACAGGGTGATCGCGTCCACGTCCAAGAGCCCGCTCACCAGGGCGGCCGCATACACGCCGTTGCTCCCGACGAAGTCGGCCAGCCATGCGACAAGCAGCAGCACGCCGGCGTAGAGGAGTGCGAAACCAAGCGCGGTACGAAGTTCGGCCGGATTGCCGACGACGGGCATCGTCAGCTCCTGTGGCGCGCTGTTTCGCCGTTGTCCGATGGCGAAAGCCGCGGATCCGGCGGCGAGCGCCGCTGCGAGCACGGGCGCCAGCAGGCCGAGAATTCCCGGTGCCACGATCGCCGCGAGCACCGCAAGACGTACGAGAAGCACGAGATTCGCGGTCACGATCACCGCGCCGGCGAGTGCGGTGAATTCGCTCGCGCTGCGCGCGTAGCGCGCATAGGCGAGCGTGGTCGCGGTGCTCGACACCAGGCCGCCGAACAGTCCGAGCAGCATTGCGCCGTGCTCCCGGCCGACAAGCCGCAGTGCGACATAGCCGGCGAGCGACACGCCGCTGATCAGCACCACCATCAGCCAGACATGGCGCGGATTGAGCGCTGCGTATGGCCCGAACCCGCGGTCCGGCAGCAGCGGCAGGACGACGAAAGCGACGACCGCGAACTGCAGAATGGAAACGATGTCGCGCCGCTCCAGCTTGCGCGCCACCCCGCCGAGTTCGGCCTTGAAGTAGAGCAGGACCGTGGCGAGGATACCGAGGACTGCGGCCAGGCGTGCATGGCCGGCGAGCGCCATGGCTCCCAGCAGGAAGCAGACCATGACGGCCGCGATCGTGGTCGTGCCGGGATCCTGCTCGTGGAATGCCTCGTGGTGGTGGTAGTACGCGGCAATCATGACAAGGGCTGACGCCGCCAGCCCCACTGCAATGATGGACGGCGCAGCGAAGGTATTCGCGAGCGTCGCCGACATGGCGCCGGCGAGCGCGACCAGCGCGAAAGTGCGCAGTCCCCCCTTGGCCGTCGGATTGCGCTCGCGCTCCAGCCCCATGAGCAGGCCGATCGCCAGCGCCGTCAGGTACTGCGGCAGATGTTCGAGATCCTGCCCGGCGAGCCAGTCGAGGTTCACTCCAGGCCCCGCATGTGTTCGCAGGAAGCTTGCACAGCCTCGCCTCCCGCGCCCAGGAGCCGCTCGATCAGGTAAGGCAGAAGCGCAAGCACGACGCCAAAGCCGGCCGATACCGTGAAGACGGCGAGCATGAGCGTGGCCATGGTGGCAGCGCGAGCGTCAAGCCGCATCGCGCAATTCCCAGACGAAAGTGCATTCGCGCTTGCCGTCGGCGATGCGGCGCCCGCTGCCGCCGCGGTCGAAAATCATCGCATCCGGCAGGTACGAGTTGAACATTGCGTTGTCGATCTGGCACACCACCGGGGTAAGCTCCCCGAGACCGAGAGACACGGCAAACTCGTGGAATACGCAGCGGGTGATTTTTATCTCAAACCGCCGCGATGTGCGTTCAACGAGCTCCAGCGTGTTCCATCTGACGATCCCCGTACGGTTGTTCTCCAGCTCCAGATCCGCGAAGTTCCGAAAGCTGCGCTGCTTGTTGACCGTATCGAACTGCAGATTCTGGATTGCCGTGCCGCCGGTCAGGAGTACGACCCGCATGATCTCGAACGCCTTCTGCGGCCCGATCTTTTTCTTGAGGTTCAGATAAACCCAGGTGGGCAACGCCGCGAAGTCAACGAAATCGCGGGGGAACTTCCGGTCGACTCTGCTCTTGAATTGATGGAGCGTCAGCTTGCACCTCAGCAGGAAAAGACGCGGGAATCGCAGTTCCCTGCCCAGCAAGTGAATCAGGAGCGGCGTGGTGACCCGCTTCATGTCGAATTGCAAAGGGTTGCCGGATGTCATAGGTATCCTTTCCTGCCGTGCAAATCTCAGACGCCGTCGACCAGCATCCCGTCCAGCCAGTTGACGATTGTTCTCAGGGCCAGATCGTAGTTGCCCACCTGGCAGTGGTTCTGCGCGCTCTCGCCCCGCGTAAACAACCGCGCGGTGATCGAGCGCGCGTTCTTGAGGATTCCTATCTGGTGGTGCCACTGTTCCACCGGGACGAAGTGGTCTTCACTTCCAGCCAAAAGGAGAACGTCCTGCCGAATCGACGAAGAGACATCTGCCGTCCGGAATTGCTTGATCCGTTGAAGGAATTCATACGCCGAGGCTGTACCGGTCACGTGCATACCTTGTTGAATGCCCCATTGCACGACCGCACTTTTCCGCGCAACTCGGGCGACCATCCCGTTCACTATCCTGGCCGCTCCGAGCTTTAGCAGGATTTTCAGCAATCCGCGCAGCAGCACATTGGTCTGTCGCAGATTGACGTCAAGAAAATTCGTGAGAACGTCGTAGGCAACTACGCGTTCCACTCGTAGTTCCGAGGCCGCGGCGCGCAACACGAGACACCCGCCGAGCGAAAGTCCTACCAGCGTTACGCGCTCAGCCTCGAAATAGTCGAGGACCGCGCTCACCGGCTTGTGCCACTCTGCGGTCATGGGCAGACCTGATTCGTTCAGTGCGCCACCCTGGCCAGGACCGTCGAAAGCGATGACGTCGTAGCCGGCGTCGCGAAGATAGACGAAGGCCGAAGTCAGCTCCTCGATGTAGCTGTCGAATCCGCCGAAGAACACGATCGTGCCTTTGGCGCGAAGCGGCTTGAATCGGTACGCAGGCAGGAGTCCCTTGTGGCGACCGTCGGTATAGGGCACGGCGTGACGCTCGCCTTGCCCAAGTCCGTACACCGACCGCAGCGCACCCAGGAAGCTCTCGCGGGCGCTTTTTCGTTCGGGATCGTCTGCCCGCATGAAGAACTCCGCGGAGCGCCAGTAGAACCCCGCTCTAAGGACACGGCCTTGTTGAGAAGGGCACTCTGCAAGCGCCAGACACTCGCGCTTCCAATCGGCATAGGCGCGATTCGCTGGGCGGCGGTCCGCATCTCCTCCAACATGTCGGGCTCGCCCACCCAGCCGAACCAGCACTTCGGTGCGGGCGTTAGCCATCAAGCGCGTGTCTGATCCGGCTGCAGGGCAGCCGCGTGCGGAAACCCGCCTAGGTTTCTGAACCTGAGGTGTAGGTAGATGAGAACGCTTAGGATGGCGGCAAAGAAACACCAGATAGAGACGAGGGGCGCCGACATGCACGACGTAGGCCGCGATGAAGGACAATAACGACAACATTCCGAATAGCTTGACGAACCTGTGGCTCGAGAACCAACAACTGACGCACGTGGCCGCGAGGTAGAG
>JANMUO010000108.1:0-6364 GCA_031391655.1 Betaproteobacteria bacterium
GCACGGGCTTCAGGCCGTCGCGCACGTCCGGCAGGGCGCGCCCGACGATCACGCTCATCGCGTAATCGAGATACGACCGGCGCATCTCCTCTTCGAGGCTGACCGGAAGCGTTTCCTTGGCGAATTGATCCATTTCGGCTCTTGTTCTGGGGGGTGAAAAGCGGGCCGTTTCAGGCGCGATTGCGAACGAGAAATTTTAGCACGCGCCACCCTCTCGACCGGGGCGCATCCCTGTGCTTAAATGCGGTCGTCCCCAGGGAGGAGAAAAATGAAAATCCGCACCAATGCCCAGTGGTTTGTTTGCGCGGCGGCCCTCGCCGCGGTGGTGGGTTGCGCCACCACCGAAGAACCGAAACCCGCGCCCGCGCCAGCGCCAGCGCCGGTGCCTGCCACGCCCGCCCCTGCGCCGGCCGCCGCGCCTGCGCCCGCGCCCGCGCCCAAGCCGGCCCCGATAGCCGCACCGGCGAAGCCGACGGTGCTGCGCATTTCTTCGACCGAACTGTTCGACTTCAACAAGGCCGTACTCACCATGGCCGCGACGGACAAGCTGGACCGCGAAGTCGTGGTGCGCCTGGGCGAGTTCCAGGTGATCCAGATCATCAACGTCAACGGCCACGCGGATCGCCTGGGCTCGGCGCAGTACAACCAGAAGCTGTCGGAACGGCGCGCCGAAGCGGTGAAGGCTTACCTGGTCAAGCAGGGCGCGCCCGCCGACAAGGTGGAGACCTACGGCTACGGCAAGACCCTGGCGGTGAAGGCCTGCCCGGACCAGAAGGACCGCAAGGCGCTGATCGAGTGCCTGCAGCCCAACCGTCGCGTCGAAGTCGAGGTGCAAGGCACGGCGCGCCCGTAAGCGCAGCGCCCGGCTGACGGAGAGCCCCGCCGCCGGCGGGGCTTTTTATTGATATGACCGACAGAATCCTCATCAACGCCCGGTGGGTAGTGCCGGTGGAGCCCGCGGGCGTCGCCCTCGAGCGCCACGCGGTCGCGGTGCACGACGGGCGCATCGAGGCGGTGCTGCCGATCGCCGAGGCCGCGCAGCGCTTTTCCGACTATGCGCGCGTCGACCTGCCCGGCCATGCGCTGATCCCGGGGCTGGTCAACGCGCACACCCACGCCGCGATGACGCTGATGCGCGGTGTCGCAGACGACCTGCCGCTCATGCGCTGGCTGCAGGAGCACGTCTGGCCGATCGAAACGAAGCACGTGTCGGCGCAGTTCGTGAAGGACGGCACGCTGCTCGCGTGCGCGGAGATGCTGCGCGGCGGCGTCACTTGCATGAACGACATGTACTTCTTCCCGGAGGCGGCGCTAGAGGCGGCGCTGGAAGCCGGCATGCGTGCCGCGCTGGGCCTGATCGTGATCGAGTTTCCCTCGGCCTACGCCGCCGATCCCGAGCAGTACCTCGCCAAGGGGCTCGCGCTGCGCGACCAGTGGCGCGAGCATCCGCAACTGTCCTTCTGCCTGGCGCCGCACGCCCCCTATACGGTGTCGGACGCCACGTTCCGCAAGGTCGCGCAGCTCGCCGCGGAACTCGACCTGCCGGTGCACGTGCACATGCACGAGACGCTCGCGGAGATCGAGCGCTCCGTCGCCGAGCACGGCCTGCGCCCGCTCGCACGGCTCGAGCGCCTCGGCCTGCTCGGGCCGAACCTGATCTCGGTGCATTCGGTGCACCTCGAGCCGGGCGAGATCGCCCTGCTGGCGCGCCACGGCTGCTCGGTGGCCCATTGCCCCTCCTCCAACCTGAAGCTGGCGAGCGGCTTCGCACCGGTCGCCGAGCTGCTGGCCGCCGGGGTCAACCTGTCGCTGGGGACCGACGGCGCGGCAAGCAACAACCGGCTCGACCTGTTCCAGGAGATGCGCACCGCGGCGCTGCTCGCCAAGGCCGTCGCGCGCGACGCGGCGGCGATGCCGGCGCATGCTGCCCTGCGTGCGGCGACGCTCGGCGGCGCGATCGCGCTCGGCCTGGAGGATCGCATCGGCTCGATCGTTCCCGGCAAGGCGGCGGACCTGGCGGCGGTGGCCTTCGACGACATCGAACTGCAGCCGGCCTACGACGTTGTTTCGCACCTGGTCTATGCCTGCGGGCGCGAGCACGTCACCGACGTTTGGGTCGGCGGCGAGCGCGTCGTGCAGGACCGCAAGTTGGTCCGCCTGGAGGTTTCAGACTTGCAAGGGCGCGCGTTGTTGTGGCAGACTAAAATCTTGAATTGACTGGCAATCCAATCCTAGTACACGGGGGAGAACAAGCATGCTTAACAAGACTTTGCGAGCGGTTGGACTGAGCGGCGCCGCGATTGCGCTGGCCGTGCTGGTGGGCTGCGCGACGACCGAGGAGCCCAAGCCGGCCCCCGCGCCTGCGCCCGCCCCCGCCCCGGCTCCCGCCCCGGCTCCCGCGCCGACTCCCGCGCCCACCCCGGCGCCGAAGCCACCGGCCCCTGCGCCCAAGCCCATGGCGGAGAAAGTCACGCTGGCCGCCGACGTGCTGTTCGACTTCGACAAGGCAGTGCTGAAGGCCGACGGCAAGAACATGCTCGACGACCTGGCGCAAAAAGTGCGCGCCATCAACCTCGAGGTGGTGATCGCCATCGGCCACGCCGACTCGATCGGCGGCGACGCGTACAACCAGAAGCTGTCGGTGCGCCGCGCCGAGTCGGTCAAGGCCTACCTGGTGTCCAAGGGCGTCGAGCCGAACCGCATCTACACCGAGGGCAAGGGCGAGAAGCAGCCCGTCGCCAGCAACACGACGAAGGACGGCCGCGCCAAGAACCGCCGCGTCGAGATCGAAGTCATCGGCACGCGCAAGCAGTAAGCTGCCGCGCTCCGCGAAAAAGCCCTGCTCTGCGGGGCTTTTTTTTTGGGAGAATCTGGCGTGTGGCGAACGCCCGTGCCGATTTTGCCGTTCCATGGTCTCGTGTTTTTGGCCGCATGAATCTCGCGGCCAAAAACACGAGATCGATTCGAAATGCCAAACCTGCGCGCTGACGCGTCCATGACTCCGAACGCCGACCCCGCCGAGCTGGAGAAATTCAGCCAGCTCGCGCACCGCTGGTGGGACCCGGCGGGCGAGTTCCGCCCGCTGCACGAGATCAATCCGCTGCGCCTCGGCTGGATCGCGCAGCAATGCGCGCTCGAGGGCAGAGACGTGCTCGACGTCGGCTGCGGCGGCGGCATCCTTGCCGAGGCGATGGCGCGCAGCGGCGCGCGCGTCACCGGCATCGACCTTGCGGAGAAGCCGCTCAAGGTGGCGCAGCTGCACCTGCTGGAGAGCCGGCTGGACGTGCGCTATGAGCTCAAATCGGCGGAAGATTACGCGACGCAGCAGCCCGCGAGCTTCGACCTCGTCACCTGCATGGAGTTGCTCGAGCACGTGCCGGATCCTTCGAGCACGGTGGCGGCTTGCGCGCGGCTGCTTCGCCCCGGCGGCTGCGCCGTGTTCTCCACCATCAACCGCAATCCCAAAGCCTATCTCTTCGCGGTCATCGGCGCGGAGTACCTGCTCCGCCTGCTGCCCAGGGGCACGCATGACTACATGCGCTTCGTGCGTCCGTCGGAGCTGGCGCATTGGTGCCGCGATGCGGGCCTGCGCCAGAGCAGCATGATCGGCATGACCTACAACCCGCTGTCGCGGCGCTACCGCCTGGAGGCGGATTGCGACGTCAACTACCTGCTCGCGTGCCGGCGTGACAGTTAAAGCGGTCCTCTTCGACCTCGACGGCACGCTCGCCGACACGGCGCCCGACCTCGCTGCGGCGCTTAACCGCTTGCGCGCGGACCAAGGGCTCGCTCCCATGCCGCTCGAGGCGCTGCGGCCCTTCGCCTCGGCTGGCGCGCGCGGCCTCGTGCACGCGAGCTTTGGCGTGAAGCCCGGCGACGACGAGTACGAGGCGCTGCGCGAGGCCTTCCTTGAGAACTACGCCGAGCGCACCTGCGTCGAGACGCAACTCTTTCCCGGCGTCGCGGAGCTCCTCGCCGACCTCGCGCGCCGCTCGCTCCCCTGGGGCGTGGTGACGAACAAGGCGACCCGCTTCACCGAGCGCGTGATCTCGGCGCTCGGCCTCGCGCCCGCCTGCGTGGTGTGCGGCGACACGACGCCGCACCTCAAGCCTCATCCCGCGCCGATGCTGCACGCCGCTGCGCTGCTCGCGATTGCGCCGGGCGGCTGCGTGTACCTGGGCGACGACCTGCGCGACATCCAGGCCGCGCACGCCGCCGGCATGCGCGCGGTCGCCGTCGAATGGGGTTACCACCACCCCGAGAGCGGCGGCCCCGGCGCGTGGCAGGCCGATGCGGTCATCGCACATCCGGGGGACTTGTTCCGCCTGCTCTAGCCCCCATATGCGACAATGCGTCACGCACGAAACGGGGGCGACCTGGTTTCGACGCGGGTTGCGAAGCAGCGCAGGGCATGCCGAGGACCAGTCACCTCGTAAATCCATCTGGAAACACTACAAACGCCAACGACACGCGTTTCGCTCTAGCCGCCTAATACCGGCTAGACGCTGCACTGGTCTGCTGATGGGCCAGGCTCCCGCAAGGGAGTGCAGCGTCATTCACATCAGCCTCTCCTCCGGATTTGGCCGCTTGGCCCGGGGGATCCGTCGAAGCGGCTAGCCGCGAGTCAGCCTGCCGGTTGGCGGTCTCAAGGCGAAGCTCAAATAACCAGGCTAAGCATGTAGTCCTGACTGCCTAGGGCTTGCGGACGCGGGTTCGATTCCCGCCGCCTCCACCAATCGTCGGGTTCAGCGTCAAGCCTTGAGGCTCGCGCAGACCCGTTGCAGAAGTGCCCGCACCTCCTTGCCAAGGGCATGCACCTCCGGTTTGTCGACCAACTTCAACACGGCCTCGGGATCCATGAAAGAAACCGTGATGGTTGCATCGGTTTCTTCGCGCACGACCACGTTGCACGGCAGTAACAAACCGATGTCGGGATCAGCCTCGATCGCGCGGTGTGCGAGCGGGGGATTGCAGGCGCCAAGGATGCGGTAGGGCCGGCGCTCGATATTGAGCTTTGCCTTCAGCGTCGCTTTGACATCGATATCGGTGAGTACGCCGAACCCTTCCCTTTTCAGGGCGTCGGTGACTTTGGCGATAGCGGCATCGAACGGTACCTTTAGCTTGGTGCTGAAACCGTACATGATGCGACTCCTTTCAAGTGGCGGAACTATTCCTTCACTTTTTGCGCATGACGGCACCGATTCCAACAACGACCAGAATCACGAGCAATGCAATCCATAGCCCGCCCCACCCGCCCATGGAACCGGTTCCCCAGCCTGTCATCCAATCACCTTGCATCATGGTCATCACCTCTTCGTTTATTTGATTGCTGTCTAGCGTGGTTACTTTTTTGCTCAGTTATTTGGCGGGCATGGATTGCATCATCTGATCGTGCTGCATCATCTGCTCCTGCATCTTTTTCATGTTCTGCTGCATCTGGGGCATTTGTTTTTCCATGTCCATGCTCATCGCCGGCTTTGCGGGCGCGGTTTTTTCCTGCGCCGATACGATGGGTGCCGTCAAGGCACCGGCAACGATTGCGGATACCAGTATTGAGGTTTTCATAGCGGTCTTTCCTTCAAGGTTGAATAAATGGCTGACTGTCAACCGGCGCAACAACGCACCGGTCCAATATCCTGGCGGAGCCTCTCGCCCACGGCAGCATATTGGGTATGAGTTTCAGCGAGAGGGCGAAGTTGAATAGGCAAGATACCTGTCTAGATGCAATCTCCTTCAATGTCTGTACGCTATCGCCCAGAGTGGTTTTACGACGCGATAGCATCGAAACTTGACCCGAGGATTGACTTCCGCTGAAGCGGCGGCGCAACTCGCCGCCGACGGGCCCAACGCGCTGCCGGCAGCCGAGCGCAAGGGCCTGCTTGCCACCGCACTCGGGGTGGTCCGCGAGCCGATGTTCCTGCTGCTCGTTGCCGCGGCCAGCGTCTACCTCGTGGTCGGCGACATGCGCGAGGCCCTGGTCCTTGCGGCCTCCATTCTCGTCGTCATCGCCATCACCATCGTGCAGGAGCGCAAAGCCGAGCGCGCGCTGGACGCGCTGCGCGACCTATCCAGCCCGCGCGCGCTCGTGATCCGCGACGGCGAGCGCAAGCGCATCGCGGGCGCCGAAGTCGTGGTAGGGGATTTGCTCATCGTGTCCGAAGGCGACCGCGTGCCCGCGGACGCCGAACTGGCGCAAGCCACCGACCTGGCTGTGGATGAGTCGCTCCTCACCGGCGAATCGCTTCCGGTGGACAAGAAGGCGGGCGACCTCCTCCACTCAGGCTCGCTGGTGACGACCGGGCATGGCGCCGCGAGGGTCGTGGCGACCGGCCCACGCAGCGAACTCGGGCGTATCGGCGCCTCG
>JANMUO010000125.1:0-9453 GCA_031391655.1 Betaproteobacteria bacterium
ACCGCGCCCGAGGCGCCGCCCAGCATCGTCGGCTTGCCCTTGAAGATGGCTTCACCGAGGCTCCAGGACAGCACCGCGCAAGCGGTCGCCAGGTAGGTGTTGAGGAACGCGAGCGCGGCCGAATTGCCGGATTCCAGCGCGGAACCGGCGTTGAAGCCGAACCAGCCCACCCACAGGAGCGAAGCGCCGATCATGGTCAGCGGCATGTTGTGCGCCGGCATCGCTTCCTTGCCGTAGCCGATGCGCTTGCCCACCATGTAGGCGCCCACCAGGCCGGCGACGCCGGCATTGATGTGCACCACGGTGCCCCCAGCGAAGTCGAGCGCGCCCCACTGCCAGATCAATCCGGCTTTGGCGGTCAGGCCGTCGACGAGCTTCGGATCCGTGTAGGCATCCGGCCCCATCCAGAACCAGACCATGTGCGCGATCGGCGCGTAGCTGAAGGTGAACCACAGCACGATGAACACCAGCACCGCCGAGAACTTCGCGCGTTCGGCGAACGCTCCGAGCACCAGGCAGCAAGTGATCGCCGCGAAGGTCGCCTGGAACGCCACGAACACAATCTCCGGAATCACCACGCCCTTGGAGAAGGTCGCGGCCATCGCGAACTCTCCCTTGCCGGCATCCAGCGCGCCGGACAGGAACAGCCGGTCAAAGCCGCCGAAGTACGCGTTGCCCTCGGTGAAGGCGAGGCTGTAGCCGTAAACGACCCACAGCACCGTCACCAGCGAGAACACCACGAATACCTGCATCAGCACCGAGAGCGCGTTCTTCGAGCGCACCATGCCCCCGTAGAACAATGCCAGGGCCGGCACGCTCATCATGATGACGAGCGCCGTGCACATCAGCATCCAGGCGACGTCGCCCTTGTTGGGCGTCGGCGCGGGCGCCGCCGCCGGGGCCGCCGCTGGCTTGGCCGCTTCAGCGGTAGCCGCCGGCTTGTCCGGCGCCGCGGCGGGCTTGTCCTGCGCCAGTGCCGCGCCCGCGAACGCGAACGAGGTGACCAGCGCGATCAATGCGAACAGCTTCTTCATGGCATCTCCCCTATAGCGCGTCCGCATCGGTCTCGCCGGTGCGGATGCGGATGACTTTCTCGAGCTCGAACACGAAGATCTTGCCGTCGCCGATCTTGCCGGTATTGGCTGCCTTCTCGATCGCCTCGATCACGCGCTCGAGCAGGTCGGACTTCACCGCGACGTCGATCTTCACTTTCGGCAGGAAATCGACCACGTACTCCGCGCCGCGATACAGCTCGGTATGGCCTTTCTGGCGACCGAAGCCCTTTACCTCGGTGACCGTGATCCCCTGCACGCCGATCGCCGAGAGGGCCTCGCGGACCTCGTCGAGCTTGAACGGCTTGATGATGGCTGTGACCAGTTTCATCCCTTTTCTCCCGGAAGCGGCGGGCGCTCGCGCGCCCGCCGCGGTTTCCCGATTGTCAGAACGACTTGCTGACGGAGAGCACGACCGTGCCCTTGCTCATCTCCTTACCGCCCAGCGTGAAGAACGGGTCGTCGGCATCCGTGTCGATGTAGGCGGCACCGAGGATCCAGCCGCTCATGTCGTAGGTGACGCCGATCTTGTAGTCGGTGTAGTCGAGGTTGCCGTAGTTCTTCACCGTCTGCTGGCCGAAGTGGCCGACCAGCGTCAGCTTCGGCGCGATCTCGTAGCTCGCGTTCAATTCGAGGTAGCCGGAGCCTTCTGAGTCGCCGTTGGCAGTGCCTGTGGAAATCGAGTTCACGCCGAACCAGTCGGTGGTGGTGATGGAGTACTTGGCCGTCAGCCATTTCCAGCTCAGGCCGATGTAGGCTTCGAGCGTGTCGAGCTTCTCGCCAGCGATCGTGGCCTTCGGGTAGTAGTACTGCAGCAGGCCGATGTCGAAGGTGAAGTCGCCGAAACCCTTCTTGAAGCCGCCATAGAAGTCCATCTCGATGCCGCCGCCATTCGGGTAGCTGTAACCGCTGACGCTCGAGTTCCAGTTGCCCAGGTAAAAGCCGCTCGAGTGCGAGTAGTCGATGCCGCCTTGGATGGCCGGCTGTAGATAAGTTTGCGAGATACCGCGGAACCGGTAGTCGCTCACGATGGCCATGTTGCCGGTCAGGGTGTGTGGCGACGCCGGTGCGGCGGCGGCTGCTTGCGCGTTGGCCAGGCTCGGAATGGCGGCCGCAGCAGCGAGGGCAGTTGCAAGTACGGTCTTACGAATCATCGTGATCTCCCAATAATTGACGAAAGTCGGAACGCCCTGACCCAATAGCATCTGCTGTGCCAGATAATTTTCCTTTAATAATTAAAGCTTTAAAATAACGATGCACGGAATGCTGCAATGCAGCGCACCAATTCAAGGCGTCTCTTTTGCCCTCTGCCCATGCCTGGTGCAGGGCTCCCACTTCACTCAGGCGGCCTCTACGCATAGTCTCGGACCCATGATCGACAAGCGACTGCTGGACGAGCTGGGTGAGCGCCTCGGCGAAGCGGCCAAGGCTTCCCCGGCACAGGACCTGGAAAAGAACCTGCGCGCCCTGCTCGGCGCGTTCTTTGACCGCTTCGACGTGGTGCTGCGCGAGGACTTCGACGTGCAAAAAAGGCTCCTCGAGCGCGCGCAGGCGAAGCTCGCGGCGCTGGAGGCGCGCGTCGCCGAAATGGAAAAGCGGTAAACCGAAGCCGCCCGAGCCGCGTTGTTTGCGGCTGGGAGGTGGCGATGGCGCTGGCAACGGTGGCGAGCCGCGCGCTCGCCGGGATCGACGCGCCTGAGGTGACGGTGGAAGTGCACCTCGGGCCGGGACTGCCTGCGTTCCATATCGTCGGCCTGCCCGACGCCGAGGTGCGCGAAGCGAAAGACCGCGTGCGCGCAGCGCTGCATCACGCGCAATTCGAGTTTCCCTCGCGCCGCATCACGGTCAACCTCGCGCCCGCCGACCTGCCCAAGGATTCGGCGCGCTTCGACCTGCCGATCGCGCTCGGCATCCTTGCTGCGAGCGGGCAAATGAAGGCCGCGGCGCTCGCGGGGCTGGAGTTCGCGGGCGAACTTTCGCTGACCGGGGAACTGCGGCCGGTGCGCGGCGCGCTGGCGATGGCCCTGGGTTCGGCGCGCTCCGGCCGCAGCTTCGTCCTGCCGGCCGCCAACGCCCAACAGGCGGCGCTCGCGGAATGCGCGACCGTCCTGCCGGCAAATAGCCTGCTGGAAGTCTGCGCGCACCTCGCAGGCACAGTCCTGCTATCGCCCCATCGCAACGGCGTTGCGCATGCAGCCGCGGTCTACGCTGATTTCCGGGACGTCAAAGGACAGGCAGCGGCCAAGCGTGCGCTGGAAGTCGCCGCCGCGGGCGGCCACAGCCTTCTGCTCCTGGGTCCGCCGGGCACCGGCAAGTCGATGCTCGCCGCGCGCTTTCCAGGCATCCTCGCGCCGATGAGCCAGGACGAGGCGCTGGAGTGCGCCGCCATCCATTCGGCGTCCAACGCCGGCTTCGACGCCGCGCAATGGGGCGTGCGCCCGCTGCGCACCCCACACCACACGGCTTCGCGCGTGGCGCTGGTGGGAGGCGGCAGTCCGCCTCGGCCCGGCGAGATTTCCCTCGCGCACCACGGGGTGCTGTTCATGGACGAGCTCCCGGAGTTCGGCCGCAGCGCGCTCGAGGCGCTGCGCGAGCCGCTCGAGTCAGGGGCCATCTCGCTTGCGCGCGGAACGCGCCACGCGCGATTCCCCGCGCGCTTCCAGCTGGTGGCGGCGATGAATCCCTGCCCCTGCGGCTACCTTGGCCACGCCTCCGGCCGCTGCCGTTGCACGCCGGACGCCATCGCACGCTACCGCGCGCGCATCTCGGGACCCCTGGCCGATCGCATCGACATCAAGATCGAGGCGCCCGCGCCGCGCGAGGCCGAGTTGCTTGCGGCAACCGAGGGGGAGGCCTCCGCCGCCATCCGCTCCCGCGTATGCGGCGCACGCGAGCGGCAGCTCGCGCGCCAGGGCATGCCAAACGCGCTGCTCGGCACGCAGGAGATCGAGGCGCACTGCGCGACCGATGCGCAGGCCGAGGAGCTGGTGCGCACGGCGATCGCGCGGCTGTCGCTCTCGGCGCGCGCCTACCACCGCGTGCTGCGGCTTGCGCGTTCGATCGCCGACCTCGCGGGGATCGAGCACATCGGCACGGCGCAGGTCGCCGAGGCCATCCAGTACCGCAGGCTAGACGCGGCGCTGTAGACTCGGCGCCGATGGCGACGTACGCGATCGGCGACGTGCAGGGATGCAGCGGGGAGCTGCAGGCGCTCCTGGCGCGGCTGGATTTCGACCGCGTGCGCGACCGGCTGTGGTTTGTCGGCGACCTGGTCAACCGTGGCCCTGCTTCTCTCGAAGTTCTGCGCTTCGTGCGCAGCCTGGGCGACAAGGCGGTCGTGGTGTTGGGCAACCACGACCTGCACCTGCTCTGCCTCGCCGCGGGGTATGCGAAGAAGCGCGACGACGACACGCTGGACGAACTGCTTTCGGCGCCGGATGCGCTGCCGCTGTTGGATTGGCTGCGGTCGCGCCAGCTCATGCATGTCGAAGCGGGCTATGCGATGGTGCACGCCGGCTTGCTGCCGCAGTGGTCCATCGACAAGGCGCTGGGGTTGGCGCGCGAGGGTGAAGCCGCGCTTCGCGCGACTTCCCACCGGGATTTCCTCGCCAACATGTACGGCGGCACGCCGACCGCATGGCGCGATGACCTTGCCGGCTGGGACCGCCTGCGCGTCATCGTCAACGCAATGACGCGACTGCGCTTTTGCAATGCGGGTGGAGAAATGGAGTTGCGCGCCAAGGGCGCAGAGGCGCCGCCCGGCTTCCAGCCCTGGTTCCAGTTGCGGCCCGCATCCGAACCGCCGATCGTGTGCGGCCACTGGTCCGCGCTGGGCCTGAAACTGTCTGCGAAGCTCGTGGCGCTGGATAGCGGCTGCGTCTGGGGCTGCAGCCTGAGCGCGCTGCGCCTCGAGGACCGCAAGCTGTTCCAGGTGCCCTGCAATGGCTATCAGACCGTAGGAGGAGACGCATGAGTGATTGCGTGTTCTGCAAGATCGTGGCGAAGCAGATCCCGGCGACGGTGGTGCACGAGGACGAGGCCACCCTCGCCTTCATGGACATCGGCCAGGTGAACCCCGGGCACGTGCTGGTGGCCTGCAAGGCGCACGTCGAGAACGTCTATGGGCTGGAGGATGCGCAGGCCGCGGCCGTGTTCCGCTCGGCCGCCCGCGTGGCGCGGGCAGTGCGCGCCGCGTTCAATCCGCCCGGGCTGTCGCTCTACCAGGCGAACGGCAAGGTCGCCGGGCAGACGGTGTTCCATTTCCACCTGCACCTGCTGCCGCGCCACGAGGCCGACGGCATGCAGCTTGTCTGGCCGGTGAAGAACCCGCCACGCGAAAAGCTCCACGAATACGCGGCGCTAATCCGCGCGCAGCTGGGCTAACCCCAGGGCGAGTAGCCGAACGCCTGCTTGAACCGCGCCTCGACCGTGGCGCGGTCGACGCGGTGGTTCTGCGCCCCCCGGCTCGCAATCTTGATGGCGCCGAGCACGGTGCCGAGGCGCCCGGTATTGGTCCAGTCCCAGCCGCTGGCGATGCCATAGAGCAGCCCCGCCCGGTACGCATCGCCGCAGCCGGTTGGGTCGATCACGCTGTCGGCGGGCGCGCAGGGAATGTCGTGCACCTTGCCGCCGGCGTGGATGCGCGAGCCCTGCGCGCCAAGCGTCACCACCAGCGCCTTGACTTCGCCCGCCAGCGACGCCAGTTTGCGGCCGGTCTTATCCTCGAGCAGCTTGCCCTCGTAGTCGTTCACCGCGACGTAGTCGGCAAGGCGCACGAACTCCGCGAGTTCCTCCGCGGAGAACATGGGCAGGCCCTGTCCCGGATCGAAAATGAAAGGGATGCCCGCAGCGGCGCACTCGCGCGCGTGCTGCTGCATGCCTTCCTTGCCATCGGGGGCGATGATCGCCAGGCCGGCGCCCAGTTCGCGCCCGACGTGATTTTCGTGCGCGTGGTTCATCGCGCCGGGATGGAACGCCGTGATCTGGTTGTCGTCGAGGTCCGTGGTGATGAACGCCTGCGCCGTGAACTGGCCGGGGATCTTCTTCACGAGCCCTGCGTCGATGCCCTGACGCTGTAGCCGGTAGACGTAGGGATCGATGTCTTCGCCGACGGTGGCCATCACCAGCGGGTCGCCGCCCAGCTGCTTCAGGTTGTAGGCGATGTTGCCGGAGGTGCCGCCGAACTCGCGCCGCATCTCCGGCGTGAGGAAGCACACGTTGAGGATGTGCAGCTGGTCGGGCAGCAGGTGGTTCTTGAAGCGGTCCGGGAACACCATGATGGTGTCGTAGGCCAGCGAGCCGGTGATGAGTGTTTTCATTCAGGATGGATAGAAGAGATAGAGACGGTATCCCGTGGCACGCACGCCGCGGGTATCGAAATGTACCCGCACCACGGCCTCGGCGCCCGGGCCGATGCCTGGCGCCAGCTGGTGGCCTGCCGCCTGCATGTACTCCGCCGGCCGGAGCACGCGGCGCACCAGCGCCTTGTCGGCGGCATCGGTGAGCGTGAGCTCGAGCGCCGGGTGCTCCTGCGCGAACGGCGCCCGATTGCGGATCACCGCATTCAGCACGATCAGGCTCTCGCGTCGGCTGTCGGCCTGCAGGTCGGAGGATTCGATGCTGAGCAGGTCCGGGCGGCGCGGCAGGCGCAGCTCGCAGTCGAGCAGGCGGCAGCCCTCGGCGAGGAACGCCCGCGTTTGCGGCAGGAGCGTCGCGATCTCGGTGCGGTAGTGATAGGCGAGCTGCCCAAGGAGCGCCGCCAGCGCCAGGAGCGCCGCGAAGCCCCAGGCGAAGCTGAAACGCGCGCGCGGCGCTTCTTCCTCGAGGAATTCGGGCAGCGGCTCGTCGTCCTGCAGGGCGGCCAGGCGCGGTGCCGGGCGCGGCTGCACCGCGCGCTCGCCACCCGCGGCAGCCGCCGCTCCGGGGTCGAACAGCCCGAGCTGCGGCGATGGTTCCAGCGGCCCGCTGGCGGCGCCCTCCTCGACCAGGTGCGTGACGCCATCGAACACTGCGGCGCACTTGCCGCAGCGGACCATGCCGCCGCGCGCCGTGAGCTGGGACTGCTGCGCGCGGAATGCGGTGCCGCAGCTGGGGCAACGGGTGACGAGGGTGCTCATTGGCGCAGCCCTTCGACCAGGTCCCACCCGTCCTCGGAGGCCGACACCCGCGCAGCGAAATCTCCGGCGTAGGCGGCGGCGACTTCCGCCGACTGCGCGGCCAGGATGCCGGCGAGCGCGATGCGGCCGCCACGGCGCGTGCGCGCGGCGAGCAGCGGTTCGAGCACGATCAGGGGCTGGGACAGGATGTTGGCCACCACCACGTCGTAGTCGCCGGGCGGCAGCCGCTCCGGCTCAAGCGCGCGCAACTCGACGCCGTTGGCGCGCGCGTTGTCTTCGGTCGCCGCCAGCGCCAGCGGATCCACGTCGACCGCGTCGACGCGACCTGCGCCGAGTCTGGCTGCGGCAATCGCCAATATACCGGAACCGCACCCGTAATCGAGCACGCTGGCGCCCTGCGGCAGGTGGCGCGCGAGCCAGCCCAGCACCAGACGCGTGCTCGCATGACTGCCGGTACCGAATGCCATTCCGGGGTCGAGGCGCACCACCGTGCCCTGTGCGGGCGGCTGGTGCCAGCTCGGCACGATCCACAGCCGGCCCTCCACGCAGATCGGCGCGAACTGCGCCTGCGTGGCGCGTACCCAGTCCTGGTCGGCGACGCGCTGCACGCTGAATTCCGGGGTGGCGGCGCCGGTTTGCGCCGCGGCGCGGCCGAGCAGTGCCGCTGCGTCGGCATCCGCCGCGAGCAGCGCATGGAGTCGGCTGTGAAGCGGGTTGCGCGTCGCGTCGGGCTCCTCGATCCACACCGAGTGCGCGCCCTGCTCCATCAGCGCTTCGCTCAGCGCCTCGGCCTGTGCCGCTTCGATCTCCAGCGTGAGGGCGAGCCAGGGCACTACTTGACCTTCTGCTTGCTCTCCTGCGCCAGCTTCTGCTCGAGGTAGTGGATCGAGGTGCCGCCGCGCAGGAAGCGGCTGTCGTGCAGCAGCTCGCGGTGCAGCGGGATGTTGGTGGCGATGCCCTCCAGCACCATCTCCGAGAGCGCGATGCGCATGCGCCGGATCGCCTGGTCGCGCGTCGCGCCGTAGGCGATCAGCTTGCCGACCATCGAGTCGTAGTTGGGGGGCACGGTGTAGCCCGCGTAGATGTGCGTGTCGACGCGGATGCCGGGCCCGCCGGGCGGGTGGTAGGAGGTGATGCGACCCGGCGATGGTGTGAAGCGGTAGGGATCCTCCGCGTTGATGCGGCATTCGATGGCGTGGCCGCGCACCACGATGTCCTTCTGCCGGAAGCGCAGCTTCTCCCCCGCCGCGATGCGGATCTGCTCCTGCACCAGGTCCACCCCGGTGATCATCTCGGTCACCGGATGCTCGACCTGGATGCGCGTGTTCATCTCGATGAAGTAGAACTCGCCCTCCTCGTAGAGGAATTCGAAGGTGCCCGCGCCGCGATAGGCGATCCTGCGGCAGGCATCCGCACAGCGCTCGCCGATCTTCTCGCGCTGCTTGTCCGTGAGCTCGGGCGCCGGCGCCTCCTCGATGATCTTCTGGTGGCGCCGCTGCATCGAGCAGTCGCGCTCGCCGAGATAAATGGCGTTCTTGTGGCTGTCGGCGAGAATCTGGATCTCGATGTGGCGCGGGTTCTCCAGGAACTTCTCCATGTACACCGTGGAGTTGCTGAAGGCCGCCTGCGCCTCGCCGCGGGTCATGTTGACCGCGTTGAGCAGCGCCGCCTCGGTGTGCACCACGCGCATGCCGCGCCCGCCGCCGCCGCCCGCCGCTTTGATGATGACCGGATAGCCGATTTCGCGCGCCATCTTGATGATTTCTTTAGGCTCATCGGGCAGCGCGGTATCGATGCCCGGCACCACGGGCACGCCGGCTTTTTTCATCGCGTTCTTGGCGCTGACCTTGTCGCCCATCAGGCGAATGGTTTCCGCGCGCGGGCCGATGAATACGAAGCCGCTTTGATCGACTCGCTCGGCAAAGTCCGCGTTTTCGGCAAGAAAGCCGTAGCCCGGATGAATGGCTTCTGCGTCCGTTACTTCTGCGGCGCTGATGATCGCCGGCACATTGAGATAACTGGCGCTTGACGCCGCCGGGCCTATGCATACCGACTCGTCGGCCAGCTTTACGTACTTGGCCTCGGCGTCGGCCTCGGAATGCACCACCACGGTTTTAATACCCATCTCGCGGCACGCGCGCTGGATGCGAAGAGCGATTTCGCCGCGGTTGGCAATGAGGATTTTTCCAAACATGATTTACGGCAGCGCCAGGGTGAGATTGAGAACAGAGGGTAATGCAGGACCGCCCGGCACTACGCGATCACCATCAACGGCTGGCCGTATT
>JANMUO010000134.1:0-11389 GCA_031391655.1 Betaproteobacteria bacterium
GTTCAACGTGGTGCACGGCGACAAGGCGGCGGTGGACGCGATCCTCGCGCACCCGGGCATCTCGGCGGTGAGCTTCGTCGGCTCCACGCCGATCGCGAAGTTCATCTACGAGACTTGCGCGAAGCACGGCAAGCGCGTGCAGGCGCTGGGCGGGGCGAAGAACCACGCCGTGGTGCTGCCGGACGCGGACCTCGAGTTTGCGGCCGACGCGCTGATCGGCGCGGCCTACGGCTCGGCGGGCGAGCGCTGCATGGCGATCTCCGCCGTGGTGGCGGTGGGCGTGGCGGCCGATCCGCTGGTGAAGCTGCTGGAGAAAAAGGCGCGCGCCATCAAGATCGGGCCGGGCGACGCGGAAGGCGTCGAGATGGGGCCGCTCGTCACTGCGCAGCACCGCGACAAGGTGGCCTCTTACATCGAGAAGGGAAAGTCCGAGGGCGCGAAGGCGGTGCTCGACGGCGGCAAGCCGCCGGTGAAGGAGGGATTCTTCCTCGGCACGACGCTCTTCGACCACGTGAAGCCGGAAATGAGCGTGTACCGGGACGAGATTTTCGGGCCCGTGCTGGTGGTGACGCGCGTGGACACGCTGGATGAGGCGATTGCGCTCATCAACCGCAATCCGTACGCCAACGGCACGGCGATCTTCACCGAGTCGGGCGGTGCGGCGCGGCGCTTCGAGAACGAAGTGCAGGTCGGCATGGTCGGCATCAACGTGCCGATCCCGGTGCCGGTGGCTTTCTACTCCTTCGGCGGCTGGAAGAATTCGCTCTTCGGCGATCTGCACGTGCACGGGATGGAAGGCGTCAAGTTCTACACGCGCACCAAAGTGATCACGACACGCTGGCCGCACCAGGACACGCCGGCGCCCGGACTGAACATGCCTACCTTGGGATGACCATGAAAAAACTCATGCTGCTTGCCGTGCTGCTGTCGGGTTGCGCTTCGATGTCGGACCGCCCTGCGGGAGTCGAGCGCATGTACGTGATCAACTGCGGCGAGAACCACGTCAAGGACCTCGCGCGCTGGGCGGCGGCCGACGCCGGCAAGGGCGCCGATTTCAAGAACCACTGCTACCTCATCAAGCACGCCAGGGGCTGGATGCTGTGGGACACCGGAAATTCGGATTCCCTCGCCGCGATGCCCAATGGCAACTCCGTCCTGGGCGGCATGCTGGTGCAGCACATGAAAAAGCCGCTCCTCGCGTCGCTGAAGGAGATCGGCGTCGCTCCGGCCGACATCCAGAACCTCGCGATGTCGCACCTGCACGGCGACCACGCGGGGAACGCGAATTACTTCACCGCGGCCACGCTCTACATGCAGGCCCCGGAATACGAGGCCGCGTTCGGGCCCGAGCCGCAGAAGTTCGGTTTTGTCGCCGCCAACTACGCCAAGCTGCGCGACAGCAAGGCGGTCAAGCTCACGGGCGACCATGACGTGTTCGGCGATGGCACGGTGGTGATCAAGTCCGCGCCCGGCCACACCGTCGGGCATCAGGTGCTGTTCGTGCGCCTGCCCAGGACCGGGCCGGTGATCCTCTCGGGCGACCTCGTGCACTACACGGCGAACTGGGAAGGGCGGCGCGTGCCCTCGATGAATTTCAATCCCACGCAAAGCGCGCGCTCGATGATGATGGTGGACGAGTTGATGGCGAAGACCGGGGCCAAGCTCTGGATCAACCACGACCCGACGCAAAGCAACGGCCTGCCCAAGGCGCCGGCTTACGTGCAATGACCCCGCTGCTGGTGACCCTGATCCTCGGCACCGCCACGCCCGGCGGCGGTTTTCCCGTCTATGGCGATGCGTTCGCCGACATGGTGAACGCGCAGGACTCCAGGCTCGCCATCCAGACGAAGAACACCAAGGGCAGCGCGGAAAACGTGCCGCTGCTGGAGGCCAACCAGCTCGACCTGGGGCTGGTGGCGGGCGAGATCGCCACCGCGGCGCTGGCCAAGCCTGACACGAAGCTGCGCATCGTCGCCGCGATGTACTCCTCGCCCGGCATGTTCGTCGTGCGCGCCGACAGTCCGGTGCGCACCATTGCGGACCTGAAAGGCAAGCCGGTTGCGCTCGGCACGCAGGGCTCGGGCCTCACGGTGCTGGGCCGCGGCGTGCTCGAAGTCCTCGGCATCGAGGTGGACGCGATTTATCTGGACAAGGCCGCCGACGGGCCGGCGATGGTGATGGATGGCCGCGCCGCCGCTCTATGGGGAGCGGGCATCGGCTGGCCGGGCTTCACCGCGGTGGCAAAGGCGGGCGGGCGCTTCGTAGCGCCGAATGCCGGCGAGATCCAGCAGATCCTCGCGAAGAACAGCGCGCTCAAGGCGCTCACCATGCCCGCAGGAAGTTATCCCGGGCAGGACGCGCCATTGAATACGGTTGGCTCGTGGAGTTTCGTGCTGGCGAAGCCGGAATTGCCGGAGGACGTTGCTTACCGTCTCGCGCGCGCCATCCACTGGGCTGAAGCGCCGCTCGCCGCGCGCCTCCCCCAGGCGCGCGAAACCACGATGGCCAACACCGCCGCCGCCGCCCCAAGCGCCGCCCTGATCCACCCGGGAGTCAGGAAGTACCTGAAGGAGATCGGCGTAGAAAAATAGGGACAGACCCTATTTTTCACCATGTGAAAAACGGGGTCTGTCCCTATTTTTGGAAGTAGAGCTTTGCGGGGTTGTCGGTGAGGATTCCGCGCGCCGTCGCTTCGTTGCCTGCCCAGTCGAGGAGGAGGTCGAGCATCGCCGCGCTGGAAGGCTGCGGGTTGCGGTTCGGATGCGGCCAGTTGCTCGCCCAGAGCGCGCGCTCGGGGTTGCGCTTGACGAGGGCCCGCGCGAGCGCACTCACATCGTCATAGCCCGGCGGGCCGACTTTCGAGGTTTCGTAAGGCGCGGCGAGCTTCACCCAGACGCGCCCGCTATCGAGCATTTCCAGCAGCGCCTTGAATGCGGGATGGTCCGTCGCCACGGGTTCGAGGAATTTGCCGTTGTGGTCGATCACCAGGTCAACCGGGAGCTTCGCCAGGCGCTCGCGGTACTTCGGCAGCTCGCGCCCGTCGAGCTGCAGTTGCACGTGCCAGCCAAAGGGCCGTACGCGCGCCGCCACCGTCTCGAGCGTATCCCAGCCGAGCACGCCGCCGGGAAGCATGAAATAACGCACGCCGCGCACGCCCAGGCGCGTGAGGCGCGCGAGCTCGGCCTCGCTCGCGTCGGGCGGCACCACGGCGACGCCGCGCGCACCGGCGCCGAAGGTCTTCATCGCGGCCAGCATGCAGGAGTTGTCGAAGCCGTAGCCGCTCGCCTGCACCACCACCACGCGCTCCAGCCCTAGCTGCTTCTGCACGGTCCGGTAGGCGCTCGCCGGCGCGTGCGGCGGCTTGAAGGTGGCCGTGGGCGCGAGCGCGTAGCCCTCCTCGAACACGTGCATGTGGCAGTCACAGGCGAGGGGTGGCGCTTTGAGCGTGGGTCGTTCCATCAACGGGCTCCGGAAAAATAGGGACAGACCCCATTTTTCACGATGCGATAAATAGGGTCTGTCCCTATTTTCTTGGGGCTTTCGCCAGGTCGGGGACCGAGACGCCGGCGGCGATCTGCGCCATGCGGTCCGCTTCGTACCTGAGGATGCGCTGGATCACCACCAGCACTTCCGCCGCGCGCTCCTGCGGCACGAAGCACACGCCGACCTCGTCGGCCACCACCAGGTCGCCGGGCTTCACGGGAATGCCGCAGATGGCCACCGGCACGTTGACGCCCACGGTTTCGATGCGCCACTTGCCGGTGATCGGACTCGCGCCCTTGCACCACACCGGGTAGCCGATGCCGCGCGAATGCGCGATGTCGCGCACCGCGCCGTCCACCACCGCGCCCGCTTCGCCCTGCCTTTTGCCGATGGAAGCGGATATCGCGCCCATGCTGGAGACGCCTTCCACGCCCTGGATCACCAGCACGTCGCCGCCCGCGGCGAGGTTGTGCGCCTCGATTTCGCCCAGGCGCGACACGTTCGACTGCACGGCCTTCGCGACCGGCACGCCCAGCGGGCGGTTGAGCACCGTGAGCGCCGGCCCGCACAGGCGCGCCTTGGCATCGGTGGGCTTCAGCACCGAGGAAGGAATCGCGCCCACGATCCCCAGCTCGTCCATCGCATCCGACACCGTGCCCGACAAGTCTGCCAAGTCACGAAACGACCGCAGCAATTCTTCGGGCAGACGCGGCAGCTCCAGCGTGCCGATGCGCTCGCGCGCAACCTTGCCTGTGAGCGGTTTCTCCACCGTCATCCCGCGAAGCGCCCTTCGGCCAATCCTTTGACGCCCGGCCGCAGCGCGAGCAGGCTGCCCGCGAGCGGCTGCTTCGCCAGGTCCTCGGGCGAGAGCCGCTGCGTCGCCGTGGTGACGTAGAGCGTGCCGAGATCCTCGCCGCCGAAGCAGCAGCAGGTCGGATTGGCCACCGGCACTTCGATCACGCGGTCCACTTTTCCCTGCGGCGTGTAGCGCACCACGCGCCCGGCGCCGTACTCCGCGTTCCACAGGCACGCGTCCGCATCCACGCAGGAGCCGTCGGGGCGCCCGCTTCCGGCGTCGACGAACACGCGCTCGTTGGTGGCCGCGCCGCTCGCGAGGTCGTAGTCGTACGCCCAGATCGTGTGCTTGTTCGTATCGGCGAAGTACATCGTGCGGTCATCCGGGCTGAAGGCGAGGCCGTTGGGAATGATGACCGCATTGCGCAGTTTCGTGCAGCTCAGTTCCGCGCCGAAGCAGTACAGCGAACCCACCGGATCGCGCCGCACGTCGCACATGGTGCCTGCCCAGAAGCGCCCGGCGCGGTCGCAGCGCCCGTCATTGAAGCGGTTCTCGGGCAGGTGCGCCTCGGGATTGGCCACCGGCGCCAGCGCGCCGCTCGCGATGTCCAGGAAATGGATCCCGCTCTTCGTCGCCGCGAGGAGCCCGCCCTTGTCGCGGAAGGCGATGCTCCCCACCACTTCCGGCAGCACCTGCATCATCACCGCGCCGCTCGCGGGATCGAGGCGCTTCACCGCCGGCCAGCGGCTGTCCACCCACCAGAGCATCTTCTCGCGCTCGTCCCACAGCGGGCACTCGCCGAGCACGTCCGCGCCGGGCGTGGCGACCTCCACCTGAAATGCCATTGCTCGATTGTCTCCCCGCAGGCACGATAGCACGCATGAAAGTGGTGTTCTACGGCTCGCTCATCCACCATCTCACCGACACATTGCTCGCCAAGGTGAAGACGCCCTGGACGGCAACGCGTTTCCTCGAGAAGGATCCGAGGGAAGACTTTGCCCGCGCGCTGGCCGAGGCCGACGTGCTCGTCTCGCTGGTGTGGAACAGATCTTTTCCCGCGGCGCCCAGGCTGAAGCTCATCCAGTCGCCCGGCACCGGCGTGGATTCCATCGACTTCGCCGCCGTGCCGCCGGGCGCCCACGTATGCAATTGCTACGGCCACGCCGAGGGCACCGCCGAGTACGTGATGCTGTCGATCCTGCTGTGGTGCCACGTGCATTTCGTTCCGGCGCACAACGACTTCCGCGCCACGCGCAGCTGGCGCTACAGCGGGCGCGTCAACGGACCCATCAACGGCGAGCTCTACGGCAGGACCGTCGGCATCATCGGCCTCGGGGCCATCGGCAAGGCGGTGGCCGAGCGCACCCAGGGCTTTGGCACGCGTGTCATCGGCTGCAACCGCACGCAGCGGAACCTGGCGCATGTCGACCGCCAATACCCGCTCTCGCAGATCGACGAGTTCCTCGCCGAGTGCGACTTTGTCGTGATCGCGGCTGCGCTTGCCCCCGAGACCGAGCGCCTGATCGACGCCGGGCGCTTCGCGAAGATGAAATCCTCCGCGGTGCTCATCAATGTCGGACGCGGCGCCATCGTGGACGAGGACGCGCTGTACGCCGCGCTGAAGGACAAGCGCATCCGCGGCGCGACGCTGGATGTCTGGTACGCATACCCGCGCCACGACGACCTGGGCGTGGCGCCTTCCAAGCACCCGTTCTTCGACCTGGACAACGTCTGGATGACGCCGCACACCTCGGCCTGGACCACGGGCATGGTGGAGCGGCGCTGGACCGAGATCGCGCAAAACCTCGACGCCCTCGCGCGCGGCGAGCCGCTGCGCTACCAGCTCAAATGAAGCTCGAACGCTGGTCGCTGCATTTCTACCGCCTGCGCTACGCGCGCGAGGTGGTGTGGGCCAATGCGCGCGAGGACTCGGGCCTCTTCGCGTTGCTGAGAATCGAAGCGGATGGTTTTTCTGGCATCGCCGAAGGCACGCTGAAGGACACCTGGAGCGGCGTGTCGCCCAGGTCGCTCGCCGCGGCGTTCGAGGACTTCCTCATCCCGCGCCTGCGCGAAGTGGACTGTACCGACGAGAAGGTCGTCGCCAGGGCCTTTGCCGGCATTCCGGAGAACCGCCTGGCGAAGGGCATGATCGAGAGCGCCTGCTGGACCTTGCGCGCGGCGCATGCGGGCGAGCCGCTGTGGAAGATGTGGGAGTCGGGCCGCACGCGCGAAGTGGCGTGGACCGTGACGCGGCAAAGGCCCTCGTTCATGGCGGCGGAGTCCGCCGCGGTGTGCGCCAAGTACGGCTTTCGCGTGCTGAAGGTGAAAGGCGGGCAGGGCGTGGACACCGACCTGCAGGCGCTGAAGGAAATCCGCGCCGCGGTCGGGCCGGACGTCGAACTCTATGTGGATGCCAACAGCCACTACGCGCGCGGCGATGCGCCGGAGTATGTGCGCAAGCTCGCCGGTGCGGGCGTGACGGTGGCCGAGGACCCCTGTCCGCTGCAGCCGGACGAACAGTTCGAAGCCCTGCAAAGGGGAAGCCCGATCCCGATCCTCGTAGACCGCAGTTGCGCATCGACGGAAGATGCGGCGCTCTACCTCGAGCGCGGCGCACAGGCGCTCTCCACCAAGCCCGGGCGCGTGGGGCTTACGCAAACCCGGGCGATCGCGTCCATGGCCGGACTGCAGCGCGCAAAGACCGCGGTGGGCATCTACGCCGAGAGCGCGCTCGGCACGCTGATCAACCTGCAGCAGCCGGGGTCGATGGCGGCGGAGCAGACTTTCTTCCTGACGATGACCGAGCAGGTGAGCACGCTGGTGCCGGAGATCCGCGACGGCAGGATTGAACTGCCGGCGCAGGCGGACCTGTCGGTGCTGGTGGACTGGGACAAGGTCAAGAAGTTCGCCGTGACTTAAGTCGACCGGCCTAGAATTGACGCCGCAATGAAGAGAAGCCGAAACGTCCATCCTGGGAACGTACTGCTCGAGGAGTTTCTCGGACCGATGGCGCTCAGCCAGAACGCGGTCGCGCGCGAGATCGGTGTGCCACCTCGGCGCATCAATGAGATCGTTCTTGGCAAGCGTGGCATTACCGCGGATACAGCGATCCGTTTGGCAAGGTATTTCAAGACCTCGGAGCAGTTCTGGATGAGCTTGCAGGCTGAGTACGACCTTGAGCAGGCGCGAAAGTCGCTTCGCGTCGCCGCCTGAGCCGCCTATCCCGATAGTTCGCTGCGCTGCGAAGTTGGTGCCACTGCGGCACGGGGCTACAATAGGTAGGGTTTTGGAGCTGCAAGCCCACTAAATACATGGCGAAACAACAAGTCTACGACGCCTCCGCCATCCAGGCCTTGAAGGGCCTGGAGCCCGTGCGGCGCATGCCGGGCATGTACACGCACACCGTGCACCCGCTGCACATCGTGCAGGAGGCGCTCGACAACGCGGTGGACGAGGCGCTCGCCGGGCACGGCAAGAAGATCACCGTGCACGTGTTCAAGGACGGCTCGGTCCAGGTCGAGGACGAAGGCCGCGGCATCCCGGTGGACATGCACGCGGAAGAGAAGAAGCCCGCGGTGGAAGTCGCCTTCGGCATGCTGCACGCGGGCGGCAAGTTCGCGAAGTCGGGCGAAGGGGTCTATCACATCTCCGGCGGCCTGCACGGCGTCGGCGTGGCGGTGTCCAACGCGCTCTCCAAACGCCTCGAAGTGACCGTCTACCGCGACGGCGGCAAGCACTCCATTGCCTTCGAGGGCGGTGAACTCAAGAACAAGCTCAAGTCGGAAAAGATCAAGGACAAGCGCACCGGCACCGTGGTGCGCCTGTGGCCCGACGCGAAATACTTCGACTCGCCCAACATCCCGATGCCGGAACTCGAGCACCTCGTGCGCTCGAAGGCCTACCTGCTGCCCGGGCTCACCACCGTTCTCGAGATCGAAGGCAAGGAGAAGAAGAGCTGGAAGTACGAGCGCGGCATGGCGCAGTACTTCGACTTCATGTTGCAGGGGAGGGAACTCGTGGCGCCCCTGTTCACCGGCGAGCGGTATTTTGCCGAGTCGAACATCCCGGAGATCGAGCCCGGCGAGGGCGCTGCCTGGGCGATTGGCTGGGTGGCCGACGGCGAGATTTTCGCCGACAGCCACGTGAACCTGATCCCCACGCGCTCGGGCGGCACGCACGAGGCGGGATTCCGCGCGGGCGTCTACGACGCCATCAACGCTTTCATGGACACGCGCGCGCTCGCGCCCAAGGGCGTGAAGCTCATCGCGGACGACGTGTGGGCGCGCGCCTGCTTCACGCTCTCGGCGCGCATCGTGCGCACGCAGTTCCACGGCCAGACCAAGGAAAAGCTCACCACGCGCCACGCAGCGAAGCTGCTCGAGCTGTGCGTGAAGGATGCCTTCGAGCTGTGGCTGAACGAGCACCCGGAAGAGGGAAAGAAGATCGCCGAGCTCGCCATCGAGCAGGCGCTCGCGCGCCTCGCCAAGGGCAAGAAGGTGGAGAGGAAAAAATCCTCCGGCATCGCCACGCTCCCGGGCAAGCTCGTTGACTGCGCCTCGGGCGACGTGACGCGCAATGAACTCTTCCTCGTGGAAGGCGACTCCGCCGGGGGCTCGGCCAAGGAAGCGCGCGACAAGGAGTCGCAGGCGATCCTGCCCCTGCGCGGCAAGGTGCTGAACACCATGTCCAAGGATTCGCGCACCGTGCTCGCCAACAAGGAGCTGCAGGCGATCGCCACGGCCATCGGCGTGGACCCGCACGGGCCCGAGGATGCGGTGGACCTGACCGGGCTGCGCTACGGCAAAGTGATCCTGATGACCGACGCCGACGTGGACGGCGGGCATATCCAGGCGCTGCTGCTCACGTTTTTCTTCATGCATGCGCCCAAGCTCGTCGAGGCGGGCAACGTCTATGTCGCGCAGCCGCCGCTGTTCAAGGTGGAGATTCCGGCGCAGGGCAAGGGCAAGCCCGCGCGCCGCGCGTACTGCCTGGATGACGACGAGCTCGAAGAGACGCTCGCCGCGCTGAAGAAAGAGAAGGTGAAGGAAGGTTCGTGGGAAATCTCGCGCTTCAAGGGCCTGGGCGAAATGAGTCCCGAGCAGCTGTGGGAAACCACCATGAATCCGGATACGCGGCGCCTCGTGCGCATGCAGCTCAACGCCAAGGACATGAAGAAGGTCAAGCTGGTTTTCGAGAAGCTGATGGATGCCGGCGAGGCGGAAGAAAGAAGGAACTGGATGCGCGAGCACTGGAAATCCGTAGAGGCCGACGTATGAAAAATAGGGACAGACCCTATTTTTCACATCGTGAAAAATGGGGTCTGTCCCTATTTCTTTGCTTATGGCCAAAAAGAAGCTGAAGCTGAAGCCGGTGTGGGAGCGGGCCTACAAGGGCCACGTGCTCTGGCAGGGCAGGCAGAAGCTTGGGAAAGTGACGCTCGCGGGCGAAGGCCGCTATACCTGGGAGGCCTCCGGCAGGGCGGGCGCCAGCGACGACCTCGAGAAAGCGAAGAAGGCCGTCGAGCTGGCGGTGGCGATGGCTGACAAACAACTGGACCTCTTCAGGTGACCATGGATACGCGAACGCCAGACCTCTTCACGCCCGAGAACGGCGACGACGCGGCGCCGATCGAACGCCACGCCTCGCAGGCCTACCTCGGCTACGCGGTCTCCACCGTCAAGTCGCGGGCGCTGCCCGAGATCGCCGACGGCTTGAAGCCCGTGCAGCGGCGCATTCTCTACGCGATGGGCGACGCGGCAACGCCGGGTTTTGCGAAGTGCGCGCGCTACGTCGGCGAAGTGCTCGGCAAGTACCACCCGCACGGCGACTCTTCGACCTACGAGGCGCTCGTGCACCTCGCGCAGCCCTTCTCCATGCGCTACCCGCTCATCGATGGCCAGGGCAACTTCGGCAGCCGCGACGGCGACTCGGCCGCGGCCTACCGCTACACCGAGGCGAAGCTCTCGCGCATCGCCGAGCTGATGCTGGCCGAGATCGCCGAGGGCACGGTCGATTTCACCAAGAACTACGACGGCAAGTTCGACGAGCCGGTGCTGCTGCCGGCGCGCGTGCCCTTCGGCCTGCTGAACGGGTCCTTCGGCATCCCGGTCGGATTCTCCACGCGCATCCCCTCGCACAACCTGACCGAGGTCGCCAAGGCCGCCGCCTACGTCATCAAGCATCCGCGCGCCAAGCTGGACGACATCCTCGAGATCCTGCCCGGTCCGGACTTCCCCGGCGGCGGCCAGATCATCTCGCCGGCCGAAGAGATCAGGCTTGCCTACGAGACGGGCCGCGGCTCGATCGCCTTGCGGGCGCGCTGGAACGTGGAGCCGCTCGCGCGCGGGCAGTGGCGGATCGTCGTCAGCGAGCTCCCGCACGGCGTGTCCTGCCGCCAGGTGATGGAAGAGATCGAAGCGCTGGTGAACCCCAAGGCCTCCCTCGGCAGGAAGGAGGTCAACCAGGAGCAGAAACGCCTCAAGCAGTTCGTACTGGACCAGGTCGAGACGGTGCGCGACGAATCGGATCGCAAGTCCAAACTGCGCCTCGTCATCGAGCCGCGCAGCTCGCGCCAGAACGCCGAAGAGACCATGGCGGCGCTGATGGTCAACACCAGCCTCGAGACGCGCTACGCGGTGAACATGACCTGGATCGGGCTGGATGGATTGCCCGAGACCAAGGGCATCCTCGACATCCTGCGCGAGTGGGGCGAATGGCGCCTGCAGACCGTGCGCCGCAGGACGCAGCACCGCCTGGACAAGTGCGAGGAGCGCCTGCACATCGTGCTCGGGCGCCTGCTCGCCTACGTGCGCATCGACGACATCATCAAGCTCATCCGCGCATCGGAGGACCCGGCAGACGCCAAGGCGAAGATGATGGCCAAGTGGAAATTCAGCGAGCGCCAGGCCGAGGACATTGTCAACATCCGCCTGGGCCAGCTCACGAAACTCGACGGCGTGAAGCTGAACGACGAGCGCAAGACCCTCGAGGCGCAGAGCAAAGGCCTGAAGGAAATCCTCGGCGACGAGAAGGAGCTGCGCAAGCTCATCGTCAGGGAGCTGGAGGAGGACGCGAAGAAATTCGGCGACGCGCGCCGCACGCTGATAAAGG
>JANMUO010000048.1:0-19035 GCA_031391655.1 Betaproteobacteria bacterium
CAGCCAGCTCGCGCAGTCGGCCGACTCCCCCTTTCCGGTGCTCATCGAAGGCGAATCGGGCAGCGGCAAGGAGCGCGTGGCGATGGGCCTGCACCGCTTGTCGGTGCGCGCGGCGAAGCCCTACCTCGCGCTGAACTGCGCGGCGATCGCGCCGACGCTGGTCGAGCCGACGCTGTTTGGCTACGTGAAAGGCGCGTTCACCGGCGCGACCGCCAACAAGGCCGGCTACTTCGAGGACGCGCAGGACGGCACCCTGTTCCTGGACGAGATCGGCGAGCTGCCGCTGGAGATGCAGGCGAAGCTGCTGCGCGTGCTGGAGAACGGGGAATACCAGCGCGTGGGCGAAACCCAGCGGCGCGTGGCGCGCGCCCGCGTGCTCGCCGCCACCAACCGCGACCTGCGCCTGGAGGTGCGCCAGGGGCGCTTCCGCGCGGACCTCTACCACCGGCTCTCGGTGCTGACGCTCGCGGTGCCGGCGCTGCGCGACATGGGCCGCGACCGGTTGCTGCTGCTCGAGCACTTCCGCGAGCACTACGCAGCGCAGACTGGCGCAGCCCCGTTCAGCCTGGATGAAGGCGCCGAGCGCGCGTGGCTCGCCTACCCATTCCCGGGCAACGTGCGCGAGCTGCGCAACATCGTCATCCGGCTCACCACCAAGTACGCGGGGCAGCGCCTCACGGCGGCCGAACTGGAACCCGAGTTCGACCTGCAGTCGCAGGCGGGCAACGCCGGGACGGCTGCGCCGCGGGACCTGGCGGGCGACGCACAACGCGAGCTGGAGCGCGGCGGCTTCAGCCTGGACGACACGCTGAAAGCCTGGGAGCGCGCCTACATCGAGGCCGCACTGCGCATGACGCGCGGCAACATGAGCCAGGCGGCGCGCCTGCTGGGGGTGAACCGCACCACGCTGTACAGCAAGATCGGCACACCCGAAGACAAGGAGACCTGAGCTTGGCACTGTACCTGGAGCACTTCGGCCTGCGGGAAGCGCCGTTTCGCATCACGCCGCACACCGATTCCTTTTTCGACGGCGCCGACCGCGGCGCGACGCTCGAGGCCCTGCTCTACGCCATCCAGCACGAGGAAGGCATCGTCAAGGTGGTCGGCGAAGTGGGCAGCGGCAAGACCCTGCTGTGCCGCGTGCTGATCGAGCGCCTGCCCAAGCACGTGGAGACCATCTATCTCGCCAATCCCTCGTTCACGCGCGACGAGATCCTGTACGCCGTGGCCGAGGAGCTGAAGATCGAGTTCTCGCGCGAGCGCGCGACCATCGCGCTGCGCGCCCTGCAGGACCGCCTGATCGCCACCTACGCCGAAGGGCGGCGCACGGTGATCCTGATCGACGAAGCGCACGCCATGCCCGAGGACACGCTCGAGCAGGTGCGGCTGCTGTCCAACCTGGAGACCAGCCGCCACAAGCTGCTGCAGATCGTACTGTTCGGCCAGCCCGAGCTCGACGAGGTGCTCGGGCTGCCCGGCATGCGGCAGCTGAAGGACCGCGTGACGCACAGTTTCCGCATGCGGCCGCTGACGCAGGCCGAGGCAGCGAACTACCTGACGTTCCGCATGCGCGCGGCCGGTTACCGCGGGCCGGACGTCTTTGCGGCCGACGCCGTCGCGCTCATCGCGCGCGCCTCCAGCGGCCTGTCGCGCCGCATCAACATCCTCGCCGACAAGTCGCTGCTCGCGGCGTTCAGCGAGAGCGTGCACGCGGTCGGCGCAAAGCAGGCACGCGCCGCGATCGCCGATTCCGAGTTCGCGCCGCGCTGGCGCGCCAAACGCCCGCTCGCCGCATTCGCCGCCATCGGCGCGGCGGGCCTGGCGCTGGGCCTGGCCCTCGCCTGGCTGCTGGCGCCCCGGCAGGAAGCGCCGCCGGCCGCCCCCCCCACAGTCGCGCCCGCGCCACGCCCTGCAACGCAGCCGTCGGCATTGGCCCCGGCGCCGGCTGAGCCCGTCGCGCCTGTCACGCCCGTCGCGTCCGCTATCGCTGCCGCTCCCGCCGCGCCGGCTCCGTTGCTGCAGCGCGAGCACTTGGCGCGCCTTGCCGGCTACCGCGCCGAACGCTACCCGTTGCTGCGCGAGCGATTGGCGGCGACGCGCGCGCGGCTCGAATCCGAGCCCGACGCCCGCTACAGCGTCGAGCTCTATCTTTCCGACAACAGTGATCCTGCGCGCGTGGAACGTTTCCTCATTCGCGCGCGCGACCTGGTGCCGCTGGAGGAGGTGTACGTGGTGCCGCTGGGAGACGGCGGGCGCTACCGGATCTGGGCGCTCTACGGGGTGTTTTCCGACCGCGAGGAGGCGCGGCGCGCGGCCCAGCAGCTCCCGCCGAAGTACCAGCAGGCCTTCCGCCCGGAGCCTCGCAGTTTTGCCGAACTGCGCCGGGCGCTCTGAGCAAGCATTGCAAAATCCTGAAAACTCTCCCGCAACAGTCGCTTAGCACCTTTTCTTCAGGACCGCCCATGCTATGCTAAGGGTCAAGGGAGACGTGGGGACGTCATGAGCCGGAAGATCACGCTGTGCTTGGCTGCGATCGCGATGGCGCTTGCCGGCTGCGGCATACCCCCCGTCAAGCCCGCTGCAACGCATATCAGTGTCGACACGGTCGAAGCGCCCACCACGGGCCAGATTCCGGCACCGCTGCAGATCGCCCCGGTGCTTCCCAAGCCGCAAGCCAGCTCGCGCCCGGAAACCTACAGCGTCGTGGTGAGCAACGTGCGCGTGCAGGACCTGCTGTTCGCGCTGGCGCGCGACGCTCGGCTCAACATCGACGTCCACCCCGGGATCGCCGGGTCGGTGACGCTCAACGCCATCGACCAGACGCTGCCGCAACTGCTGGCGCGCATCGCCAAGCAGGTGGACATGCGCTACGAACTGGAAGGGCCCAACCTGCTGGTGATGCGCGACTCGCCGTTCCTGCGCACCTATAAGGTGGATTTCGTCAGCGCTTCGCGCAACGTGAAGATGCAGTCGCAGACCTCCTCGCAATTCAGCACGGGCGGCAGCACGGCCGGCGGCAGCAGCGGATCAACGGGGGGCACCGGCTCCACCGCCACCGTCGACATGACAGCCACGAGCCAGTTGTGGGAGACGCTGGTGCAGAACGTGAAGGACATCCTGCAGGAGACCGACAAGGTGCTGCCCTCGGGCTCGGCGCCGGCGCCAGTGGCCCCGGCGGCGGGGGCAGGCGCGCAGGCGGCAGCCGCGCAATCGAACCCCACCTATCGCGAAGCCGCGTCGGTGATCGGCAACCGCGAAAGCGGCATCCTGTTCATCCGCGCCACCTCGCGCCAGCACGAGAAGCTCCAGGAGTTCCTCGATTCAGTGCTCACCAGCGTGCGCCGCCAGGTGCTGATCGAGGCCACGGTGGCCGAAGTGCAGCTCAACAACGAATACCAGCAGGGCATCGACTGGCGGCGGCTGCGCACGGGCGCCACCAGTGCCGGCGTGCCCGGTTTCGGCACCGGCAATTCCGGGGTCGACGGCAGGCAGCTGTCCGCCGGCACCCCGGCCAATGTCGACACCGTCGCCTTCGTGCTGGGTGGCGCAATCAACAGCCTCAACCTGAGCGTCGCGATCAAGCTGCTGGAATCGTTCGGCAGCGTGCGCGTGCTGTCCAGCCCCAAGATCAGCGTGCTCAACAACCAGACCGCGCTGCTGCGCGTGACGCGCGATATCGTCTACTTCACCATCACTCCTTCTTCGACGCCGGTGACCGTCACCGGCGGCACCGGTGGCATCGTGGTGCCGCCTTCGTTCACGACCACGCCGAACGTCGCCGCCGAAGGCTTCATGATGAGCGTGCTGCCGCAGATCAACGACGCCGATGCCATCGTGATCAACGTGCGGCCGACTATCCGCCGCCGCGTTGATTTCGCCACCGACCCCAATCCCGCGCTCGCCCTCGCCACGCCCAACCTGATCCCGGTGTTCGAGACGCGGGAGTTCGACTCCGTGCTGCGCATCCAGAGCGGGGAGACCGCGGTGCTGGGCGGCCTGATGCAGGACTCGGTGGAGCGCATCGAGGACATGGTCCCGGGGCTGCGCAGCATTCCGCTATTCGGGCAGCTGTTCTCCCAGCGCAAGGACGTCAACCTGAAGACCGAGCTGGTGATCTTCCTGCGCGCCACGGTGATCCGCGACGCCAGCATCGAAGGCGACTACCGCAGCTTCCGTGAATTGCTGCCGGGCAGCGATTTCATGCGCAAGCCCAACCCGGGCAAAGACCAGCCGGCCGAATCTCGCGGCGCGAAATGACATGAGCCTGCTGCTCGAGGCCCTCAAGAAGGCGGAAAAAGCCAAGGAAGACGCCCAGCGCCGCACTGGAGACAGCGGGGCGGGCGAATTGCGCCTAGCCGACGACGTTGCCCCCGCGGCGCCTGCCAAGCCGGTGCTCACCCGCCCCGAGCTGCCCGATATCACGGCACCGCTGGAGATTCTTTCCGAAGACCTGTCGTCCAGGCCGAACGCGGCCGAGTTCCAGCCGCCGCCCGCCCCGGCACCGCGCCGGCCGGCTGCCGCCGCCGCCGCCGCCGGCACCGACGCGCAGGCTGCCAACCGCGCAGCCGCGCGCAAGGTGTTCGAGGCAAAAGTTCGCGAGCCCAATCCGCGCCTGCCGTTTTTCATTGCCATGGGCACGCTTGGCGCGTTTGCCGTCGGCACGATTGTCTATTTCTATATCCAGTTGCGGCCGCCGGCGCCGCTGGTGAACACCAGCCCGCAGCCCGTGGCCGAGAATCCGGCGGCCGCTGCGCCGAGCGCCGCGCCAGTCCGGGCCGCCGCGCCAGTGCAGTCCACACTCCCGGGCATGCCGACGGGGCCGGGGGTGCGTGCGCCGTTGCAGTCTGAAAAACCGGCACCCCAAGCAGCGGCCCCAGCCGCTCGCTCAGTGACGCCAGCTATCCCGCGGGATCCCCCGGCGCGGCGCATGGAGCCGGGCGCGCGTCCGGCACCCGCCGCCGAGCGGGTTCCCGAGGCCGCCTCGCTTGCCTCGAGCCGGCCCGCCGCGCAGGTCCTCCCGCGCGTGGCCGCCGGCTACGCCGCCTACCAGGCGGGAAACCTCGAGGGCGCGCGCAACGACTACCAGCAGGCGCTGCGCGAGGAGCCGGGCAACCGCGACGCCATGCTCGGGCTGGCTGCTGTGGAAACGCGTTCGCAGCGCTACGAGATCGCCGGGGACCTGTACGACCGGCTGCTGCAAGCGGACCCGCGCGACCCGCACGCAACCGCGGGCCTGCTTTCGCTGCGCGGCCGGGGCGCCGACCCCGTCGCCCTCGAGAGCCGGCTGAAGACGCTCCTGGCAAACGACCCCGAGTCCGGCGTGCTGCAGTTCGCGCTGGGCAACCTCTATGTGCAGCAGCGGCGCTGGGCAGACGCGCAGCAGGCCTACTTCAGGGCAATGGCGTCGGACCCGGAAAACCCCGACTACGCCTTCAACCTCGCCGTGAGCCTGGAGCACCTTCGCCAGCCCGTCCCGGCACTGGACTACTACCGCCGCGCGCTGTCGCTGGCGCAGAGACGCAACGCCAGTTTCGACCCGGCCGCGGCGCGCGAGCGGGTGCAGCAGCTATCCCGCTGATGAATTCGCCCACCAATCCCCAGGCCAAGCGCCATATCGGCCAGATCCTCATCGACCAGGGCATCCTGACCGAGGACCAGCTGCGCATCGCTCTGCTCGAGCAGACCAAGTCCAAGGCGCCGGTCGGCAGGCTCCTCGTGCAGCTGGGCTTCGTGTCCGAGGCGACGCTGCGCGACGCGCTGTCGGAAAAGCTCGGCCTGCAGTCGGTGGACCTGGGGCACATCATCGTCGACCCGGCGGCGCTGAAGATGCTGCCGCGCGACATGGCGCGACGCTACCGCATGTTCCCCGTGGCGCTCGACCGCCAGTCCAAGAGGTTCATCGTCGCCCTCGCCGACACCAACAACATCGTGGCCGTCGACCAGCTGCGCGCGCACCTGAAGGGCGACTACGAGATCGAGATGCGCCTGGCAGGCGACTCGGAGATCGAGCGCGCAGTCGAGCACTACTACGGCCACGAGTTCTCCATCGACGGCATCCTGCGCGAGATCGAGACCGGCGAGGTGGACTACGCCACCATCTCGGAAGGCGACGAGTATTCGCAGCCCGTGGTGCGCCTCATCTCCGCGCTGCTCGCCGACGCGGTGGAGCGCGGGGCCTCCGACATCCACTTCGAGCCCGAGCAGAACTTCCTGCGCATCCGCTACCGCATCGACGGCGTGCTGCGCCAGATCCGCTCGCTGCACAAGACCTACTGGCCGGCGATGGCCGTGCGGCTCAAGGTCATGGCGAAGATGAACATCGCCGAGACGCGCGCGCCGCAGGACGGCCGCATCTCCGCCACCATGTCGGGCCGCGTGGTGGACTTCCGCGTCGCGAGCCTGCCCACCACGCACGGCGAGAACATCGTGCTACGCATCCTGGACCGGCAAAAGGGCATCGTGCCGCTGGACAAGCTGGGGCTGGAGGACGTCACGCTCGACCTGCTCAAGCGCATGATCGCGCGGCCCGAGGGCATCATCCTGGTGACCGGCCCGACCGGCAGCGGCAAGACGACGACGCTGTATTCGATCATGAACCACATCAATTCCGACGCCATCAACATCATGACGCTGGAGGACCCGGTCGAGTATCCGATGACCCTGATCCGCCAGACCTCGGTGTCGGATTCGGCCAAGCTCGATTTCGCCAACGGCGTGCGCGCCATGATGCGCCAGGACCCGGACGCGATCCTGGTGGGCGAGATCCGCGACAAGGACACCGCCGAGATGGCGTTCCGCGCGGCGATGACCGGCCACCAGGTCTACTCGACGCTCCACACCAATTCCGCGGTCGGCGCGATCCCACGCCTGCTCGACATCGGCATCGTGCCCGACGTCATGTCGGGCAACATCATCGGCGTCGTCGCCCAGCGCCTGGTGCGCAAGCTCTGCCGCACCTGCCGCCAGTCCTACGACCCCGACGTGAAGGAGCGGCGCCTGATCAACCTGTCGCCGACGGAGCCCGCTTCGCTGTTCCGCGCGGTGGGCTGCGAGCAATGCGATTACCAGGGCTACCGCGGCCGGCAGTCGATCCTGGAGATCCTCAAGATCGACGGCGGGCTGGACGAGTTGATCGCGCGGCGCGCCACCGCGCGCGAGATCCTCACCGCGGCGCGCAGCAAGGGGTTCAAGACGCTGGCCGACGACGGCGTGCGCATGGTGCGCGCCGGCCTCACCAGCCTTGAAGAGCTGATGCGCGTCGTCGACCTCACGGATCGCATGGCGTAGGGTGGGCCTGCGGCCCACCGTACGGCCTCACGATGCCCCTCTACACCTACAAAGCCGTAGACGCGCAGGGCAAGAACGTCGTTGGGCGCACCGAGGCGGGCAATCCCTTCGACCTGGAGCAGCGCCTCTCGCGCATGGGGCTGGACCTGGTGTACGGCGCACCCACCAGCGAGGCCGCGCGCCTGATCGGCGGCGCGCGCATCAAGCGCCAGGACCTGATCAACTTCTGCTTCCACCTGGAGCAGCTCGCCGGCGCCGGCGTGCCGGTGATGGAGGGCCTGGTGGACCTGCGCGACAGCATGGAGGGCCCGCGTTTCCGCGAGGTGGTCTCGGGCCTCATCGAGTCCATCGAAGGCGGCAGGAACCTGTCGCAATCGCTGGCCGAGTACCCGGAGGTGTTCAGCAAGGTGTTTGTCAGCCTCGTGCGCTCGGGCGAGCAGACCGGGCGCCTCCCCGAGGTGCTGAGGGGCCTCACCGAGTCGCTCAAGTGGGAGGACGAGCTCGCCGCGCAGACCAAGAAGCTCATCCTGTACCCGGCGTTCGTCGGCAGCATCGTGCTGCTGGTGACCCTGTTCCTGATGATCTACCTGGTGCCACAGATGACCGGATTCATCCGCAACATGGGCCAGGAAATCCCGCTGCAGACGCGCATCCTGATCGCGGTGTCGAACTTCTTCGTGGACTACTGGTGGGCCGCGATCGCCGCGCCGTTCGTCGTGTTCTACGGCGTCAAGTTCGCCGCGCGCACCAATCCGGCAGTGGCCTTCACGCTGGACCGCTACAAGATCTCAATGCCGTTCATCGGGCCGATCCTGAAGAAGATCATCCTGTCGCGCTTCGCCTCGAGCTTCGCCATGATGTACTCCTCCGGCATCACCGTGCTCGACGCGGTGCGCAGCGCCGAGGAAATCGTCGGCAACCGCCCGATCGAGAACGCCCTGCGCAGCGCCGGCCAGCAGATTGCCGAGGGCAAGAACCTAACGCTGGCGTTCCAGGACGTGGGCCTGTTCCCGCCGCTGGTGATCCGCATGCTCAGGATCGGCGAGAATACCGGGGCGCTGGACACCGCGCTGCTCAACGTGAGCTACTTCTACAACCGCGAGGTGAAGGAGTCCATCGGCAAGGTGCAGGCAATGATCGAGCCGGCGCTGACCCTGGTGCTCGGCGCGCTCCTCGGCTGGGTGATGCTGTCGGTGCTCGGGCCGGTCTACGACACCATCAGCAAGATGAAATTCTGACGCCATGAGGCACCTCGTCTACTTCACCGCCACCGACCACCACGTGTACTCGTGGTCGGGCGGCAGGCTCGAACTGCAGGCCAGGTTTCCCGCCGACGACACGGGCGTGAGCGGGTTCCGCGAGTTCCTTGCCGGCCGGCGCGGGGCGCTCTTCTACGCCATGGCCGACCTCGCCGGCGAGGACTTCCACGAGGAGCAGATCCCCTACCTGCGCGGCGGCGACCGCGAGCAGGTGGTGCAGCGGCGCCTGGCGCAACGCTACCGCGACACGCGCCTCGCCGCGGCGCTGTCGCTGGGCACGGTCAGCGGTGAGCGGCGCAACGAGCGGCTGCTCCTCACCTCCTTCACCAACACGCAGCAGCTGGCACCCTGGCTGGACGCGCTCGCCGAAGCCGGCGCGAAGCTCGCCGGCGTGTACTCGGTTCCCCTGCTCGCCCCGGCGCTGGCGGCCAGGCTCGGCGTGAAAGGCGGGCGCGCGTTCGTGGTCAGCGCCAACAGCGCCGGCCTGCGCCAGTGCTTCGTGGAGGAAGGGCGCCTGCGCTTTGCGCGCCTGGAGCGCACGGTGGACATGGTGCCCGATGCCTTTGCGGCGTTCGTGCGCACCGAGACCGGCCGGCTGGCGCAGTACCTGTCGACGCTGCGCGTGCTGCCGCGCGACGGCGCCCCGGTGCGGGCGATCGTCATCGCCCCGCCCGGGCAGCGCGCCGCGTTCGAACGCGCGCTGGTGTCCGATACGCGGCTGTCCTTCGTCACCATGGACGCCGCCGAGGCGGCGCGCAGGGTCGGCGTGAAGAGCGCGCCGGCAGCCACCGGCGCTGAGCAGCTCTACCTGCACCTGCTGGTCAAGCGCGCGCCGCGCGAGCAGTTTGCGCGGCGCGAAGACCGTCGCAGCTACTACCTCTGGCAGCTGCAGCGCGGCCTGGTGGCCGCCGGCGCGCTGGGCTTCGCCGCCTGCGTGCTGTTCGCCGGGACGAGCTGGCTCGACATCGGCGGCATGCGTGGCGAAACCCAGCGCCTCACCGCGCAGACGCAGGAGTCGACGCGGGAGTACCAGCGCATCACCTCGGCGTTCCCGGTCACGCAGACGACCACCGACAACCTGCGCGCCACCGTCACCGAGTTCGGCAACATCGCCCGGCGCACTGCCGCGCCGGCTGACGCTCTGGTGTACGTCTCCAAGGTCCTGGACGAGTTTCCGCAGATCGAACTCGACTCGCTGCAGTGGCGCCTGGGGCGCCCCGAGGAGCGCGCCTCGCCCAAGCCGGCGCCCGCAGGGGCCGTGCCCGCCGCCGCTGGGCAGCTTGCGCAGGTGCTGGAGCTGTCGGGCAGGGTGGGCGCCATGCGCCGGTCCGACTACCGCGCCATCACCGCCGAGGTGCAGCGCTTCGCCAACGCGCTGCGCGCCGACCCGGCGGTGCGCCTCGTGCGCACCCAGTTGCCGTTCGACGTGACCTCCGAGGGCACCCTGTCGGGGGACATCGGCACCGCCGCGGACACCGGGGAGGCCCCGCGCTTCACCATCGTGCTGGCGCGAAACCTGCCATGAACTTCACCAACCAGGAACTCAAGGCGCTGGCGCTGCCGCTGCTCGCCTGCCTGGCGCTGCTCGCCGCCGGCGCCGGATTCATCGCCTGGACCCAGCAGACGCTGCGCTCCTCCGAGCGCCAGCTTGGCGCGGCGCGCGAGCAGCGCGCGCAGGCCCGCGAGCGGCTGATGCGCATCGCGGAGGAAGAAAAGGAGGTCAAGGAGAAGCTCGAGGTGTACCTGCGGCTGCGCGACCTTGGCATCCTCGGCGACGAGCGGCGCCTGGAATGGGCCGACGCCATGACCCGCATCCGCACCCAGCGTGAACTGCCCGACCTGCGCTACCGCGTCGAGCGCCAGCGCCTGATCTCCTCGGTGCCGGGCAACCCGGCCGCGGTGGACTTCTACGCCAGCAGCATGCGCGTGGAACTCGCGCTGCTGCACGAGGGCGATCTGGTGAATTTCCTCGCCGACCTGCGCGAATCCGGCAACGCCTACTACTCCGTGAAGGGCTGCTCGATGTCGCGCATCGGGGCCGCGCCCACCATCGCCGGCCTCGCCCCACGCCTGCGCGCCGAGTGCGAGATCGACCTGATCACCATTCTCGACCGGGCGGCCAAGACATGAAGCACCTCCTGGTGCCGGCCCTTCTCGCCTGCCTGTTGCACGCCGGCGCGGCCGCCGCGCAGCAGCTCGGCCGCCTGTTCTATACCCCTGAACAGCGTGCAGCGCTCGATGCGCGCCGCGCCGCGCGCCTGCCCGACAAGCCGTCGGCGGCCGCGGAGTCGCCCACCACGCGCGTCGACGGCTACGTCAGGCGCTCGAGCGGCAAGTCCACCGTGTGGATGGACGGCGAGCCGCTGCCCGAGGGGCTGCAGCTGGAGGGCCTGCGCGTGCGGCGCGGCAACGATCCGACCAAGGTCACCGTGTCGGTGGGCGAAGACGGCCGGCGCATCGAGCTGCGCGTCGGCGAGACGCTCGACCGCGCCACCGGCGAGGTGAAGGACGTGATCGGAGACGGCGAAGTAAGGATCGGGCGCGGTGGCGCTCAGGGCCGCTAGCCGCCGATCGCAGCGCGGCATGGCGCTGCTCGCCATCCTCGCGGTGGCGGTCATGACGTTCGGCTACATCCTCACGAGCAGCCTGAATGCCGCGAGCCGTTTCGCCTCGGTGGACCGCGCGCACAACGGCATGGTCCTCAACCAGGCCAAGCAAGCCCTGATCGGCTGGATGGCCATGAACGCCGTCGGCACCGACGCCAATCCCGGGCGCCTGCCCTGCCCCGAAGCGCCCGCATTCTTCGCGGATCCCGACAACCAGGGCGTTGCCGCAGGGGTTTGCACCCTGCCTGCGGTCGGCCGCCTGCCCTGGCGCACGCTCGGCCTGGACCGGCTGGTGGACGATGCCGGCGAGCCGCTGTGGTATGTCGTGTCGCCGGGCTGGGCGCTGCCGAACACGACTGCGACGCTGACCATCCATTCGGACGTGGTGGGTCAGTTGAGCATCGACGGCAGCGAAGCAGTAGCGCTCATCATCGCGCCCGGCCGCGCCGTCACTGTGTTGGCGGGGGGGGGCTGCGCCACCTGGACGCAATCACGTCCCATCGCCGGCACGCCGGACCTGCGCAACTACCTCGAATGCGAGAACGCCAACTCGCCGGCGGATGCGAACTTCGTCAGGCGCAATGCCAATGCGACGTACAACGACCAGGTGCTGCGCGTGGCGGCGGCGGACGTCATGCCGGCGCTCGAGGCGGCGATCGCGGATCGCCTGCAGCGGGAGATCGCACCGGCGCTGAGGACCGTCTATACGAATGCGAACTACACGGGAATTCCGTCGAGCAGCCCGATGTACCCGTATGCCGTGACTTTCGGCGACCCGGGCGCCTCAACCTACCAGGGCGCGAGCGGCGTCTTCCAGGGCCTGCTGCCCGTCAACCTGGCCTCGTCGATGGTGGCGTACGCGTCGACGCCCGGTGCGGTCGTGAAGACCAGCTCCGGCGGCAGCATCGACTCGCAGTCGTGCTGGTGGGAGGCGACGAACGACATCCGCCTTTGCGAGGGCATCTACCGGGAAGACGGATCCGATCCCTCGCTGCCCATCGTCCTCCAGCTGACCGCCACGTTCAGCAACGTGGCCATGGGCCTGCGCACGATCGACACCGCGCGCTACCAGGTCCTAGCCAGGGACGACGGCACCGGGATGGCTTGGATACCGCTGAGCGCGAGCCACGAGGCGACCATGAACTCGAACGGGTCGGTGACCCTCCGCTTCTGGGCGACGGTGCCAAACATCGACGCCATGGGATGGAACACGATCGCGGAGTTCCGCCTGCGCATCGAGCGGGCCGTCATCGACGACCATCCGTTGGTGAAATCCGACGACGCCACCTTCGGCTGGTTCGCGCGCAACCAGTGGCACCGTACGCTGTTGTACGCCGTGGCGCAGCAGAACACCGCGGCGGCGCTGGCGTCGCTCGGCTGCGGCAACACCAACTGCCTTCGCTTCAACGAGGGCACGGGCTGCGGCGGCGGCGCCAACTGGTGCAACATCCGCGCGCTGCTGGTGCTCGGGGGCGGAAGCCTCGGCATTCCTCCGGCGGTTCGCCCGAACGGCAACCTGGCGGACTACTTCGAGTACCAGAACGCGGACGGCGGGACTTTCTACGAGCAGCGCCCGATGCGCCGCGCGTCGAATATCGCCAACGCGAACGGGCCCTGGAACGACCGCGTGGTCCTTGTGGACTGGCCGCCTTCGTTGCCACCGCTGCTGACGGGCACCAACCCCCAGGTGGTCAGCATCTCGCCGCTGCGCCTGCGCGTCCTGCCGTGATCCCGCCGGCATCGATCCGCCGCGCGCGCGGCTTCACACTCGCCGAACTGACGGTCGTGTTCCTGATCGTCAGCATCCTGCTCGCCACCGCCATGTACACGCTCTCGGCCCAGACCGAGCAGCGCAACTTCGAGGAAACGCGGCGCCGGCTGGAAGCGGCGCGCGAACTGCTGCTCGGCTTCGCCGTAGCGAACGGCCGCTTGCCCTGTCCCGCCACGGCGGCCTCCACCGGGACCGAAGCCATCACCACCCCGCCCAACTGCGACAGCCCCTATGGCGGGTTCCTGCCATCAAAGGCGATCGGGTTCCAGGTGACGAACACGGCTGGCCTGGCCATCGACGCTTGGCAAAACCCCATTCGCTATGTCGTGTCGCACGCCGCGCCGACAGGATGCGCCGCTTCCTCTACTGCGCCGCATTTCACCAACGCCGCCAACCTCAGGACCAACGGCATCACCTGCCGACCCAACGACCTTGTCGTGTGCAACCGGTCCCCGACCACCGTCACCAACCTCGCGTGCGACGCGAATACGGCGGTCACCAACCAGAACGTGGTGGTCGCCATCATTTACTCCACCGGGAAGAACGGCACCACCGGCGGCACCGGCACCAACGAGGCGCGCAATCTGGACAACAATGCCCTTTTCGTCAGCCGCCCGCCCGACGCCCTGCAGGCAACGGGCGGCGAATTCGACGACCAGATGACCTGGATCGCCGTCGGCGAGCTCTACGGCAAGTTGATCGCCGCGGGCGTGCTGCCCTGAGCGTTCAGGGCGCCAGTCGCAAGGCGAAGCACACCTCGCCGTCGCGGTTCTCCTCCAGCCGCAACTCGTAGCCCGCTGCCGCCGCCTGGCGCGCCGCCTGGTACAGGCCGATGCCCAGTCCCGTTTCGGAGCGCACCGGCGAGCGCAGCAGCGACTTGGCCAGATCCTCGGGCACTGCGCGGCCGTTGTCCCATACCCGCAGGCCGGTGCCGGCGAGCTCGACACGCACGCGCAGCCCCGGGTGCGCAGCGCGCTTGGCGAGCGCGTTCTGCAGCAGGTTGTCCGCCGCGCTTTCGAACAGCGCTCGCGGCACCTCGGCGTCCGCCGCCGCGACGGCACCGGAAAACTCCACGCCCTGGGACTGGTACTGCCGCTGCAAAAACTCCCACCACGCAGCGAGCGCAACGCGCTCCTCGCGCTCCTCACCCGGCCGCTGCAGCTTGTCCAGCGTCGCGGCAAGGCGCTGGGTGATGGCGGGCAGCTGGCGGCGCACCAGCGCGATCGCCTCCGGCGAATCCCCGCTCTGCGCGCCGGCCACCGAGCACAGCACGTTGAGCGACTGCAGCAGGTTCTTCACGTCGTGGGTGACGCGGGCGCCGGTCTGGTGCACCGCCTGCATGTAGCTCGCCTGCCGCAGCTCCTGCTCTCGCAGCTTGGCCAGGTAGAACTCTCCCAGCAGCTGGCCCAGCAGGCGCAGGTGCCCGTGCAGCGCCGGGCTGGTGCGGTAGCGCGAGTAGACCGTGAGCGAGAGCTCGCGGTTGGAGAAATCCACTGCATAAGGGGTGCGCTCGCCCGCCTCGCCGCGTTCGCCGCCGGCCGACCACGCCGCGCCGGCAACCGAGGGCATGCGCGCCAGCGCCCCCACCGACTCGGCGAGGAATTTCTCAGGCTGCGCCTCCGCATGCGAGAGCTCGGCGAGGAACTGCAGCCACTTCTCGATCGGCAGCCCGATGGAGAACAGGTACCGCGAGACGAAGACGTTCAGCCCGGCATAGCCGGTGCGCGGGTGCCAGGCCAGGCCGATCAGCAGCACGATGCCCGCGATCACGAACACGATGTAGGTGAGCGCCTGCAGGTAGCTGGTGCGGCCCAGCGTCATGAAGGCAAAGCTGCCCAGGATCACCACCCCGAGCACCAGCATGAGGAAGATGCTGTAGAAGTAGTCGACCACCTGGGCGGCCTCGGGCGGATCGGGCTCCGCGGGGGTCAGCGCCATCAGCACGAAGAACACCGGCAGCGCCCAGGCCGCGTAGTTGCGCACGTCAGGGTCGATTTCGCGGCTCGGCGCGATCTCCGGCAGGACGATCACCACCAGCAGCGCGAGCAGGTAGGCGAACATCAGAAGGTAGAAACGCCGCTGCCAGCGCGCCTGGTGCAGGTACACCTTGCCGCCGACCAGGCCGGCGAGCACCACAGTCCAGGTGGCGAGCAACCACCAGCCCAGGTACAGCACCACGGCCGTGGCGAACACCGCGATGAACAGCGCCTGCGCCAGCGTCACCTGGCGCTCGCCGCGCACGAACGGCTGCCACAGCAGCAAGAGGCCCAGGTGCGCGAGCAGCAGGGCGCGCGCGCCACCGTCCGCCACGCCGCGCAGCGCGACCACGTGCAGCAGGACGAGCATGGCGATGACGGCGAAACGCCAATGGCGCCGGCTGAAGGCGCGCACGGCGCCGGTGAAGCCGGCGGCGGCGGTGATTCCCTGGGGGTCTGCTTGCATGATCGGCGCGGCGCAGGCAAAGATACGCAGATTCCCGAACCGGCGAAAGATGGCACCCGCTCTCCTGCTGGCCCGCAGCACCCTGACCGAGGCGCGACGCAGCGGCCTGCCCTGGCTGGCGCTCGCCTGCCTCGCCATCGCCTGCGGCCTCGCGGTGTTCCTGTCGCAAGTGGCGCTCACCGAGAGTCGCGCCCTGCAGGCCTCGCTCGCCGCCGCCGTGCTGCGCGCCGGCGCGGCGTTCCTGCTTGCGGCCCACGTCGCCGCCAGCCTGGTGCGCGACGCCAATGACAAGGGGCTCGAGCTGGCGCTGGCGTTGCCGCTGTCGCGCGCGCAGTACTACCTCGGCAAGCTCGCCGGCTTCGGCGCCAGCGGCGCCTGCCTCGCGGCGGCGTTCTGCGTGCCGATGCTGCTGTGGGCCGCGCCGGACGCAATCGCGCTGTGGGGCCTGTCTCTTGCGCTCGAGCTGCTGCTGGTCTGCGCGGCCAGCCAGTTCTTCGCCATCACGCTCGCCGGCGTGGTGCCGGCGCTTACCGCGACCGCCGGCTTCTACCTGCTCGCGCGCAGCATGGCCGGCATCCAGCTGCTGGCACGCGGACCGCTGGCCGAGGAGACGCTGGCGCAGGGCATCGCGCGCGGCGCGGTGGAGGGCGTGTCGCTGCTGCTCCCCAGTCTCGATACGGTCACGCGCACCGAGTGGCTGATCTATGGCCTGCCGACGACGGCGGAGTTCGCCGCGGCGCTGGGCACCCTGCTCCTGTACGGCGCGCTGCTGGCGCTCGCGGGGCTGTTCGATTTCCACCGGCGCAACTTGTGAGCGGCACGCAACGGGCGTTGCAGGCGGTGCCGGGTTGGATCCGCGCCGCACTGCTCGCCAGCCTGGCGGCGCAGCTGGGAATGCAGGCGCTGCGCCCGCCGCCCGCCGCCGCCGCGCAGGACCTGCCGCCGGCGCCGCGCGCGCAGACGCTGCGCGCCGCCAGCCTCGGCGAGCCGGCGGCGCTGTCGCGCCTGGCCATGCTGTACCTCCAAGCCTACGACCTCGGCGCGGGCAACGCGCTGCCCTACCAGCGCCTGGAATACGGGCGCCTCGTGCAGTGGCTGCGCGCCATCCTGGACACCGACCCGCGCAGCGACTATCCGCTGTTCGCTGCAGCGCGCGTGTATGCCGAAGTCGAGGATCCGGCAAAGTGCCGCGAGATGCTGGCGTTCATCCACCAGGCTTTCCTCGAGGATCCCGGTCGCCGCTGGCCCTGGCTCGCGCACGCCGCGCTGCTCGCCAAGCACCGGCTGCACGACCTGCCCCTCGCGCGCCGCTATGCCGCGGACATCCAGCGCCTCGCCACCGGCCCCGGCGTTCCGCTCTGGGCGCAGCAGATGGAGATCTTCATCCTGGAGGACATGGACGAGCTCGAAGCCGCGAAAATCCTGCTGGGCGGCCTGCTGGCCAGCGGCCGCATCCAGGATCCGCAGGAGCGCCGCTTCCTGCAGGGCCGCCTGAAGGAACTTGAGCGCCGGGCGGCCTCGAAGCGTTGAAACCCTGACGCCACTGTCGGTTTCCCGACAAATTTTCGTGATTTTTGACCTATTCTGGCCTCCAATGCCACAATCCACTTGGCATGGAGCTTGCGGGTGATATTTATCGCCTAGTCTTCTCCCAAAGGAGTAATCGGATGAAAGTTCAACAGAAAGGCTTCACGCTGGTCGAGATCGCGATCGTGCTGGTCATCATCGGCCTGCTCCTTGGGGGCATCCTCAAGGGCCAGGAGATGATCACGCAGGCGAAGATCAAGAACATCATTGCCGACTTCTCCGGCATCTCGGCCGCCTATCACGGCTACCAGGACCGCTATCGCGCCATCCCTGGCGACGATGCACAGGCCGCCGGACGCTGGACAACGCCCACCGCGGCCACTGCGGGCAACGGCAATGGCCAGGTCGCGGGTACCTACAACAACGCCAACGCGGCTTGCACCACCGCGGTCGAGAGCTGCAGCTGGTGGGACCACCTGCGCCGCGCCGGTTTCGTAGCCGGGTCGGGCGTCGCCCAGCCGTTCAACGCAGTGACGGGCCTGATCGGCGTGCAGACCGGCGACGGCGCCGTGTCTGTCGGGCCGGCCCTTGGCGGCGCGGCCGGCGCGGGCGGCTTTGCCAGCCTGATCATCTGCTCGGCGAACCTGCCGGACAAGATCGCCATCGCCACGGACACGCAGATGGATGACGGCCAGCGCACTTCGGGCACCGTGCGCGGCATCCTGCAAGCGGCGCCGAACCCGGTGATTCCGGCGGATGCCACGGGCGCCGGCGTGGGCGGCACCACGAACTACGTTGAAAGCGGCACCAACACCTACACGGTCTGCCGCACGCTGTAAGCGCGCAAGCAGCAGGTCAGGAAGGGCCGGCCCAAAGCCGGCCCTTTTCTTTTCTAGCCCTGCAGCAGGCGCAGTTCTGCCGCCGCCAGCAATTCGGTCGAGCCCAGCATCACCACCACGTCGCCTTCGCGCAGGGCGCCGGCTTCCTCGGCTGAAAGTTTCTCCGGCGCGCCGGGCCGCCGCACCGCGGTGACCTGCACGCCGAGATCCTCCAGCGCGAGCGCCGCGAGCGGCCTGGCGAGCGCCGCGGCATGCGCGTGCAGCGTCACTGCACGCAGCCGCGGCTGCGTCGCTTCGCCGGTCTCCGGCGCATCGCTCGCGCCATGGAACAGCCCGCGCAGCAGGCCGTACTGCTTGTCCCGCACCTGGCTCATGCGGCGCATGACGCGCGCCAGCGGCACGCCGACCCAGACCAGCGTATGCGAAGCGAGCATCAGTCCGGACTCGAAGGCCTCGGGCACCACCTCGGAGGCGCCGGCCGCCGTGAGCCTGCCGATATCGGCCTCGTCGCGCGCCCGCACGATCACCGGCACCGCGGGATTGAGCGCATGGATGTGCGCCATCACGCGCACCGCCGACGGCACATCGGCAAATGTCACCACCACCGCCGCCGCGCGCGCCAGGCCTGCCGCCACCAGCGCCTCGCGTCGCGCGCTGTCGGCGAACACGACGGTATCCCCGGCGAGCGCCGCCTCGCGCACGCGCTCCGGGTCGAGGTCGAGCGCGATGTAGCGCACGCCCTCGGCCTCCAGCATGCGGGCCAGGCGCTGGCCGTTCCTGCCGTAGCCGAGGATGATGACGTGGCGCTCGGTTTGCAGGGAACGCACCGCCACGCGGTGCATCTCGAGGGATCGCGCCATCCATTCCGAGGCGGTGAAGCGCATCACCAGCTGGTCGCTCGCGCCGATCAGGAACGGCGTGGCGAGCATCGACAGGATCATCGCCGCCAGCACCGCCTGCAGCAGCGGGGCGGGCGCGAGCTCGGCGGCGCGCGTCTGCGCCAGCAGCACGAAGCCGAACTCGCTGCCCTGCGCGAGGGCGAGCCCCGTGCGCAGCGCGGTCCCCGGCGCGGCGCCGAAGGCGCGCGCGAGCAATGCGATCAGCGCACCCTTGGCGAGGACCAGCAGCGCGAAGAACGCGAGCACCAGCCAGCCCTGGCCCAGCACCAGCCGCGCATCGAGCAGCATGCCCACGGTGACGAAGAACAGGCCGAGCAGCACGTCGCGGAAAGGCTTGATGTCCTCTTCCACCTGGTAGCGGTACTCGGTCTCGGAGATCAGCATGCCGGCGAGAAAGGCGCCCAG
>JANMUO010000207.1:0-7201 GCA_031391655.1 Betaproteobacteria bacterium
GCCGACACCGACACGCTCGCCACGCTGCCGCCGCGCGAACTCGCGGCGGGGCTGGCGGAAGTGATCAAGTACGGGTTGATCCGCGATCCCGCGTTGTTCGAATGGCTGGAGAAGAACATGGCACGGCTCGTGAAACGCGAAACCGAGCCGCTCGCCCACGCGATCGAGCGCTCCTGCGCCCTCAAGGCCGAAATCGTCGCGCAGGACGAGCGCGAGGACGGCGTGCGCGTGCTGTTGAATTTCGGCCACACCTTCGGCCACGCCATCGAAGCGGGAACCGGTTACGGCACGTGGCTGCACGGCGAGGCGGTCGGCGCCGGCATGGCGCTTGCGGCGCGGCTCTCGCAGCGCGTGGGCCTGATCGGGCAGGAGGAAGTGCGACGCGTGGACGCCATCCTCAAGGCCGCCGGGCTGCCGGTACGCGCGCCCGATCTGGGCCTTGCGCGCTACCTCGAGTTGATGGGCCACGACAAGAAGGTCGAGGGCGGGCGCATCCGCTTTGTGCTGCTGAAGCGCATCGGCGAGGCGTTGGTGTCGGCGGAAGTCCCGCGCGCAGCGCTCGCGGACGTGCTCGGCCCGGCGCAAGCGCATGCCTGAGCGCGAGCTCGCCCCGTACGCGGCGCGCCCCGAGCACTCGCGCGGGCGCCGCCACCGCGAGCCTGCGCCGCGCGGCAGGAGCGAATACCAGCGCGATCGCGACCGCATAGTCCACTCCACCGCCTTTCGCCGCCTCGAATACAAAACCCAGGTATTCATCAACCACGAAGGCGACCTCTTCCGCACTCGCTTGACCCACAGCCTGGAGGTGGCGCAGCTCGCTCGTTCGGTCGCGCGCAGGCTCAATCTCGACGAAGACCTGACCGAGGCGGTCGCGCTCGCCCACGATCTCGGCCACACCCCCTTCGGCCACACCGGGCAGGACGCGTTGAACGCCTGCATGCGGCCGTACGGGGGCTTCGAGCACAACCTGCAGAGCCTGCGCGTGGTGGACGTCCTCGAGCAGCGCTACGCCGCGTTCGACGGCTTGAACCTCACGTTCGAGGCGCGCGAGGGCATACTCAAGCACTGCGCGCCGAAGAACGCGCGGCTGCTCGGCGACGTCGGCGAGCGCTTTCTCAAGAAACGCCGCCCGTCGCTCGAGGCGCAGATCGCCAACCTCGCCGACGAGATCGCCTACAACAACCACGATGTCGACGACGGCGTGCGTTCCGGTCTGCTCGACCTGGATCAGCTCTCGGCAGTGAAAATCTTCGCGCGCCACCGGAAAGCCGTGCTGCGCGACTACCCGCGGATCGCGCCGCGGCGCCTGCGATACGAGACGGTGCGGCGAATGATCGACACGCTGGTGACCGACCTGATCCACGCCAGCGCCGAGAACATACGCCGCCAGGGTCCGCGCACGATCGATGAGGTGCGGCGCGCGCCCGCGCTGATTGCCTTCAGCCCGGTGATCCGCGAGGAATCCCTGGCGCTAAAACGCTTTCTGAGCGAGAACCTCTACCGTCATTACCGCGTGGTTCGCATGAGCGCCAAGGCGAGTCGCATCGTGAGCGAGCTGTTCCACGCCTTTCTCTCGGATTCGCGCCTGCTGCCGCCGGATTTCCAGGCGCAGGCGCGCACCGACGCCCCGCGCGCCATCGCCGACTACATCGCCGGCATGACCGACCGCTACGCGATCCTCGAGCACCGGCGGCTGTTCGCGATCGAGGAAACCTGATTCGCGAACGGCGGGCGCAGCGCGCCAGAAGCGCGATTTTCCGGTTGAAGCCAGGGACTTGAGCCGGTAGACTTGATGGTCGTGCTCGCGCTTTCCCTCTGTCTTGTTGCGACGCCGCATTTAGTGTTATAAGTATTTGAATTAATTAACTTTTTATATGTCAACCGGTTTCCCGCCCAGCGCCCAAGGTCTCTACGATCCGGTGCACGAGCACGACTCGTGCGGCGTTGGCTTCGTCGCGAATATCAAAGGCAAGAAGAGCCACACCATCATCGAGCAGGGACTCACGATCCTGAAGAACCTGACGCACCGCGGCGCGGTCGGCTGGGATCCCAAGCTCTCCGACGGCGCGGGCTGCCTGATCCAGATCCCGGACAGATTGCTGCGCGAGGAAATGGCCAAGCAGGCAGTCAGGCTGCCGCCGCTCGGCCAATACGGCGTGGGCATGGTGTTCCTGCCGCGCGAGCCGGCCTCGCGCCGCGCCTGCGAGTACGAAATCGAGCGCGCGATCAAGGACGAGGGCCAGGTGATGCTCGGCTGGCGCGACGTGCCGGTTGACAATTCCGACCTCGCCGAGCCGGCGAGGCAACTCGAACCGATGATCCGGCAGGTGTTCGTCGGCCGCGGCCGCGGCGTGACGGTCACTGACGCGCTCGAGCGCAAGCTCTACATCATCAGGAAGAGCGCCGGCCACGCCATCCAGGCGCTCAAGCTCGCCCATGGCAAGGAGTTCTACGTGCCGTCGATGTCGGCGCGCACGCTGATCTACAAGGGCATGCTGCTGGCCAACCAGGTGGGCGAGTACTACGTGGACCTGAAGGACGCGCGTTGCGAATCGGCGCTCGCGCTGATCCATCAACGCTTCTCCACCAATACCTTCCCCTCGTGGGACCTGGCGCATCCCTTCCGCATGATCGCGCACAACGGCGAGATCAACACGGTGCGCGGCAACGTCAACTGGATCCGCGCGCGCCAGGGGGCGATCTCGAGCCCGGTACTGGGCGAGGACCTGGCCAAGGTCTGGCCGCTGATCTACGACGGTCAGTCCGATTCGGCGTCGTTCGACAATGCGCTGGAACTCCTGGTGATGGGCGGCTACACGGTCGCGCACGCCATGATGATGATGATCCCCGAGGCCTGGGAGAACCACAGCCTGATGGATCCGGAGCGCCGCGCGTTCTACGAGTACCACGCCGCGATGATGGAACCCTGGGACGGCCCGGCGTCGATCGCCTTCACCGACGGCCGCCTGATCGGTGCCACGCTCGATCGCAACGGACTGCGACCCTCGCGCTACATCGTCACCGAGGACGACTTGGTGATCATGGGCTCGGAATGCGGCTGCCTGCCGGTGCCTGAGGAGCGCATCGTCAAGAAGTGGCGCCTGCAGCCTGGCAAGATGTTCCTCGTCGACCTGGAGAAGGGCCGTATCGTCGACGACAAGGAGTTGAAGGACACGCTCGCGCACCTGCGGCCCTACGCCGAGTGGATCGAGCGCATCCGCATCAAGCTCGACGAGGTGGAAAGCGACAAGCAGCAGCCCGAGCGCTCGGCGGTGCCGCTGCTTGACCGCCAGCAGGCCTTCGCCGACACGCAGGAGGACGTCAAGTTCCTCATGACGCCGATGGCGCAGAACGGCGAGGAGCCGATCGGCTCGATGGGCAACGACTCGCCGCTGGCGGTGCTGTCGGACAAGGACAAGACGCTCTACCACTACTTCAAGCAGCTGTTCGCCCAGGTCACCAACCCGCCGATCGACCCGATTCGCGAGGAGCTGGTCACTTCGCTGGTGTCGTTCATCGGCCCCAAGCCGAACCTGCTTGGCATCGACGAGATGAATCCGCCGCTGCGGCTGGAGGTCAGCCAGCCGGTGCTGGATTTCTACGAGATGGAGAAAGTGCGCCACATCGAGCGCTACACGCAGGGCAAGTTCCAGGCGTGCGAGCTCGACATCACCTATCGGCACGCCTGGGGCAAGGAAGCCATCGAGGCGCGCCTCGCCTCGCTCGCCGCGCAAGCCGAGGACGCGGTGCGCTCCGGTACCTCGATCATCATCATCTCGGACCGCAAAGTGGATCGCGAGCGCATGGCGATCCCGGCGCTGCTCGCGCTGTCGGCGATCCACCAGCACCTGGTGGCCAAGGGGCTGCGCACTTCCACCGGCCTGGTGGTTGAGACCGGATCGGCGCGTGAAGTGCACCAGTTCGCGCTGCTCGGCGGATACGGCGCGGAGGCAGTGCATCCGTACCTGGCGATGGAGACCCTGCTCGAACTGGCGGCGCAGGGCAAGCTGGGCGAGGTCGACGGCAGGAAGGCGATCAAGAATTACGTCAAGGCGATCGGCAAGGGCCTGAAGAAGGTGATGTCCAAGATGGGCATCTCCACCTACATGTCCTACACCGGCGCGCAGATCTTCGAGGCGGTCGGCCTGTCGCGCACGCTGGTGGACAAGTACTTTACTGGCACCACGTCGAATGTCGGCGGCATCGGTGTGTTCGAGGTGGCGGAGGAGGCGATGCGCATCCACCACGCCGCCTTCAACGAGCGCGACCCGGTGCTGCAGAGCAACCTCGATGCGGGCGGCGAATATGCGTGGCGCGTGCGCGGCGAGGAGCACATGTGGACGCCGGAGGCGATCGCCAAGCTGCAGCATGCGACGCGCCAGAAGTCCTACGCCACCTACAAAGAGTACGCAGCGCTGATCAACGACCAGTCCAAGCGCCACATGACGTTCCGCGGCCTGTTCGAATTCCGCCTTGATCGGGTCAAGCCGGTGCCGATCGCGGAGGTCGAGCCAGCCGCGGATATCGTCAAGCGCTTCGCCACCGGCGCCATGTCGCTCGGTTCGATTTCCACCGAGGCGCATACCTCGCTGGCCGTCGCCATGAACCGCATCGGCGGCAAGTCGAACACCGGCGAGGGCGGCGAGGACCGCCGCCGCTACGCCATCGTCAAGGCGGGCGAGACGCTGCGTTCGCGCCTCGGCGCGGGCCGCGTGGAAAAGGACATCGAGCTGCGCGAAGGCGACATGCTGAAGTCCAAGATCAAGCAGGTGGCCTCCGGCCGCTTCGGCGTCACGGCCGAATACCTGGCGAGCGCCGAGCAGATCCAGATCAAGATGGCGCAGGGCGCCAAGCCCGGCGAGGGCGGGCAGCTGCCCGGCAAGAAGGTGTCCGAGTACATCGCGGAACTGCGCTACTCGACCCCGGGCGTCGAGCTGATCAGCCCTCCGCCGCACCACGACATCTATTCGATCGAGGATCTGGCGCAGCTGATCCATGACCTGAAGAACGCCAACCCCAAGGCCTCCATCTCGGTGAAGCTGGTGTCGGAGGTCGGCGTTGGCACGGTCGCAGCGGGCGTCTCGAAAGCCAAGTCAGACCACGTCACCATTTCCGGCCACGACGGCGGCACCGGGGCTTCTCCCTGGAGTTCAATCAAGCACGCCGGCACGCCGTGGGAGCTTGGCCTTGCCGAGACGCAGCAGACCCTGGTGCTCAACCGGCTGCGCGGGAGGATCGCCGTGCAGGTGGACGGGCAGCTCAAGACCGGCCGCGACGTAGTGATCGGCGCGATCCTCGGCGCCGACGAGTTCGGCTTCGCCACTGCGCCGCTGGTGGTGCAGGGCTGCATCATGATGCGCAAGTGCCACCTCAACACCTGCCCGGTGGGCGTAGCGACGCAGGATCCCGTGCTGCGCAGGAAGTTCTCGGGCAAGCCCGAGTACGTCGTCAACTACATGTTCTACGTCGCCGAGGAGGCGCGGGAGTTGATGGCGCAGTTGGGAATCCGCAAATTCGACGACCTGATCGGCCGCGCCGACCTGCTGGACATGCAAAAGGGCGTCGAGCACTGGAAGGCGAAAGGGCTCGACTTCACCCGCGTCTTCCACATGCCGCAGATGCCTGCCGCGGTGGCGCGCTTCCACAGCGAAACGCAGGACCACGGGCTGGAGAAGGCGCTCGACCGGCGCCTGGTGGAACTGGCGCAGCCCGCGCTGGAGCGTGGCGAGAAGGTGACCATCGAAATGCCGATCCGCAACGTAAACCGCACGGTCGGCACCATGCTTTCGCACGAGATCGCCAAGCGCTATGGCCACGAAGGGCTGCCCGAGGACACGATCCGCCTGCGCTTCGCCGGCTCCGCAGGCCAGAGTTTCGGTGCGTTTCTCGCGCGCGGAATTACGCTCGACATGATCGGCGACACCAACGATTACTGCGGCAAGGGGCTCTCCGGTGGCCGCATTTCGGTGCAGCCTTCGCCCAAGTTCCGCGGCGAGCCGACCGAGAACATCATCACCGGAAACGTCGTGTTGTACGGCGCGATCGCCGGCGAAGCTTACTTCCGCGGGGTGGCTGGCGAACGATTCGCTGTGCGTAACTCGGGCGCCGCCGCGGTCGTGGAAGGCGTCGGCGACCACGGCTGCGAATACATGACCGGCGGTACCGTCGTGGTGCTCGGCCAGACCGGCCGGAACTTCGCCGCCGGCATGTCGGGCGGCATTGCCTATGTACTCAATACCGAAGGCGACTTCGCCAAGCGCTGCAACACCGCGATGGTGGAGCTCGAGCCGGTGCTGGCGGAGTCCGAACAGCAGGCCAAGCTCGCTCGCGAACTTTGGCACCTCGGCCAGAGCGACGAGGCGATCCTGCGGCGGCTGATCGAGAGCCACGCGAAGCACACCGGAAGCAAGCGCGCCCAGCAGATCCTCGAGCAGTGGTCGACCTGGCGCGCGCGCTTCGTCAAGGTGTTCCCGAAGGAGTACCGGCGCGCGCTCGGCGAGCTCGCGGCGGCACAGAAGAAGGCGGCGGCGTAGATGGGCAAGGTCACCGGCTTCCTCGAGTACCAGCGCCTGCAGGAAGCAAGCGAGGACAAGGCGGCGCGCAAGAAGCACTACCGCGAATTCATCGTCCACCTCAGCGACGAGGAGGCGAAGGTGCAGGGTGCGCGCTGCATGGATTGCGGCACGCCGTTCTGCATGTCGGGCTGCCCGGTCAACAACATCATCCCCGACTGGAACGACCTGGTGTACCGCCAGGACTGGAAGGCCGCGATCGACACGCTGCACTCGACCAACAACTTCCCGGAGTTCACCGGGCGCGTGTGCCCGGCGCCCTGCGAGGCGTCCTGCACCCTCAACATCAACGACGACCCGGTCGCCATCAAGTCGATCGAGCAGGCGATCATCGACAAGGGGTGGGCCGAGGGGTGGGTCGGGCCGCAGCTGCCGATTCGCAAGACCGGCAAGAAGGTCGCCGTGGTGGGCTCCGGGCCCGCGGGGCTCGCCTGCGCCCAGCAGCTCGCGCGTGCCGGCCACGACGTGACGCTCTTCGAGAAGAGCGACCGCATCGGCGGGCTGCTGCGCTACGGCATCCCCGATTTCAAGATGGAGAAGCACCACATCGATCGCCGGATCGAGCAGATGGCCGCCGAGGGCGTGACCTTCCGCACCGGCGTGCACGTGGGCGTGACGCTCCCTGGAGG
>JANMUO010000217.1:0-3350 GCA_031391655.1 Betaproteobacteria bacterium
ATGGCGTGAAGCGGAGGCCTGCCGCGCGAGGAGGGTCGACAGCCACGGGTAGTCCACCAGGCGGCCGAACTGCAGCGTCAGGCTGCGCCGCTCGCCCGCCAGCGCCTTGCCGACCGCCTGCTGCGTGGGAGCAAACGCTACGGGGCAGGCCGGGCGCAGGCGCCGCAGGTCGTCCGCGTGCGCCTCGATTGCGACGGCGCAGGCGAGGGCGGCGAGAAGTTCGATCACGATTGCGCCGCCTGCATGAGTTGCGCCGGCGAGAGATTGTGGATGCGCCCGAATCCGGCGACGAAGCGCGCATCGCGCGGCGCGATGCGCCAGAAGGAGAAATCGGGCAGCTCGAAGTTCACCGCCTGCGCGGGAAAGCGCGCCAGCCACCTTGCTTTCAGCCCGCCCTGGTCTTCGACCTGCACCGCCTCGCCGCGGATCGTGACGCGCATCAGCGTGAAGGGATCCGCGCGCCGGTCGTCCGTTTCAGCGATGGACAAGGCCACCTGCGCGTCGCGAAGCATGTCCTGCGTATGCCAGGCGAGGCGGCTCACGTGCACGTGAAAGGCGCTGAAATCCTCCACCGGGAGAAACAGCGTCATCGAGGCCATCGGCGCGCGCTCGCGCAGCGTGGCGAGGTGCGCGATGCGCTCCCCGCGCAGCAGGCCGGCGAGAAGGCGGGAAGTTTCCGCGTCCATTCAAGGCATTGTAGTATCCTCGGGCCCCGTGCGTTACGAGCTCCTCGTCGGCCTGCGCTACACCCGCGCCAAGCGCCGCAACCACTTCATCAGCTTCATCTCGCTCACTTCGATGGCGGGGATCGCGCTGGGCGTCGCGGCGCTCATCGTGGTGCTTTCCGTGATGAACGGCTTCCAGCAGGAACTGCGCTCGCGCATCCTCGCCGTGGTCTCGCACGTGCAGCTCACCGGCCCGGGCAACCGGCTGGACGACTGGAAGCAGGTGGCGGACAGCGCCGCGAAGAATCCGCAAGTGCGCGCCTCTGCGCCCTTCGTCAACGCCCAGGGCATGGTCACCTACGGCCAGGGCGTGCGCGGCGTGATCGTGCGCGGCGTGGTGCCGGAACTGGAGGACCGCGTGGCCGACATCGGGCGCCAGATGCGCTCCGGCAAGCTGGAGGCGCTCAAGCCCGGGGAGTTCGGCATCGTTCTGGGCGGCGAGCTCGCGCGCGCGATCGGCGCGCTGACCGGCGACAAGATCGCCCTCATCGCGCCGCAGGGCCAGGTGACGCCGGCCGGGGTGATCCCGCGGGTGAAACAGTTCACCGTGGTGGGGACGTTCGAGATCGGCATGTACGAATACGACTCCTCGCTCGCGCTGGTGCACCTTGAGGACGCGCAGCGGCTCTACCAGCTTGGCGACGCGGTGTCGGGCGTGCGCCTGAAGCTGGATGACCTCTTTGCCTCGCGCGCCGTGGCGCGCGAGCTGATGGCGAGCATCACGCCCGATGTCTTCGCCTCCGACTGGACGCGCAGCCACGCCAATTTCTTCCGCGCGGTGGAGATCGAGAAGCGCGTGATGTTCATCATCCTCACGCTGATCGTGGCGGTGGCGGCGTTCAACATCGTCTCCACCCTGGTGATGCTGGTCACCGACAAGCAGGCCGACATCGCCATCCTGAGGACCCTCGGCGCGGCGCCGGGCAGCATCCTGCAGATCTTCGTGGTGCAGGGCGTGATGATCGGGGTGATCGGCACGCTGATCGGAGTGGCCGGCGGCGTGCTGCTGGGCTGGAACGTGGCCACCGTGGTGCCGGCGATCGAGCACGCGCTCGGCTTCAAGTTCCTCGCCAAGGACGTGTACTACATCTCCGACCTGCCCTCGGACGTGCAGATGCGCGACGTGGTGACCGTCGGGCTGGTGTCGCTGGTGATGTCGCTGGTCGCCACGATCTACCCGAGCTGGCGCGCGGCGCGCGTCAATCCGGCCGAGGCGTTGCGCTATGAATGAGGCGGTGCTCTCCTGCCAGGGGCTGGCCAAGACCTACCAGGGCCCGCAGCCGGTGCTCGTGTTGAACGGCGTGGATTTCTCCGTGCGCGCGCGCGAGCGCGTGGCGATCATGGGCAAGTCGGGCTCGGGCAAGTCCACGCTGCTGCACCTCCTGGGCGGGCTGGATGCGCCCAGCGCCGGGACCGTCCAGGTGCAGGGTAGGGAGTTCAGCGCGATGGACGAGGCCGAGCGCGGCCGTGTGCGGAACGCGACCCTGGGCTTCGTCTACCAGTTCCACCACCTGCTGGCGGAATTCACCGCCGTCGAGAACGTCGCCATGCCGCTCTACATCCGGCGCATGGACAAGGCGCAGGCGCTCGCCCGGGCGCGCGCCACGCTGACCGAGATCGGCCTGGGCGAGCGCCTCGATCACCTGCCGGGCGAGTTGTCCGGCGGCGAGCGCCAGCGCGCGGCGTTCGCGCGCGCGCTGGTCACGGAGCCCGCCTGCGTGCTGGCCGACGAGCCCACGGGCAACCTCGACGCGCACACCGCCGACGAAGTGTTCGAGGCGATGGTGAAGCTCTCGGCGGTGCGCGGCACCGCCTTCGTCATCGTCACGCACGACGCCACGCTCGCGGCGCGTGCCGAGCGCGTGCTCGAGCTGCGCGAAGGCGTGCTGCACCAGGTGCGCTAGGCGCGGGCATGGCGCTGCTGCAGGTGCTCTTGTTCCTCCTGCTGTGCGCGCTGGCGCTTGGCTGGCTGTCGCGGCGGGTCAACCTGCCGTACCCGATCCCCCTGGTAATCGGCGGGAGCCTGCTCGGTTTCGTGCCGGGCCTGCCGCAACTGGAGTTTGATCCGGCCTTCCTTCTGGTGCTGGTGCTGCCGCCGATCCTCTACCAGGCGGCGCTGCTCACGTCCTGGCGCGATTTCAAGGCCAACATCCGGCCGATCGGCTTCCTCTCCATCGGCCTGGTGATCGTCACCACGCTCGCGGTGGGCGCGGTGCTCAAGCTCCTCGTGCCGGGCATTCCCTGGGCGGTGGCGTTCGTGTTCGGCGCCATCGTCTCGCCGCCCGACGCCGTAGCGGCCACCGCGGTGCTGTCGCGCTACAACATCCCGCACCGCGTGGTGGTGGTGCTGGAGGGCGAGAGCCTGGTAAACGACGCCTCGGGCCTGGTGCTCTACAAGTTCGCGGTGGCGGCGGTGATGGCCGGCACCTTCTCGCTGTTCGAGGCGTGCGTGCAGTTAGTCCTGATCTCGGCGCTCGGCATCGCCATCGGCGTGCTGATCGCCGGCGTGTTCATCCTCCTGCACCGCCATATCGGCGACCCGTTCATCGAGGTGCTGGTGTCGCTGTCGATCCCCTACATCGTCTACGTGCTGGCGGAGAGCGTGCACGCCTCCGGCGTGCTGGC
>JANMUO010000317.1:0-3744 GCA_031391655.1 Betaproteobacteria bacterium
CGCCGCTTTCGGACTCGCGGATGACGTCGCCGAACCAGCGCACCATCATGTACAGGAGCAGCATGAAGCCGGCGGCGATGGAGATCCATCCGCCGGAACCGGCATTCATCACGAACACGCCGCCCAGCGCCATCAGGAACAGCGCCATCGAGCCGAGCACCGGCCAGTACATGGGTTGCGGCACGAAGTAGTGCTGCCGCTGGGTGGATGCGCCTTGCGCCATATTGCTTCTCCCGGTCCTAACCGTCAGCTGAGCACGAACCGCACGATCGTGAGCAGCGTGAATATGAACAACGCCACAGCGATGACCGCGGCGACAATGACCTGCAGCGGGCGGATCTGCACGCCCTCGTGGTCGGCCTTGCGGCGCACGCCGATCATCGCGTAGAGCACCGTCTTGGCCACATCCAGCGGGCCCGCGCGGCGCGGGGCAGCCGCCATCATGACTTCCCTCCCCGGCCCGCGACTTCGAAGAAGGTATACGACAGCGTGATCGTGTTCACGTCCTTGGGCAACTGCGTGTCGATCACGAACACCACCGGGAACCGGCGCGTCTCGCCCGCCGATAGTGTCTGCGGCGTGAAGCAGAAGCATTCCATCTTGCGGAAATGCTCGCCGGCGCGGGCAGGGCCGTAGCTTGGCACGGCCTGGGCGGTGACCGCTTCGCTGCGCACGTTGGCAATCTCGTACTCCACCGTGGTGAGCGCCCCCGGGTGCACGGTCACGTGCCGCACCAGCGGCCGGAAGCTCCACGGCAGGTTGTGCGCGTTGGCATCGAGCTCGATGGTCACGGTGCGCGAAAGATCCACCTGCGAGTTGGCGGCCGGTGCCGCGTCGGCCTTGATGAATTCGTTCACACCCAGTGCGCGGCACACCGCGTCGTAGAACGGTACCAGCGCATAGCCGAAGCCGAACATGCCTACGGCCACCACAGAAAGCCGCCACAGCATCCTGCGGTTCGCGGTCACCTGGGGGTGCAGCGTCCCGCTCACGGCTGCATGATCCAGTACTTGATGATCAAGCCCACGAACCACGCCGCGGCGATCGAGGCGAGGATCAACCCGGTCTTCGCGTTGCGGCTCAGCGCCATTTTCACCGCAGGTCCGGCTGCGGGTCGAACGTGTGGTAGGGCACCGGCGTCGGCAGGTGCGTCCACTCCAGCGAGTCCGCCCCTTCCCAGGGCTTGTCGGGGGCCTTCTCGCCGCTCCTGATGCACTTGAGCACCACGTACAGGAACAGCAGCTGCGAGAGGCCCATGCCGAACGCGCCGATCGAGCTGATCTTGTTCCAGGTCTCGAACATCAGCGGGTAGTCGGGGATGCGCCGCGGCATGCCGGCGAGGCCGGAGAAATGCTGCACGAAGAAGGTGATGTTGAAGAAGATCATGGTGAGCCAGAAATGGATCTGGCCGAGCTTCTCGTCGTACATTTTCCCTGTCCACTTCGGCAGCCAGAAGTACACGCCGGCAAAGGCCGCGAAAAGCGCCCCCGCCACCATCACGTAGTGGAAGTGCGCCACCACGTAATAGGTGTCGTGCAGCTGGATGTCGATGGGCACGAGCGACAACACCAGGCCGGTGAAGCCGCCCAGCGTGAACAGGAACAGGAAGCCGAGGGCGAACAGCATCGGCGTCTCGAAAGTGAGCGAACCCTTCCACATGGTCGCTACCCAGTTGAACACCTTTACGCCGGTGGGCACCGCGATCAGCGTGGTGGCGTACATGAAGAACAGCTGCCCGGTCACCGGCATGCCCACGGTGTACATGTGGTGCGCCCAGACGATGAACGACAGGATGGCGATCGCCGAGGTGGCGTAGACCATCGAGGCATAGCCGAAGAGGGGCTTCCTGGAGAACGCCGGGATCACTTGCGACACCACGCCGAAGGCGGGCAGCGCGATGATGTACACCTCGGGGTGGCCGAAGAACCAGAAGATGTGCTGGTACAGCACCGGGTCGCCGCCGCCGGCGGCGTTGAAGAAGCTGGTGCCGAAATGCCGGTCGGTGAGGGTCATGGTCACCGCGCCCGCGAGCACCGGCATCACCGCGATCAAGAGATACGCCGTGATCAGCCAGGTCCAGCAGAATAGCGGCATCCTCATCAACGTCATCCCCGGCGCGCGCATGTTGAGAATGGTGGTGACGATGTTGATCGAGCCCATGATCGAGCTCATGCCCAGCAGGTGCACGGCGAAGATCGTCAGATCCATGCCGATGCCCATCTGCACGGTGAGCGGCGCGTAGAGCGTCCAGCCCACGCCGGGGGCGCCGCCTGGCGTGAAGAACGAGATGATGAGCAGCGCGCCGGCGAAGGGCAGGAGCCAGAACGACCAGTTGTTCATGCGCGCGAACGCCATGTCGGGCGCGCCGATCTGCATCGGGATCAGCCAGTTGGCGAAGCCGACGAAGGCCGGCATGATCGCGCCAAACACCATGATCAGGCCATGCATGGTGGTCATCTGGTTGAAGAAGTCCGGATTGACGATCTGCAGCCCCGGCGAAAACAGTTCGGCGCGGATCACCATCGCCATCGCCCCGCCGACCATGAACATGATGAAGCTGAACCACAGGTACATCGTGCCGATGTCCTTGTGGTTGGTGGTGGTGACCCAGCGCATCAGGCCGCCATAGCCGCCCCCGTAGCCATGATCGTCATGGCCATGCCCGTGATCGTGTCCGTGACTGTCGACGACTGCGCTCATCGCTATTTCCTCCGGGCCTTGATGTCGGCGGGCTGGATGATCTCGCCGGTCTTGTTGCCCCAGTTGTTCCGCGTAAAGGTGATCACCGCAGCAAGCTCGACGTTGTTGAGCTGCTTGCCGAACGCGGCCATGGCCGTCGGCGTTCCGCCCTTGACGACGCCATTCAGCACGATGTCGATCTGCCCGGCCTTCGGGCCAAGCACCACCTTCGAGCCGTCGAGCGGCGGGAACGCGGGCGGCACGCCCTTGCCGCTCGCCTGGTGGCAGGCGACGCAGTTGGCGGCGTACACCTTCTCGCCGCGCGCCTTGAGCTGGTCAAGGGTATAGGCCTTGGTCTCGTCGTCGGCCGACTTGGCGGCGAGGGCCTTCTGCTCGCCGACCCATTTGCTGTAGTCCTCGGCGCTCACCACACGCACCACGATCGGCATGAAGCCATGGTCCTTGCCGCACAGCTCCACGCACTGGCTGCGGAAGGTGCCGGTCTGGTCGGCCTTGAACCACAGGTCGCGGATGAAGCCCGGCACCGCGTCCTGCTTGGCGCCGAAGGCGGGAACCCACCAGGAGTGCACCACGTCGGCGGCGGTGGTGAGGATGCGCACCTTCTTGCCGATCGGCACCACCAGTTCGTTGTCGACTTCCAGCAGGTAGTGCTCGCCCTTGGGCGCCTTGCCCTCGATCTGCTCGCGCGGGGTGGAGAGCGTGGAGACGAAGCTGATGCCCTCGCCCTCGCCCTTGAGGTAGTCGTAGGCCCATTTCCACTGGATGCCGGTGACCTTGATGGTCAGCTCCGGGTTGGACGTGTCCTTCTGCGAGATCACCACCTTGGTCACCGGCCAGGCGATGGCCACCAGGATGATCGCGGGGATCACCGTCCACAGGACTTCGACGGTGGTGTTCTCGTGGAACTGCGAGGCCTGGTGGCCGATCGACTTGCGGTTCGCGTAGCAGGACCAGAACATGAAGCCGAACACGCCCACGAACAGCACGATCACCAGCACCATGACCGCCTCGTGCAGCCAGTGGATGTCCGCGGCCATCTTCGAG
>JANMUO010000335.1:0-8376 GCA_031391655.1 Betaproteobacteria bacterium
GGTCGAAGCCGAGGAAGTAGGCGATGACGGCGACGACAATGCCGCCCACGCCGAGGCCGCCGCCGACAACGCCGATGCCGCGGCGATCCTCGACGTTGCCGCTGGCGCGCTGGTCATCCAGTCGCATGTCCGCCTCCGAAACCGCCCATTGGCACGCTCATCGCCCGAGCAGCAGCCCGGCCGGCTTGAGCGCCTCGACCCGGTCGAACACCACCTTGGCGATGGCCACCAGCGGCGCGCCGAGCAGCAGCCCCCACACGCCCCACAGCCAGCCAAAGAACAGGAGCGCAATGAAGAGCACCGCGGCGTTGACGCTCGCGAAGCGGCTCTGTAGCCAGGTCATGAACGCAAAGCCGATGATGCCGGCCACCACCAGCGACGCGCCCGCGACGGCGAGCGCTTGCACGAGCGAGCCGAACTGCAGGTAGGCGGCGACGCCGCTCCCCACCGCGATCAGCGCCGGGCCGAGGTAGGGGATGAAGTGCAGCACGCCGGCGGCCACGCCCCAGACGGCGGCCTGGTCCAGTCCCAGCGCAAGAAACGCGAGCCACGTGGCGACCCCGAGCAGCGCGTTCGAGGCGAGCGTGGCGAGCAGGTAGCGCTGCACCTGCGTCTCGATTTCGTTGAGGATCTGCAAGGCGTCCTTCTTGCTTTGCAGCGATGGCCCGACGAGCTCCAGCAGCTTGCGGCGGAAATGCTCGCCCGCGGCAAGCAGGAAATACGTCAGCAGCAGCACGATCGGCGCCTGCGCGGCGACGGTGGCCAGCAATGCCGATTGCGCCAGCGTGTAGTCGCTCAGCCAGGTCGACGCGGGCGCCTGCACGGTGACGGCGCGCGCCTGCGGCTTCGCAGCCTTGGCGGAATCGCCGCTCGCATCGGCGGCGGCGCCCTGGATCTCCTGGGCGGCCTCCTGCATGTTCTGCAAGGGGCTGGGCGCGCCCGCGCGCTTGCTGCTCAGTTCCTTTCGCAGCTTGCGCGCCGCGTCCGGCAGGTCCTCGATCATCGCCCTCGCGTCGTCGCCCATCGAGAAGGCGACCCAGGACAAGCTGGCGACCAGCAGCGCCAGCACCAGGGCCGCGCCGATGACGCGCGGCACGCGCCACCCCGCCAGGCCGTCCACGAGCGGACGCAGCGTGTAGCTGGCGAGGATGCCGATCAGCAGCGGGACGAAGAATCCACGCCCCAGGTACAGGGCGGCCACCAGCGCGCACCCCGCGACCAGGGACGAGGCCACGGGCACGCGCGCGCACCTTTAGCGCTTGGAGATGAGGAAACCGATCAACGCGCCGGCCGCCATCGCGGTGCCGACGGCCGACCACGGATTGGCGCGCACATAGCCGTCCACCGGCCGCGACGCGTCCGCCAGGGCGATCTTGGCGTGCTTGAGCTTGCCTTCGAAATTCGCGCGTGCGGCTGCGAAGCCTTCGCCCGATACGGAAGCGGTTGCCCGCAGGAGGTCTTCTCCGTCGGTGATCATGGTGCGGAAATCACTGGCGATCCGGCCCCTGGCCAGATTGAAGTCGGTCATTGCCTGGTTCATGTGCTTTGGCTCCTGGAAAAAAGGCCCGGAACGGGGGTGCCGTTCCGGGCCGGTTGCTAAAGGCGCCTGCCAAATTGCGGGGGGGAAGAGGAGAGCAGGCGCCCGACTGCATGGTGGCTCAAAGTCTGCGAGCGCTCTGTGCACCGGCGAACACAGAAAAGAAAAAGGCCCTGCGCTGCAGGGCCTTTCCCGTGTTACCGGAATTCGGCTCGACTAGTTCGAACGCCGGCTTCCGGTCATCTCGATGGTGACGTGGCGATCCGGCTGCAGGCAGACGATGTTGCTCGCCGTCGCTGCGCCCGCGCACGTGCCTGGCGCGGTGACCGGCTGGGCTTCACCCTTGGCGGAGCTCTGCACCCAGGTGGATTCGATGCCCTTGCTGATCAGGTAGGCTTTCACCGTCGCCACGCGGCTCTCCGAGAGCGCCTGGTTGTAGTCGTCGGATCCGAAGCGGTCGGCATGGCCGATGGCCGTGATGGTGCTCTGCTGGACGCCCTTCACCTTGGAAACGAAGCTGTCCAGGATGTCGCGTCCTTCCGGCTTCAGCACTGACTTGTCGAAGTCGAACAGGACGTTGCCATCCAGGGTGTAGCGCTCAAACACCGGTTGCGGCGCGGCGGCCACTACGACGGGGGCGACGTAGGGCGCGGCCTCCGGGGCAGGCGCGGGAGCAACGTACTGCGCGACCGGGGCCGGCAAGGCCGGGCCGCACACGCTGCCCGGCAGCGGCGCGGGGCCGAAGCCGCTGTGCCAGCATTCGCCGAAGCCGTTCATCCAGACCTGCTGCCCGGTAGTCGTCACGACCGCCCGGTCCATTTCCGTCGCACGGGAAGTGCCCGACGGCGTAGCCTGCTGGGCGCTCGCGCCCGCAGCGAAGCTCAGGGCCAGGGCGCATGCCACGGCCAGGCTGAGGTGCTTCCTGTTGAATGAAGTTTTCATGGATTCTCTCGGTTGAAGAAGGCGCCATGTTGCGCCGGGACGCGCGGCGTGTCCGAGCGACAACGCACATACCCGAGGGTTTAATTCAACAGCGGGGTTTACTTCAACAGCGCGCGATCAGCGGCCGACACCTGATTTGACGTCGGCATTCTTGTCCTGCCGGTACTGCACGTCGGAGAGCAGGCGATCGATTTCCTTCCTGACCACGGCGTAGCACTCGCACACGCGCTCGTCCAATCCGGCCCGCTGCAGCACGGAGATATGGCCGCGGCGGTAGCTGATCAAGCCGTCGCGCTGCAAGTTGCCGGCGGCCGCCGTGACGCCTTCGCGCCGCACGCCGAGCATGCTGGCGACCAGTTCCTGTGTCATCACCAGCTCGCGCGACGGGAGGCGGTCGCTGGTCAGCAGCAGCCAGCGGCAAAGCTGCTGCTCCACCGAGTGGTGCCGGTTGCAGACCGCGGTCTGCGTGATCTGGGTGATCAGCGCCTGCGTGTAGCGCAGCAGCAGGTGCTGCACCAGCCCGCCGCGATTGAATTCCTGCTTCAACAGGCGGGCAGACAGCCGGTAGCCGTGGCCGGCGGTCTGCACCACCGCCGAGCTCGGCGTGGTGTCGCCTCCCATGAAGATGGATACGCCGACCACGCCCTCGTTGCCCACCCCGGCGGATTCGGAGGAGGCGCCGGACTCCATGACGTAGTGCAGCGACACGATCGAGGTGGTGGGGAAGTACGCGTGCTGCATCAGCGTGCCGGGTTCGTAGAGGACATCGCCGAGGCGCATCGACACCAGTTCGAGGTGCGTGGCAAGGCGCTCGAAGTCCGCCGGGGGAATGGCGGCGAGCAGGTAGTTCTGGCTCGTGTGATGGGGTGTTGTCACTGGTCGCCAGGGTTACGGCTTCTTGGTGAGTTCCACGCCGATGCCCCGGTAGCCGATGAAGCGGCTGGAACGGTTGAACATCGGCTCGCCGCTGACCTGGAACTTCTGCTCCGTGCCGTTGGCATTCACGCGGCTGAAGACGAAGTCGAGGAACGGCTTGCGCGCGGCGATGGTGGCGCGCAGCTGCAACCGCTCGGCTTCATTCCAGCCGGGTGCTTCCACCACGCCGGCGTTCTCGGTCAGGGCGGGCACCTGCAGCCCGAGCATTTCCAGCACCGGGCCGGAAACCTTGGTGAAGGCCCCGTTCTCGTCTTGCTCCCAGTACCAGTCGGAGGCCAGCTCGGTGAGGCTGCGGTAGCGCGCTTCGCTCTCGCGCAGGTCCGCGGTGCGCTCCTGCACCTTCTGCTCCAGAACCTGGTTGGCGACTTCGAGTTTGCGGTACAGCAGCCGCACTTCCAGCAGGTTGCGGATGCGCGTCCTGACTTCGACCATGTCGAAGGGCTTGCTGACGAAGTCCTTCGCGCCGGCTTGCAGGGCGCGCAGCTTGTGGCCGGGCTGGGCGGTGATCACGAGCACGGGCAGGTAGCCGTCGACTTCATTGGTCTTCAAGACCTCCATCACCTGGAAGCCGTCCATGCCCGGCATCTGCAGGTCGAGCAGGATCAGGTCGTAGCGGTGCTGCCGATGCAGCGAATGGACCTCGTGCGGCGCCATGGTCGAGGACACGCGGAGGTAGCCGGCATCGGTCAGCATCTGCGTGAGCAGGCTGATGTTGGCTTCCTGGTCGTCGACGACGAGGATGCTGGCGCCGAGGATCTCTGCTTCGCTGAGCAGCATCAGGCGGCTTCCTTCCTGGGCGCAGGGCCCGGTTCGGTGAGGGCAAACTTCAGCGCGGCGTCCAGCGCGTCCATGAACTGGCCGACCTTGATGGGCTTGGTCAGGTAATTGAAGAATCCCGCCTCGAGGGCCCTTTCGATGTCACGGGGCACAGCGTTGGCGCTCAGCGCAATGATCGGGATGTGCGCGGTCGAGGGATCGGCGCGCAGGATCTTCATGGCGTCGATGCCGCTGATGCCCGGCAGGTTGATGTCCATCAGGATCACCTGCGGCTGGTAGGCGCGCGCGAACTCGATGCCCAGGTTGCCGTCCGCCGCGGAGAGCAGGCGCAGGTCGGGACGGCGCGCGATGAGCTGCTCGACCAACTCCAGGTTGGCCGGGTTGTCTTCCACGTACAGCAGGGTGCGAAGCGGCGTGCCTTCCGGCGCCACCGGCAGTAACGGCACCGCGTGTGCCGTGTCGAGACGCTCCAGCTGCGGCGCTTTGGTCAACTCCAGTTCGATCCAGAACACGCTGCCGACACCAGGTTCGCTCTCGACGCCGATGGCGCCGCCCATCATCTCGACCAGCCGCTTGGTCACCACCAGGCCGATGCCCGTGCCTTCTTCGACGCCGGCTTCCTTGCCAAGGCGGTTGAACGGCTGGAACAACTGCGCCACGTGGTCCGGGGACAGCCCCGCGCCGGTGTCGCGCACGCTGATGCGGATCGCGTCCCCGGGAATCGGCGTGCATTCCACCGTCACCGTGCCGCCCGGCCTGTTGTACTTGATGGCGTTGAACAGCAGGTTGATGAGCACCTGCTTCATCCGGGTGCGGTCGGCCTTGACGAAGTTGGGAGTGTCGAAGTGCGGAAACGTCAAGCCGATGCCGCGCTTTTGCGCCTGCGGCTCGATCATCTCCCGCGATTCGAGCATCACTTCGGTGAGGGACACTGGCTCCTTGGACACCGTCACCTGGCCCGATTCGATCAGCGCCAGGTCGAGGATCTCGTTGATCAGCTCCAGCAGGTACCAACCCGCCTTCTGGATCTGGTCGAGGTTGCGCTTCTGCGAGGGCGTCGGCTGCGGGGAGCCCGTCTCCAGCAGCTGGGCGAAACCCAGCACCGCGTTCAGCGGCGTGCGCAGCTCGTGGCTCATGCCGGAGAGAAAGTCGGTCTTGGCGCGGTTGGCCTTGTCCGCGACAGCCATGGCCTCATGCAGTTCCGCCTCGACGCGCTTGCGCGCGGAATTGTCGCTGCCGATGAGCAGGTAGCCGATGATGGCGCCGTAGTCATCGCGCAGCGCGGTGATCGACACGATGGCCGGAAAGCGCCCGCCGTCCTTGCGCACATAGGTCAGCTCATAGGTGTCCTCGATGCCGCGCGAGGCCTTGAAGGCGAGGGCCTCGAACCCGGGCGCGATCGGCGTCGCGAGCTCGAGCGACAGGGCCTGGGCGCGCGCCATCACTTCCTGCGGATCGTGGATGTCACTCGGGCTGATGCGGTTGACGACTTCTGCGGCGCTGTAGCCGAGCATGCGCTCCGCGCCGACGTTGAACAACTGGATGATGCCCTTCTCGTCCGTGGCGATGATGGAGAAGCTGGCGCTGGTGAGGATCGCGTATTGCAGCGCCCCCGCCTTGATGCCGACGGCGCTGGAACGCCTTTCTGTGTGGGGCATCGCTATTCCCGACGGAGGCAACCGCGGACCATGGCGGCAACGGCGGCGCCGGTCTGTGCGGTAGCCAACATAGATGGGGCTAGCTGAGCACCAACTCGCCTTCGTTCTCCCACTCCTTCTGCTGGGAATCGTCCGACAGCGCGAAGCGCCGCGCCGCCTGCGCCCAGTCGACGACAGCCCACCAGCCCCCCAGGTAGTCCGGGCGCTGGTTCTCGTGCTTCAAGTAGTAGGCGTGCTCCCAGACGTCGTTCAGCAGCACTGGAAAATGCCCCTGCATCAACGGGTTGTCGTGGCCCGCGGTGGTAGTGATCTGCAGCGTCCCGCCGTCCTTTTTTGTGCGGGAGAGCCAGACCCAGCCCGAGCCGAACACCTTGGCGCCGGCCTCCTCGAACTGCGCCTTGAATTTCTCGAAGCTGCCGAAATCGCGCTGGATCGCCTCCGCCAGATCGCCCGTGGGTTCGCCACCGCCTTTTGGCGACATCGCACGCCAGAACAGGCTGTGGTTCAAGTGCCCGCCCGCGTTGTTGCGCACCGTCGCGCGGAGCCCTTCCGGGATCTCCCCCGGGTTGAGCAGCAGCCAGCTCGCAGGACGCTGGCGCAGCTGCGGCAGCTTCTCCAGCGCGGCATTCAGGCTCTTCACGTACGAGGCGTGGTGCTTGCCGTGGTGCAGCGACATGGTGCGCGCATCGATGTGCGGTTCCAGCGCGGCAGGGCCGTAGGGCAGGGCGGGGAGAAGGTGCATGCAGCATTGTTGTCACGCGGCGCGTGCATTTCCGTGCGCTGACGAACGCAGGAGCACCAGTACTTGGTGTTCCTGGCGATCGTCGGTGAGGCGGATGGCGGCGTCCGCCTGCGCGACACCGTCCACGCTGACGCTGACGGCCTCTTGCCCCGGTGCGCTCTGGCGCAGCGTGATGTGGTAGGTGGTATCCCGGTAGCGGTAGCGCATCTGGAAGCCGGTCCAGTCGGGCGGCAGGCAAGGAGAGAAGCGCAGCACGCCCCCCGCCAGGCGCAGGCCGAGCAGCGATTCGGTGATCAATCGGTACATCCAGCCGGCCGAACCGGTGTACCAGGTCCAGCCGCCGCGGCCGGTATGCGGCGCAACCGCATAGACGTCCGCAGCGACGACGTAGGGCTCCACCTTGTAGAGTGCGGTTCCGCTGGGCGAGGCGCCGTGGCGCAGGGGATTGATCATGCCGAGCAGTTCCCAGGCGCGCGCGTTGTCGCCCAGCTGGGCGAAGGCCATCGCCGCCCAGATCGCGGCGTGCGTGTACTGCCCGCCGTTTTCCCGCACGCCGGGCACATAGCCGCGGATGTAGCCGGGATCCACGGCGGAGGTGTCGAACGGTGGGTCGAGCAGTTGCACCAGGGCGTGGTCGCGGCGCACCAGGCGCCGGTCGAGGGAGTTCATCGCCTGGCGCGCGCGCCCCGGGTCGCCTGCGGCGGACAGCACCGACCAGCTCTGCGCGATGGAATCGATCTGGCATTCGGCGTTGGCCGACGAACCGAGCGGCGTGCCGTCGTCGAAGTAGGCGCGGCGGTACCAGGCGCCATCCCAGCCATGCTCCTCGAGGTTGCGGGCCAGGCGGGCGGCCTCGGCCTCGCAACGCCCGGCGAAGAGCGCGTCGCCCTGCGCCCGCGCGAGCCCGGCGAACTGCGAGAGCACCTGGTGCAGGAAGAATCCCAGCCACACGCTCTCGCCCTTGCCCTCGGCGCCCACCAGGTTCATGCCGTCGTTCCAGTCCCCGGAGCCCATCAGCGGCAGGCCGTGGCTGCCAAAGCGCAGTCCCCGCTGGATCGCGCGCACGCAATGCTGGTACAGGCTGGCCGTTTCGCTCGAGCGCAGCGGCAGGTCGAAATAGGAGTCTTCCCCGGGATTCACCGCGCGGCCGTCGATGAACTGCACTTGCTCGGTCAAAATCGCCTGGTCGCCGGTGCACTCCACGTAGCGGCACGCCGCCAGCGGCAGCCACAGGTAATCATCCGAGCAATGGGTGCGCACCCCGCGACCCGAGGGCGGGTGCCACCAGTGCTGCACGTCGCCTTCGTGGAATTGCCGCGACGCGCAGCGCAGCAGGTGCTCGCGCGCCAGTGCCGGTTCGGCGTGCACCAGCGCCATGACGTCCTGCAGCTGATCGCGAACGCCGACGGCGCCGCCCGACTGGTTGTGGCCGCGGCGGCCCCAGAGCCGCGCGGCCATCGTCTGGTACACGAGCCAGCCATTGCACAGCAGGTTGAGCGCACGGTCGGGCGTGTCGACCTGCACCGCGCCCAGCGTGGTCGTCCAGTACTCGCGCACGGCATCGAGCGCCGCGCGCGCAGTGCCGGATTTGCGCAGGCGCTGCACCAGGCGGCTGGCGTCCTCCGCCCCGTGCCCGACGCCCATGCGAAAGATGATGTCGCGCGTCGCGCCTGGCGCGAGGTCGAACGGAACCTGGATCGCGCCGCACGGATCCATGGCGGCGCCGACCTTGCCCGACAGGCGCGCCCGTCCCATGGCGGCGGGATTGGCCATCGTGCCGTTGC
>JANMUO010000079.1:0-12417 GCA_031391655.1 Betaproteobacteria bacterium
GATGGTGACCGCGATCCCCAAGGAAATCCTCGACTCGAAGATCCTGCCGCAGATTCCCGTCGGCAGGCTGGGCAAGCCCGATGAAGTCGCCGGGCTGATCATCTACCTTTGTTCCGAAGAGGCCGCGTTCGTGACCGGGGCTAACATCTCGATCAACGGCGGCCAGCACATGTATTAAGGAGTAGACTGAACCCATGGCCGCCAACCCCAACCTCACCGCCGCGAAGATGGAAAACCCGCTTCGCCTGATCAAGAAATATCCCAACCGCCGCCTGTACGACACCAAGACCTCGAGCTACATCACGCTCGCGGACGTGAAGCAGATGGTGCTCAAGCAGGAAGAGTTCCAGGTGGTGGACGCCAAGTCGAGCGAGGACCTGACGCGCGCGATCCTGCTGCAGATCATCCTCGAGGAGGAGTCGGGCAGCGTGCCGATGTTCTCCTCCGACCTCCTGTCGCAGATGATCCGCTCCTACGGCGGCGCCATGCAGGGCTTCATGGGCAGCTACCTGGAGAAGAACGTCGAGGCCTTCCAGCAGATGCAGAAAGCGCTGCAGGAGCAGTCCACGCGCATCTACGGCGACAATTCGCGCGTCTCGCACGACCTGTGGGCGCAGTTCATGAACATGCAGGGCCCGGCGATGCAGGGCATGATGCAGGCCTACATGGAGCAGAGCCAGAAGATGTTCGCGCAGTTCCAGGACCAGTTGCAGAACCAGACGCGCAACATGTTCACCGGCTTCAACTTTCCCGGCTTCCCCCAGCCCCAGGCGCCAAAGAGCGACGCCGACAAGTAGTGGGGTCACCCAAGATTGGCTTCGTCTCCCTGGGCTGCCCCAAGGCCCTGGTGGATTCCGAACGCATCCTCACGCAGCTGCGCGCCGAAGGCTACGCCACGGCGAAGGACTACGGCGGCGCCGACCTGGTGATCGTCAACACCTGCGGCTTCATCGATGCGGCGGTCGAGGAATCGCTCGATGCGATCGGCGAAGCGCTTGCCGCGAACGGCAAGGTGATCGTCACGGGCTGCCTCGGCGCGAAGGAGGGCGTGGTCCAGACTGCGCACCCCAGCGTGCTCGCCGTCACCGGCCCGCACGATACCGAAGGCGTGATGCGCGCGGTGCATGCGCACCTGCCCAAACCGCACGACCCCTATACCGACCTGGTGCCGCCCCAGGGGATCAAGCTCACGCCGAAGCACTACGCGTACCTCAAGATCTCCGAGGGCTGCAACCACCGCTGCAGCTTCTGCATCATCCCTTCGATGCGCGGCGACCTGGTGTCGCGCCCGGTGGGCGAAGTGATGCAGGAGGCGGAGAACCTGGTGAAGGCGGGCGTGAAGGAACTGCTCGTCATCTCGCAAGACACCAGCGCCTACGGCGTGGACGTGAAGTACCGCACCGGGTTCTGGCAGGGCCGCCCGACGAAGACGAAGATGACCGACCTGTGCCGCGCGCTCGGGGAGTTGGGCGTGTGGGTGCGGCTTCACTACGTCTACCCCTATCCGCACGTGGATGAAGTGATCCCGCTGATGGCGGAGGGGAAAATCCTTCCCTACCTCGATGTGCCGTTCCAGCATGCGAGCCCGAGGATCCTGAAGCTGATGAAGCGACCGGCGAGCGCGGAGAAGGTGCTCGAGCGCCTCGCGGCCTGGCGGGAGATCTGCCCGGACATCACGGTGCGCAGCACCTTCATCGCCGGGTTTCCGGGCGAGACGGAGGCCGAGTTCGGGGAGCTGCTTGCGTTCCTCGAGGCGGCGCAGCTCGATCGCGTGGGTTGCTTCGCCTACTCGCCGGTGGAGGGCGCGGCGGCGAACGCGCTGCCCGACCCCGTGCCCTCCGCGATCAGGGAAGAGCGCCGCGCGCGCTTCATGCAGGTGCAGCAGAAAATCAGCGCGGCGAAGTTGAAGCGCAAGGTCGGCAAGACCGTGCAGGTGCTGGTTGATGCGCCCGGCATCGGGCGCTCCAGCGCCGATGCGCCGGAGATCGACGGCACCGTGCGTTTCAAGGGCGGCAAGGCGGGGGAGTTCGTGCAAGTGGCGATCGCGCGCGCCGACGCGCACGACCTGCATGGCCGCCTCCTCGCGTAAGCCAAGGATTGGCCTCGCCCTCGGCGCCGGCGGCGCGCGCGGATGGGCGCACATCGGCGTGATCCGCGGCTTGCAGGAAGCCGGCATCGAGCCGGAGATCGTCTGCGGCAGCTCGATGGGTTCGCTGATCGGCGCGGCCTATGCCGGCGGCACGCTGGACAACATCGAGAGCTGGGCGCAGAAGCTGCGCTGGCGGGACGTGTTCGGGCTGATGGATTTCACCTGGCGCGGCGGACTGATCCGCGGCGAGCGGCTGTTCGACGTGTTCCGCCTGCGCGTCGAGGATCGCGACATCAGCGACTTCCCCATTCCCTTCGCCGCGGTGGCCACCGAACTCGCCTCGGGCCGCGAGGTGTGGCTGCGCGAAGGCAAGGCGCTCGATGCGGTGCGCGCCTCCATCGCCATCCCGGGAGTGTTCGCGCCGGTGCTGCGCGACGGCCAGGTGCTGGTGGACGGCGGCCTCGTGAATCCGGTGCCGGTCAGCCTGTGCCGCGCGCTGGGCGCGGAGATCGTCATCGCGGTGGACCTGGGCTGGGCGAAGACCGGCTACTACCGCGAGCGCGCGCAAGCCATCGCGCGGCAGAAGGCAGCCGAGAATTCCGGCTGGTGGTCGCGCTTCACGTCGAGCCCAGCGGACAACGAGGGAGAAGCGCCCGCGGTCCGCATGCCGGGCGCGCTCGAGGTGTTCCTCACCAGCATCGACGTGATGCAGGTCCGCGTCGGTCGCAGCCGCCTCGCGGGCGAGCCGGCCGACGTGCTGATCACGCCCATCCTGCCCGATTTCGGCATGATGGAATTCCACCGCGCGGAGGAGGCGATGGTCGAAGGACGTGCCGCCACCGCGCGGGTGCGCGCGGTGTTCGACCACCTCCTCGGCGTCTGAAAAATAGGGTCTGTCCCTATTTCTTCCTGACAGTCAGGCGCTGGTGGCCGACGAGGTAGAGGCCGGCCAAGACGATGATCGCCATGCCCGCCAGCGACCAGCCGTCGGGAAAATCGCCGAACACGACATAGCCCACCAGCATGGTCCACAGGAGCTGCGTGTAGATGAACGGCGCGAGCAGCGTTGCACTCGCATAGTCGAAAGCGCGGATCAGGATGAAGTGGCCGACGGTGGCGATCAGGCCCAACAACAGGAACAGCACCCAGTGCCAGGGATCGCGCGGCGTCTCCCAGGCAAAGGGCAGCACCGGCGCGAACATCACCGCGCCCACCAGCGAGCCGTAGAAGAGCGAGGTCAGCGCCGGCTCCACGCCCGCCACCTTGCGCGTGAGGATCTGGTAGAGCGCGTTCATCAGCGCCATGGCGAGCGGCAGCAAGGCGTACACGGTGAACGCCTCGGACCCGGGGCGCACGATCACCATCGCGCCCACCAGCCCGACAAGGATCGCGGCGAGGCGCGCCGGGTCGAGGCGCTCGCCGAGCATCGGCACCGCCAGCACGGCGACGAAGAGGGGCAGCACGAAGGCGATTGCCGATGCCTCGGCCAGTGGCATGTGCGAAATCGCGGTGAAGTACATCACCGTCGCCAGGCCGAGCAGCGCGCCGCGCGCCACCTGGATGGCAGGACGCGCGGTGCGCACGTAGCGCAGCTTGCCGCGCACGGCGAGGAAGGCAAGCAGCAGCAGCAGGTTGATGGCGTAGCGCGCCCACACGATGCCGGGCACCGGATAGAAGCGGGAGAGGTACTTGCCGATCGAGTCCATCAGCGTGAACAGGCCGACGGCGATGACCGCCAGCAGGATGCCGCGGAGCGCAGGGTTCTGGGGCAGCATCGGAGGGACGGATTCTAAGGTCTTGCTAGACTCATTCGATGGAAATTTCCCTGCCGGTGGCACTGGCGGTGCTCGGCGCCGCGCTGCTGCACGCGGCCTGGAACGCGCTGCTCAAATCGGGCGCGGACAAGCAGCTCGACACCGTGGCGGTTGCCGCCGGCAGCGGCGCAGTGGCGCTTGTGGCGCTGCCCTTCGTGCCGGCGCCGGCGCCCGCATCCTGGCCGTGGATCGCAGCCTCCGCAGTTGTGCACATCGCCTACTTCTGGGCGCTCGCGGGCGCCTACCGCTGGGGCGACATGTCGTTCAGCTATCCCATCATGCGCGGCGGCGGCCCGCTGATCGTCACCGTGGCGGGCGGAGCCGTGTTCGGCGAAGTGCTGGGCGGCGGGCAACTCGCCGGCGTGCTGCTGATCAGCGCGGGGATCCTCGCCTTCGCCTCGCATTCGGCCGCCGACCCGGCGGCGCAGCGCAAGTCGCTCGCCTTCGCGCTCGTCAACGCCTGCGTGATCGCCGCCTACACGCTGATCGACGCCAAGGGCGCGCGCCTGTCCGCGGCGCCGGTCAGCTACGCACTGTGGTTTTTCGTCGCCAACGGCGTGGTGATCCTTGCCGCGGGCTGGATGCAGCGCGGCGTGGCGGCGCCCCGCCACCTCCTGCGCCAGTGGCGCATCGCCTTCGTCGGCGGTGGCCTTGCCATGGGCGCCTACGGCGTGGCGCTCTGGGCCATGACCAAGGCGCCTGTCGCGCTGGTGGCGGTGCTGCGCGAGACCTCGGTGGTGTTTGCCGCGGTGCTCGGGGCCATGTTCCTGAAGGAGCGCTTCACCGGCCGCAAGGTTTTGGCGACAGCGGCAGTGCTGGCGGGCCTGATGGTGATGAGAATCTGAAAATAGGGACAGACCCTATTTTTCACCATGCGAAAAATAGGGTCTGTCCCTATTTTCTACTCGGGACGCATATGTGGAAACAATATGACGTCGCGGATCGAGGCGCTGTCGGTGAGCAGCATCACCAGCCGGTCCACGCCCAGGCCTGCGCCCGCGGTGGGCGGCAGGCCGTGCTCCAGGGCGCGGATGTAGTCGGCGTCGTAGTGCATCGCCTCGGCGTCGCCTGAGTCCTTCTTGGCCACCTGCTCGCGAAAGCGCTCAGCCTGGTCTTCCGGGTCGTTCAGCTCGGAGAATCCGTTGGCGATCTCTTTCGCGTCGATGAAGAGCTCGAAGCGGTCGGTGAGGCCCGGGTCGGCGTCCTTGCGGCGCGCGAGCGGGGAGACTTCTGCCGGGTAGTCGGTGACGAAGGTCGGCTCGACGAGGTGCTTCTCCGCCACCGCTTCGAACAGCATGAGTTGCAGCGCGCCCCAGCCTTGGTCGTTCTTGTGCTCCACGCCCAGCGCCTTGAGCTTGCCCGAGAGGAATTTCCTGTCGCGCAGGTCTCCGGCGATTCCCTGGGCCTGGATCGCCTCGGGGATCGGCAGTCGCGCGAAGGGCTTGCCGAAGTCGATGCTGCGCCCCTGGTAGGTCACCGCGGTCCCGCCGCAGGCCGCCTGGGCCGCGTTGCGCACCAGCTTCTCGGTCAGATCGACCATGTAGTTCACGTCCTGGTAGGCGCAGTACCACTCGAGCATGGTGAACTCGGGGTTGTGGCGCGGTGACATGCCCTCGTTCCTGAAGTTGCGGTTGATCTCGAACACCCGCTCCAGGCCTCCCACCACCAGGCGCTTGAGATACAGCTCCGGCGCGATTCGTAGGAACAGATCCAGGTCGAGCGCGTTGTGGTGGGTCCTGAACGGCCGCGCCACTGCGCCGCCCGGAATCGGCTGCATCATCGGCGTCTCGACTTCGAGGTAGGCCTCCGCGATGAGCGTGTCGCGCAGCGACTGCACGATCTTCGAGCGCGCGGCGAACACGCTGCGCGCTTCCGGGTTGACGATCAGATCTACGTAGCGCTGGCGGTAGCGCATTTCCTGGTCGGTGAGGCCGTGGAACTTCTCCGGCAGGGGCCGCAGCGCCTTCACCAGCAGGCGCAGAGATTTGGCATTGATGGTGAGCTCGCCCTTGTTGGTCTTGAACAAGGCGCCTTCCACGCCCACGATGTCGCCCAGGTCCCAGTGCTTGAAGGCCTCGTGCACCGCTTCGCCCGCCACGTCGTTGGCGACATAGATCTGGATCTTGCCGCTGCCGTCCTGCAGCGTGGCGAAGCTCGCCTTGCCCATCACGCGCTTCAACATCATGCGGCCGGCGAGCTTCGCGCCAGCCGCTTTCGCTTCCAGCGCGGCCTTGTCCAACGCGCCGTACTGCACGGCGAGCGCGGCAGCCTGGTGCGTGGAACGCCAGTCGTTGGGAAAGGCCTGGCCCTTTTCCCTCAGCGCCTTCAGCTTCTCGCGCCGCTCCTCGACCAGCTTGTTGTCGTCTTCCATGCCCGCATTTTCCCCTATACGCCCTGCTTCAGGCTCGCCTCGATGAAGTCGTCCAGGTCGCCGTCGAGCACCGCCTGCGTGGCGCCTTTCTCCACGCCGGTGCGCAGGTCCTTGATGCGCGACTGGTCGAGCACGTAGCTGCGGATCTGGTGGCCCCAGCCGATGTCGGTCTTGGAGTCCTCCAGCTTGTCGCGCTCGGCCTGGCGCTTGCGCATTTCCATTTCGTAGATCTTCGACTTCAGCATGGCCGTGGCTTCCGCGCGGTTGCGGTGCTGCGAGCGGTCGTTCTGGCATTGGACCACGATGCCGGTGGGGAGATGGGTCATGCGAATGGCCGAGTCGGTCTTGTTGACGTGCTGGCCGCCGGCGCCGGAGGCGCGGTAGGTGTCCACGCGCACGTCCGCCGGGTTGATTTCCACTTCGATCGTTTCATCCACCTCGGGGTAGACGAACACGCTGGCAAAAGAAGTGTGCCGCCGGGCGTTCGAGTCGAAGGGCGACTTCCTCACCAGGCGGTGCACGCCGTTCTCGGTGCGCAATGTGCCGTAGGCGTAGGCGCCGTTGATCTTGAGCGAAGCGCTCTTGATGCCGGCCACTTCGCCCGCGGCCTGGTCGAGGATCTCGACCTTGAAGCCCTTCTTGTCGCAGAACTTGAGGTACATGCGCTCCAGCATCGAGGCCCAGTCCTGCGCCTCGGTGCCCCCGGAACCGGCCTGGATGTCCATGAAGCAGGCGTTGGGGTCCAGCGGGTTGTTGAACATGCGCTGGAATTCAAGCTGCGCGACCTGCTTGTCCAGTGCGCCGACGTCGGTTTCGACGCTGACCAGCGTCGCGTCGTCGTTCTCAGCCTTCGCCATCGTGAAGAGCTCGCCCGCGTCGGTGATGCCGCCGGCGATCGCGCCGAGGGTGGCTACCGTGCCTTCGAGGGTTTTCTTCTCTCGCCCCAGTTCCTGGGCGCGCTTCTGGTCGGACCAGACCTTGGGGTCTTCAAGGTCCTTGTTGACCGCTACGAGGCGCGATTGCTTCCCGTCGAAGTCAAAGGTACCTCCGCAGCTCGGCGGACCGCTTGTTCAGGTCTTCGAGCTTCGAGGCGATGGCGTTGAGGCGTTCGGCTTCCATGAGGGGGCGAATTATAGCCGTCCCGGCGAACCTCATGCCGCGTTCCGGCCCGCGGCGCGGGACAATGGGGTCATGGTCCAGAGCCAGACGCTACGGGGTGTGCTGTGGATGGGCGGCGCGGTGCTGTCCTTCTCCGCCATGGCGATCGCGGCGCGCGAACTGCTCGCGCACATGCAGCCGTTCCAGGTGCTGTTCCTGCGCAGCGTGGTGATGCTGGCCATCGTGCTGGTGGTGGTGGCCCAGGCGGACGATCCGGCAATCGGCACGAAGCGCCTGCGGCTGCATGCACTGAGGAACGTCGTGCATTTGGGCGGGCAGTACTGCTGGGTGTTCGCCATCGGCGCGCTGCCGCTGGCGACGGTCTTCGCCATCGAGTTCACCATGCCGGTGTGGACCGCGATCCTTGCCGCGGTGCTGCTCGGCGAGCGGCTGAACCGGGGAAGGGTGGTGATGCTGGTGCTGGGCCTGGCGGGGGTGCTCATCATCCTGCGGCCCGGGTTCGGATTCTTCCAGCTCGCTACACTGGTCGCGCTCGCCGCGGCTTTCCTCTATGCCGGCAACATGATCGCCACCAAGCGCCTGTCGGGTTCCGATTCGCCCCTGGCGGTGCTGTTCTGGATGTCAGTGATACAGGCGCCCTTGTCGCTCGTCGCGGCGCTGTCGCAGTGGGTCGCGCCGCCGGTGTCGGCGCTGCCCTGGATCATGCTGATCGGGGTGGGGAGCTACACGGCGCACTACTGCATGACGCGGGCGTTCAAGCTGGCGGATGCTTCGGTGGTGGTGCCGATCGACTTCGTGCGGCTGCCGCTGATCGCCGCGGTGGGGGCGGTGTTCTACAAGGAGCCGTTCGACCTCTGGATCATCGTGGGGGCGCTGGTGATTTTTGCCGGCACCTACTACAGCCTGCGGCGCGAGACGCGCTAGATCTTCTGCGCCAGCGCCGAGAGCTGGTCGGTGGCGATGCCCCAGCCTTCGTGGAAGCCCATCTTCTCGTGCGCGTCCCTGTCTTCCTTGGTCCAGTGGAGCGCTCGTGCCGTGTACTTCGTCTTCGTTCCCTGCTTCTCGAAGGTCAGTACGCCGGTGAAGAAGGGCTTTTGCGCCGGCTCCCAGGCCCTTGTGTAGGCGTCGGTGAACACGAGGCGCTCGTTCTTCACCACTTCGAGGTACACCCCGCGGTTGGGCATCTCGGTGCCGTCGGGACCCTGCATCACGATCAGGCTCGAGCCGCCGGCGCGCACGTCGGTCTCGGCGCGGATCGTCTTCCACGGCGGCGGGGTGAACCATTGCACGATGAGCTTGGGTTCCGTCCAGCAGTGGAAGAGTTTTTCCGGTGAGGCGTCGATGAGGCGGGTGAGGGTGAGTTCGCGGTCGTCTGCCATGCGGGGTTCCTATCGTTTGGATTGTCGTGCCAGGCGCGAGCGGGCTGCGCCCAGGAGGATGCGGGAATAGAGCTTGTGGAAACCGAGCAGGGCGTTGAAGGGAAACCCCATGCGCTTCTGGCCTGAAGTCTTGTCGAGCCTGGGGACCACGGCGGAGCCGAAGTACAGGCGCGTAGAAGTTGCGTTCATTGGTTCGACCATCAGCCACGACCTCGTGCGGCCGCTGACGTCGCACATGAGGAGCTGGTCGGTGCTGCGTCCCTCTACTGTCCAGGCGGCGAAACTGTCGCGCGCGCCGGCGGCGAGTTCCTTCGCCTGTGCGTCCGTGGAGGGCCTCGATATGAACCAGTCGAGGAGGAGCCGTTCAATCTTGAACACTGCGCCAGTGTAGAAGGCTTCGACGTACTCGGCGTGCGACACGGAGCTGTCTATGTCCGTTGCGTAGCAGTCGGTGTAGCTGCCGTTCAGCGTGTACTTGCCGAGGAGCGCGTGCTCCGGAAGTGCGCAGGCCTGAATGCCAGGCATCAAGGATTAACCAGCTTGGCTTGCAGTTAGACCGCCGTGAGCTTGACTCTGCCGACATTGCCGAGCTTTGCATGCCAAAGATCGTGGTTGTACTGCATCGCAAGCCAGCTTTCGGGCGAGCGGCCTAGCGCCTTCGAAAGGCGCAGCGCCATCTCAGGGCTGATGCCACTGCCACCAGTAAGAATGCGATTCAGAGTCGAGGCGGCTACGCCAAGCTTTGCGGCGAGTTCACGGCCGCTCAGATTGTTAGGCTCAAGGTAGACCTCGGTAATGAACTCACCCGGATGGGGCGGATTGTGCATGGCCATCAGTGATAGTCCTCATAGTCCAGGACGAAGGCATGTCCGTCCTCAAATTCAAAAGTCATGCGCCAGTTGCCATTCACCCACACCGACCACCGACCCCGTTCTTCCCCCTTCAAGGGATGCAGCCGAAACCCTGGGATATCCATGTCGTTGATCGACCTGGCCGTGTCCAAGGCCGCCAACAGCATTCGAATCCTCCCGTGTTGCGCATCGCGCAACAATCGGCCCAACTGGTGCTGCCATGACACCTCCAGCCTGTTAGGCCGAGGTGTCAACTAAATCGGGGGAAGCTTGGCGTCGGTCAACAACGCGCTGTTAGACCGCATCACGCTCCCACCGGCGGCGCCATGCGCTGTGCAGCTTCCTGAGAAGTGATCACCGGGTGTACTTCGAACTCAACGAGATCGGACCAATGGCTCATCCACTCCTCGAGTAGGGCACGGTCAGCGGTCTCCATGATTTGGTAACAGGTCGATAAGTCCGCAGTAACCCAACTCGAAACGTAGTTCACCCCTTCAGGCGCCAGGCGACCACGCTCTCTAAACCGACGATACACGAGCGCGGCGTCGCCATTTCGGAAGTGCTCAACAGCCATGTACAGAGCCACGCTGCTTCCTCCTCAGTTGTCACTAGCCACGGCGACGATCATGCGGTCTAACGTTCGCAGTCACCGGCGCGCGCCGCTTTTGCGTGCGTCCGGTGCACTGCGGTGTTAGGCACCGGCGTTTGGTCGAACGACGCCATACTGTGCGAGAACACGCTTTGCCTCCTCGGGTCCTCTTGCTAGATGAGCCTGCATTCCCAGTTTCGTTGCCGCTTCAACGTTCCGCAAGCCGTCATCTAGAAACAGCACCTCGGATGGTGAGAGTCCCATTCCTTGGAGCGCGGCTAGAAACGCTCTGGTGTCTGGTTTCAAGTATCCGATCTGGTGTGAGAGATATGTCTGGTCGAACCGGTCCACCAAACCCATTGCGCAGATCTTCTCCCAATGCACCGCGCTTGTATTGCTTAGCGCGGCCACGTAATAGGAGTCCGGTATCTCATCCAGAAGCTGCACTGCGCCTGGCAGGAGCCCGGTCGGCCAGTTGCAAAAAGCCTGCAGGAAACGGTCGGCGGTGACTGGCAGCCTGAATTCGGCCACTAGATCGACCGCGAACGCTGCGGCCTCTATCCTCCCGGTTTCGTGCGCCACGACAGAGGGCGATGCTACCCACATCGCGTGGAGTGCTTCGTGCTGGGGCTCGACGCCCAACAGCTTCGCCATAGACGGCACGCCATCGAGCGCCACAAGAACCCCACCAATGTCGAAGAGAATGCCCGCGATCTTGTGGCCCATTTCGGGGCGCCTAACTTTCAATAGTCAGCATAAGTGCGGCCTATCATAGTCGCGCTTCGCACTGGCGCGACAAGATCCACTTTGCAATCAACGCGATGGCGCTTTCGTAGAAAACTCGCGCCCACGTTATTCGGTGGAAATTGAAACAACCTTCTGATTTCCCAAACGTATCTCGCAGTGAGATTGCAAAACTCATCGCCCGAGCCGGCACTCGCGCGTCGAGCGGTACACCATGCCGTTCCTCCCGGACACCACCGCGAACGCGTACTCGAAACCGCCCACCACCAGATTGCGCTTGCCGAAGCGCACGTGCACGCAGCGATCGAGCAGCGTCGAATCGAGGTAGTAGTCGCCTTCGGGGTCGGAGCGGACGATCTCCAGCCTCACGTCGTACTCCCCGACCCGGGCCAGGCTGAACTCGAGGTCGCGGCCGACCCGGTAGTGGCAGGAGAGAGTGCCATCCGCCAACAGGTTGCACTGGGCGCCGCGATTGGTCGCGGCAAAAGGGGTTTCCTGCGCCGCGACGCCCGCGGCGAACAGCAGCGCGGCCCAAAGCGCGCCGCTAGACGCGCCGGCCGGTGTAATCCTCGGCAATCTTGTCGTCGTAGAAGGTGGTCGGGTTGGGCGCCGCCATGAACTGGCGAAACACCTCGGGGTAGACCTTCACGTACTGGAAGACCTGTCCGTTGGACAGTTCCACTTCCAGCACCTGGCTTTTCTCGTCGTAGCCGACCGAGCGAATCTTGGAGGAGTTGACGCGCTTGCGCTGCATCACTTCACCAGTTTCGCGCTCCAGGGCGCCTTCACGCCGCCCGAGTCCACTTCGCCCTCGATGGCGCCGCCCTTCACCTTGCCGGTGAAGTAGGTCTTGCGTCCCGCCAGCCCGAAGGAGAGCTGCTCGCCCTTCAGCTTCAGGTCTTCCAGCACCACTTCCTTGCCCTCCAGCCGCGCGGTCCCCGACACGCGCGTGACCTGCTGCTTGAGGCTCAAGCTCAGCGCGCCCTTGCCGACCGAAGCCGGCACCGTCGCGCTCCATTGGCCCTGCACTTTGGCGGGCACCATGTACAGGTAGATGAGCGTGGTGGTGACGCCGCTGATCTGCACCTTGTCCTCGAGGTCCATCTGCTCGTACTTCTCCGGGATCCAGCCCGCGAGCGGGTAGTCATGCGACAGGACCTTGGTGCCCGGCTTCAACTCGGTGAGGAGCTTGTCTTTCAGCATGTTCACCGTGTGGGGCAGGAGGTACATCGTGAGCACGGTGGCGCGCGAGATGTCGGTCTTGAACAGGTCGGCCTTGATGAACTTCACGCGGTCGGCGACGCCTTCCTTCTTCGCCGCCTCGTTGGAGAGCTTCACGAGGTCGTCCTTGATCTCCACGCCGAAGCCGCTCGCGCCAAACACCTTCGCGGCGGTGAGCACGATGCGGCCGTCGCCCGACCCTAAGTCCACCACGAAATCCTTCGGGCCGATGTCGGCGAG
>JANMUO010000347.1:0-2636 GCA_031391655.1 Betaproteobacteria bacterium
GGACTTCGTCGCCCACGGCGGCGAGCAGGGCGCCAAGGAGGCCGGCAAGCTGCGTCTTGAAGGCAAGGAATACATCGTGCGCGACGGCGACGTCATGCACTTCCGCTTCAACGTGTGAGCCCCGAGTTCGGCACCGCCGGCGCCCCTGACCTGGAGCAGCTGGTCGAGTTGCTGGGGATCCTGTTCACCCAGGAAGCCGAACTCTCCCCCGATCCGCAAAAGCAGCGCCGCGCGCTGGAGATGATCCTGAAGGATCCATCTCGCGCCCGGATTTACGTGGCGCGAGATGGATCGAAGGTGGTGGCAATGGCGGCGCTGCACTTCACCACCAGCACCGCCGAAGGCGGCAAGACTGCCTGGTTCGAGGACTGCATCGTGCGGCCGGAACACCGGCGCAAGGGGATCGGCAAGGCTTTGTTGGAGTTTGTTGTCGCGCAGGCGCGCGCCGAGGGCGCGCTGCGCGTGATGCTGCTGACGGACGCAGACAACGGGCGCGCCCAGGCGCTCTACCGTAAGGCGGGTTTTGCCGACTCCGCGATGCTGGCGATGCGCCTGAAGCTGCACGGCTAGAGCGCGTCTCGCCTAACGCGGTTTGTCGCCGGCGAGCGTAATGCGATGCATCACGCGCCGCTGGCCGTGGTAGTCGTTGATCGGGTTGTGCTGGGTGCAGCGGTTGTCCCAGAAAGCCAGGGACCCCACGCGCCAGTGGAAGCGACAGGTAAATTCCGCGCGCACCTGGTGGCGAAAGAGGTACTGCAGCAGCGGCGCGCTTTCTTCCTCCGTCATGCCCTTGAAGGATGCCGTGTGCGCGCAATTGACGTAGAGCGCCTTGCGACCGGTTTCCGGGTGCGTACGTACCACCGGATGCTCGGCAACATACTGCTTTGACTCGCCGCCCTGTTCCTTGACGCGATCCTCGCGCGTGCGCGAGACATCCGCCTTGGCAGAGGAATTGACCGCTGCCAGGGGATCGAGCAGGCGCCGCATGCCTTCGGATAGGGATTCGTAGGCGAGGTATTGACTGGCGAACTCGGTATCCCCGCCCGTCGCGGGAACTTCGCGCGCCAGCAGCATCGAGCCCATCGGCGGAATCTCCAGGTACGCTGTGTCCGAATGCCAGATGCCGCCGAAGTTGTGCTTTTCGTGCTCGAGTTTCTTCACCTCGATCACTTCGGGGAACCCCTCGATGCCCTTCACGAACGGGTATTCGACCGGCTGCCCCATCCGGCGCGCGAATCCGAGGAACTGCGCGGGGCTCAGCGCCTGGTCGTGGAAGAAGATGACCTGGTGCTGGAGGAACGCGCGGCGAATCTCGGTGACTGTCGAGGCGGACAGTTCCGCCGCGAGGTCGGCCCCGAGCACTTCGGCGCCCAGCGCCCCTGCAATTCGCCGTATCTCCACTTCTAGAATGTCCCGGGATAGGCACCGCCGTCCAGGAGCAGGTTCTGGCCGGTGATGTAGCCCGCCTGCGCGCTGGCGAGGAAGGCGCAGGCCGCGCCAAACTCCTCGATGGTGCCGAAGCGTTTGGCGGGGTTTGCCTCGGTACGCAGCTTCTCCAGCTCCGCGGGGGTCTTGCCGAGCTTCTTGGCATTGAACACGAGATTGCCGCGCAGGCGGTCGGTATCGAATGGGCCTGGCAGCAGGCCGTTGATCGTCACGTTGTGCTGCGCCACCTGCCGCGCCAGGCCGGCGACAAAGCCCGTCAGGCCGCTGCGCGCGCCGTTCGACAGGCCCAGTTCGGGGATTGGCATCTTCACCGCGCCCGAGGTGATGTTGATGATGCGGCCGAACTTCCTCGCGATCATGCCGTCCACCGTCGCCTTGATCAGCTCGATGGGGGTGAGCATGTTGGCGTCGAGCGCCTTCAGCCAGTCCTCGCGCGTCCAATTGCGGAAATCCCCGGGCGGCGGGCCGCCGGCGTTGTTCACCAGGATGTCCGGATTGGGACAGGCGGCGAGCGCCTGCGCGCGCCCTTCGGGCGTCGTGATGTCGCCGGCGACGGCGACGACCCTCACCCCGGTGGCCTTGCGGATCTCCTCCGCCGTCGCCTCCAGCGCCTCCTTGCCGCGAGCGGTGATGACCAGGTTGACGCCGTCCTGGGCGAGCGCCAGCGCGCAGCCCTTGCCCAGGCCCTTCGATGCCGCGCAGACCAGCGCGGTCTTTCCTTTGATTCCCAGATCCATGGCTTTCAGCCTTTCTTCAGAGTGACGAGCAAGACGCCGCCGATGACCAACGCGCCGCCGAGGAGCTGCAGCGCGGAAAGCTTTCCTTCGAGCAGCACGAAATCCGCGAGCACTGTGGTTACCGGTCCCAGTGCGCCGATGAGGGCGAACTGGCTGGCGCCGATGCGCTTGAGCGATTCGGCGACCAGGAACACAGGAAGCACGGTGCACACCGTTGCCAGCAGCAGGGCATAGATCCAGACGATCCCGGGCAGGTCGAGCGCCGCCGGGCCCTCGAGGATGCCGAACTGGATCACCGCCGGAACCGTGGACACGATCATCGTGTAGGCCGTGAAGCGCATCGAGCCGATGCGCCGGGTCAGCTCCCCGCCGGCCACAAGGTAAACCGCATACGCAAGCGCGTTCCCAAGGCAAAGCAGCACGCCGAAAATGAAAAACCGGTCCGCCGGCGTT
>JANMUO010000357.1:0-2248 GCA_031391655.1 Betaproteobacteria bacterium
CTTGAGGTCAATCATCTCGGCCATCCACGGGAACGGGTTCGTGGCGCCTTCGTACATCTGGTCCAGTCCGATCTGCTGACAGCGGCGGTTCGCGATGTAGCGCAGGTACTCCTTGAACATCGCGGCGTTCAGCCCCAGCACGCCGCGCGGCATGGTGTCCTCGGCGTAGCGGTACTCCAGCTCCACGCCCTGGCGGAACAGCGCCTGCAGCTCCTCCCGGAACTCCGGCGTCCACAGGTGGGGGTTCTCCAGCTTGATCTGGTTCACCAGGTCGATGCCGAAGTTGCAGTGCATGGATTCGTCGCGCAGGATGTACATGTACTGTTCGGCCGCACCGGTCATCTTGTTCTGCCGGCCTAGGGACAGGATCTGGGCGAAACCGACGTAGAAGAACAGGCCTTCCATCAGGCAGGAAAACACGATCAGGCTCTTGAGCAGCGCCTGGTCGCTCTCCGGCGTGCCGGTCTTGAAGTGCGGGTTGGTCAGGGTATCGATGAACGGCACCAGGAACTCGTCCTTGGCGCGGATCGAGGCGATCTCGTTATAGGCGTTGAACACCTCGCCTTCGTCGAGGTTCAGGCTCTCGACGATGTACTGGTAGGCGTGGGTGTGGATCGCCTCCTCGAAGGCCTGGCGCAGCAGGTACTGGCGGCACTCCGGCGCCGTGATGTGGCGGTAGGTGCCCAGCACGATATTGTTCGCCGCGAGCGAATCCGCGGTGACGAAGAAGCCCAGGTTGCGCGTGACGATGCGCCGCTCGTCCGCGGTGAGCCCGTTCGGGTCCTTCCACAGGGCGATGTCGCGGCTCATGTTGATTTCCTGCGGCATCCAGTGGTTGGCGCAGGCCGACAGGTACTTCTCCCAGGCCCACTTGTACTTGAACGGCACCAGCTGGTTGACGTCGGCCTTGGAATTGATGATGCGCTTGTCCTCCACCGTGATGCGGCGGAAGGCGTTGCCGGCGGCGAAGCGCTCCTCAGGAGCGGCGCCGGCCGCGGCGGGCACGAAGCCGCTCTTGGGCTGCAGCGCGAGGCCGGCCATGGCGTTCAGCTTGCCCTCTTCCTCGAAGCTCAGCATTGCTGGCAGGCCTCGCTCGTCATTGGCATGCTTCGCATTCGGGATTGTCGATGGCGCAGAACTTCGCCTCCTCGGCGGTGCTGGCCTCGGTCATGCCGCCGCCGGAGGGCACGGCGTTGAGCTGGCCGGCCTTGGAGGTGGACTTCTCGGCGTGCGTGGCGCCCAGGGAGCGCAGGTAGTAGGTGGTCTTCAGGCCGCGGATCCAGGCGAGCTTGTAGGTCTCGTCGAGCTTCTTGCCCGAGGCGCCCGCCATGTAGATGTTGAGCGACTGCGACTGGTCGATCCACTTCTGCCGGCGCGCCCCCGCCTCGACCAGCCACTTGGGCTCGACTTCGAAGGCGGTGGCGTACAGGCGCCGCAACTCCGCCGGCGCCCGGTCCACGCGCGCCAGGTTGCCGTCGAAATACTTCAGGTCCGCGATCATCACCTCGTCCCACAGCCCGGCGCGCTTGAGGTCGGACACCAGGTACTCGTTGGTCACCGTGAACTCGCCCGACAGGTTCGATTTCACGTACAGGTTCTGGTAGGTCGGCTCGATCGAGGCGGCCACGCCGACGATGTTGGCGATGGTGGCGGTGGGCGCGATGGCGATGCAGTTGGAGTTGCGCATGCCGTGCTGCTTGATGCGAGCGCGCAGCGGGTCCCAGTCCAGGTGCGAGGAGCGGTCCACCTCGACGTAGCCGCCGCGCTCGGCGGCCAGCAGGTCCAGCGTGTCCTGCGGCAGCACGCCGCGGTCCCACAGCGAGCCCTCGAAGGAGGAGTAGCGGCCGCGCTCCTCGGCGAGCTCGGTGGACGCCCAGTAGGCGGCGTAGGACACCATTTCCATCGAGCGGTCGGCGAACTGCATCGCCTCCTGCGAGGCGTAGGGCACGCGCAGCAGGTGCAGGCAGTCCTGGAAGCCCATGATGCCCAGGCCCACCGGGCGGTGGCGCAGGTTGGAATTACGTGCCTTTTCCACCGCGTAGTAATTGACGTCGATGACATTGTCCAGCATCCGCATGGCCGTGCGAATGGTTTTTCTCAACTTTGAAAAATCCAAACCTGCATCCGTCATATGGGCAACCAAATTCACTGAACCCAGGTTGCAGACCGCGATCTCGTCCGCCGAGGTGTTGAGCGTGATCTCGGTGCACAGGTTCGAGCTGTGCACGACGCCGACGTGCTGCTGCGG
>JANMUO010000407.1:0-4178 GCA_031391655.1 Betaproteobacteria bacterium
CACCAGTGGACGCCCACGGACCCCGCCGCGCGGACCACCGTGCCCGACGCGCACGACCCGGGCAAGCGCCACGCGCCGATGATGACCACCGCCGACATGGGCCTGCGGATGGACCCCGCCTACGAGACGATTGCGCGGCGCTTCCTCGCGAATCCGCACGAACTCGCCGACGCCTTCGCCCGCGCCTGGTACAAGCTGACGCACCGCGACATGGGGCCGATTGCGCGCTACCTCGGCCCGCTGGTGCCGAAGGAAGAACTGATCTGGCAAGACCCGGTGCCGGCGGTGGACCACCCGCTGATCGGTGAGCAGGACATCGCGGCGCTGAAGGCCACGGTGCTCGCATCCGGTCTGTCGGTCTCGCAACTGGTGACGACGGCCTGGGCCTCAGCGGCCACCTTCCGCGGCAGCGACAAACGCGGCGGCGCCAACGGCGCGCGCATCCGCCTGGCGCCGCAGAAGGACTGGGAAGTCAACCAGCCGGCCGAACTGGCGAAGGTGCTGGCCAAGCTGGAGGAAATCCGGAAGGCGTCCGGCAAGGTCTCGCTGGCCGACCTCATCGTGCTGGCTGGCGGCGTGAGCATCGAGCAGGCGGCCAAAAAGGCCGGCGTCGGCATCGACGTGCCCTTCGCGCCGGGACGCGTGGATGCCTCGCAGGAGCAGACCGACGTAGAGTCCTTCGGCTACCTGGAGCCGATCGCGGATGGCTTTCGCACCGATGTGAAAGGCAAGCAGTCCATCCCGGCCGAGCACCTGCTGGTCGACAAGGCGCAGCAGCTGACGCTGACCGCGCCGGAGCTGACGGCGCTGGTCGGCGGCCTGCGCGTCCTGGGCGCCAACACCGGCGGCGGCAAGCACGGCGTCTTCACCAGGAACCCCGAGACGCTCAGCAACGACTACTTCGTGAACCTGCTCGACATGGGCACGCAGTGGAAGGAGGCCGGTGACGTGTTCGAAGGCCGCGACCGCAAGACCGGCGCGCTGAAGTGGACCGGCACGCGCGTCGACCTGGTGTTCGGCTCGAACTCCCAGCTGCGGGCGCTGTCCGAGGTCTATGCCAGCGCGGACGCCAAGGAGAAGTTCGTGAAGGACTTCGTGGCTGCCTGGAGCAAAGTGATGAAACTTGATCGTTTCGACCTCAAGTGATGCAAAGGAGACATACGATGAAAACCATCTTGCTCGCTGTATCCGTGGTGCTCGCGCTGGCTGCCTGCGAGAAAGGCCCGGCCGAAAAGGCCGGCGCTGCCGTTGATCGGGCGGTCGACAAGGCCGGCAAGGCCATCGAGAAGACCGGCGACAACGTGCGCGACGCCGTCAAGAAGAAGTAAAAATAGGGTCTGTCCCTATTTGTCGTCGTCTGACCTGCGTCAAATCGGCGGAACGGGGGCCGGGCAGCGCCCGGCCCCGGCCACCCTTACGAGTGGTCGTGTTCGCCTTTGCTTTGCGTCATGCCGGGACAGCCCTGCTCGCCCATGCGCTCGTGCATCCCACGCATGTGCTCGCGCTTGCCGCCCATCCGTCCGTGCTGCTCGCGCAATTGCCGCTTGCCGTGCTCGTGCTTCTCGACGCCGGGCTTGTCCGTCGGCTTGGCGTCGTCGGCGAGTACGACACCGGTGCCGAGCAGGCTCCCCGCCGCGATGGCGAGCGCGATGTTGCGAATCGATTTCATTCAGTGCTCCTTGGTTGACTTGCACAGGTCCATTCCTGCACCTGGCATATGAAGACCGCGCGGGCCGCACTCAAGCCCGCAACTGTTACAGGATGTTAATGGACGCTGGCATGGGCCTAGTCGGCCTCGAGGAAGATGTAGCGCGGCTCGGGCGCCACGGCCTCCAGGTCGAAATACACCCGGCCGATCTCGCGCCCGTCGGCGGTTTCCACCTGCACCTTCCAGTCGCCCGGCTGGTAGTTGGTCTTCACGCCGTAACCGCGAAAACCCTTCTCGCGGCCGCCGACGATGCGGATCGGGATCGTGTCCTGCAATGCCCAGCCGCGTCCCTCGGGCTTCCAGCACCAGCGCATTTGCACCTGGTCGGCAAAGCGCGCGGGCGAGAACACGCGGAAGTACACGTACACCTTGTCCCCGGGCTGGGCGCGGAACAGCTGGTCGCCGTGGTGCCAGATGCGCCACCAGGGCCGCTCGTGGGCGAGCAGGTAGTCCTCGCCGCTCTTCTCCACGCCGTGGTACACGCCGATGAAGGGGATGGACAGCGGCACGGGCGGGATCAGGCGCGCGAGGTAAAAGCCGAGGAAGCCGATGAGCACGCAGCCCAGCGGCAGCAGCACCTGGCGGCGCGCGCGCGCGGAGAGGTCGGGCGCGGCACGGCCGATCCCCCAGGCGGCGAACGCGAGCGGCAGGCTGCCCGCGAGCATCGACAGCAGGAACACCCAGGTGCCGATCGAGCCGACGAACACCGGCACCACGTAGGCGGCAAAGGCGAGGTAGCACAGTCCGAGCAGCGCGAACTTCACCGTCAGGCCCATCGCCTTGAAGCGCGGCAGCTCGTTGGCCACCAGCAGGGCCACCAGGAAGGCGAGGAAGCCAAAGGACACCAGCAAAGAGGAGCTCTTGAAGAAGAAGATCGCATACAGGCTCAGCTGCGCGCCGAGCAGGAAGTGCACGAGCGCGCTGCGATACTCGAAGTACCAGCGTTTGGGCGCGGGCATCGCCGAGAGATCGGGCGCCGGCTTGCCCTGCTCGAAGAACATTTGCAGCAGGGCCACGCTGATGACCGCGAGGTAGGCGGCCTGCTGGCCGATGGTCCACCAGGAGTCGATGCGCCCGACGGTGAGGATGTCGAAGACGAAGCCGCCGGCGAAGAACGCAACCGAGACATCGCGCTCATGCTGCTCGAAATGGCCCTTGAGCCGCTGCAGGAACCCCGGCGCCGCGGCCGCATCTGCCACCTCCGCCTTCATCGGGCCAGCAGTTGCCTCGCGAAGCTGTAGAGGGCCCAGCCGCGGATCGCCCAGCTGCGCAACTTGGGCGAAGTCGCCAGCAGGCTGGTCGCCAGGCCGACGCCGAGAATCGCCGGGGCGGCGGAAACGTTGCGGATCTCCGTCACGCTGGCCACGATGGCCGCGCGCTGCGCGCCCGACTGCTCGACCAGCTCCGCGCGGCGCCGCTCCACGCCGTCGAGGAAGTCCCTCACTGGCGCGCCTTCAACTCGTCCATGTCGCGTTGCAATTCGGCCAGGCTCGCGGCGAAGGGGCGCGATCTTGCCTCGCGCTGCACGCGCTTGCCGATGACCAGCGCGGCGACCAGGAATACCAGGGCAAGGCCGGCGGTCAGCGCCACGCGGTACTCGCCGGGCACCGCCAGCACCAGCGCCACGGCGCCAAAGCTTAGCGCCAGCGCCGCGAGCAGGATCGCCGCCACGGCGCCGATCATGATCAGCACCAGGCGCGCGAGCAGCTCCTGCACCTCGACGCTGACCAGCTCCAGTCGCGTGCGGCCCAGGTCGAGCGCGCTCGCCAGCAGGGACTGTGCGGACTGCAGGATGCCCATTGCTACTTCCGGCTGAGCAGCATGCCCAGGACCAGTCCCACGGCGGCGGCGATGCCGACGGCGGCCCAGGGGTTGCGCCGTACCTCTTCGTCGATGTCGCGCGCGGCTTGGCGCGCGTCGTTGCCCGCCTCTTCCAGCCGGGCACGCGCCGCGCCGAGGGACTCCTGCGCGCGCGCGCGCAGCTCCTCGACCCGCGCGCCGGCCTGGCCGGCGGTGGCCTGCAGCAGCTCGTCGGCATCGCGCACCACGGCGCGCAGGTCTGCCATCAGTTTTTCCGTCGAAACGTTTTGCATGGGGACCTCCATCTCGAAGCGGCCATTGTAAACGGTCGCGCGCGCGCCGATTGAGGGCGGCAATGCCGTGCATTGCGATAAATTATTTGCCCTGCCCCCCTGCCCCCAGTAGCCTAGGTGCATGCGCGAAGGCAGCCTCGAGGCCCCCACCCGGCACCCGCTCGACTGGAAGAGCGACGCCTTCTACGAGCAGGGCGCGCTGGACAAGGAACTCGAGCGCGTCTTCGACATCTGCCACGGCTGCCGGCGCTGCGTGAATCTGTGCACGGCGTTTCCGAAGCTGTTCGATCTCATCGACGAGGGTGCGACGGGGGAGCTCGACGGCGTGCCCAGGGAGCGCTATCGCGAGGTCGTCGATCAGTGCTACCTCTGCGACA
>JANMUO010000025.1:0-1867 GCA_031391655.1 Betaproteobacteria bacterium
CGCGCGCTCGCTTGGCATCGCCACGCTGATCACCGACCACCACCTGCCCGGCGCCGAGCTGCCGCGCGCCGAGTGCATCGTCAACCCGAACCAGCCGGGCTGCGATTTCGCTTCCAAGTCGCTCGCCGGCGTTGGCGTGATGTTCTACGTGATGCTCGCGTTGCGCGCGGAGTTGCGCAGGCGCGGCGCCTTCGCCGGGAAGGAGGAGCCCAACCTCGCCGCGCTCACCGACCTCGTGGCCCTGGGCACGGTGGCCGACGTAGTGCCGCTCGATGCCAACAACCGGATCCTGGTGGCGCAGGGCTTGAAGCGCCTGCGCGCGGGGCAAGGCAAGCCGGGGCTGGAGGCGCTGCTGCGCGCGGCGGGGCGCAGCGCGGCGCAGGTGAACGGCTTCGACCTCGGATTCGTGCTCGGGCCGCGGCTGAACGCGGCGGGGCGCTTGGCCGACATGGGTTTGGGGATCGAGTGTTTGGTCACGGACGACGCAGCGCGCGCCGCCAATTGCGCGCAGGAACTCGATCGCCTCAACCGCGAGCGCCGGCGCATCGAGGGCGAGATGGTGGAGCAGGCGCGCGCGGCGGCCGACGCCATTTCGGATGCGCCGGGCGCGGCCTGCACCTTCTTCGATCCGGGCTGGCACCAGGGCGTGGTCGGCATCCTCGCTTCGCGCCTGCGGGAGCGCCTGCACCGGCCGGTGTTCTGCTTCGCCCGGGGCAATGCGGGCGAGCTGCGTGGGTCCGGACGCTCGATTCCTGGGTTTCACCTGCGCGACTGCCTGGACCTCGTCGCCAAGCGCTCACCGGGATTGATCGTGCGTTTCGGCGGGCATGCGCAGGCCGCCGGCCTCACGCTGCGCGAGGTGGACATCGAGCGGTTCCGCGAGGCACTGGCGGCCGTGGCGGAGGAGACCATGCCGCGCGAGGCGCTCGCGCGCACGGTGGAAACCGACGGCGCGCTGGAGCCATCGCAGGTGTCGCTCACGCTCGCGCAGCTGCTGGAGGAGCGCATCTGGGGCCAAGGCTTTCCGCAGCCCCTGTTCTGCGATACATTCGCGCTCGAAAACCAGCGCGTCGTCGGCGAGAAGCATTCGAAGCTCAAACTGGTGAAGGATGGCAGGCGGGTGGAGGCCATGCGCTTCAATTCGCTCGATCCCCTGCCCGCGCGCTTTCGTGCCGCCTACCGGCTGAGCGTGAACGAATACAACGGGCTGCAGTCTGTACAGATCAACGTGGAGCACGTGGAAACCCCATGAAAGCCCTTGCCCTCCTTCTCGCCCTGCCTTTCGCGGTGCTCGCGGCCGACAAGCCCGCGGCCAAGCCCGTGGACGCCGGCCCCTATGTCCCCTCGCCGCAAAGCGTGGTCGCCGACATGCTGAAACTCGCCGACATCGGGCCGAAGGATTTCGTGGTGGATTTGGGGTCGGGCGACGGCCGCATCGTGCTCACCGCCGCCAAGGTGTTCGGCGCGAGCGGCTTTGGCGTGGAGATCAGGGACGAGCTGGTGAAGCTCTCCAACGAGGCGGCGAAGAAGGAAGGCGTCTCCGACCGGGTGAAGTTCATCAAGGCCGACCTCTTCAAGACCGACATCTCGCGTGCCACCGTACTCACCATGTACCTCCTACCCCACACGGTGAACATGCTCAAGGACAAGCTCCTCACCGAGCTGAAGCCCGGCACCAAGATCCTGTCGCATGACTACCCGCTCGCGGGCTGGATCCCGGAGAAGTACGAGCAGATGGACCTCGAGGACAAGGTGCAGATCAGCGGCGTCACCACCACGCTCATCTACCTGTACAAGGTGCCCGCCAAAGTGCAGGGCCAATGGAGCGCGACTGTGCCGGCTTCGGTCGGCAAGGGCGCGCTGAGCT
>JANMUO010000177.1:0-6725 GCA_031391655.1 Betaproteobacteria bacterium
CCCGAGCCGATGATCGCCGCCCTCTTGATTTCCCGCACGGGCGTGTCCTCGGGCACGTCGGGAATCTTCGAGGTCTGGCGCTCGGCGAAGAACATGTGGCGCAGCGCCTTCGACTCCACGGTATTTACCAGGTACTCGAAGCGCTCGCGCTCCACCTTGCGGCCCTCGTCGAAGGGCAGCGTGACCGCGGCCTGGATGCACTTGGCGATCTCGGCGGGGGCTGGGTTGCCGCCCGCGGTGCGCGCGGCTTCCGCCGGCATCGCCTCGAGCATCGCCTTCTGGTCGCCGTCCACGCGCGGCGGCATGTCGCGCACGCGCCGCGGCCCCTTGCCCTCGGCCACCAGCTTCTTCGCGTAGGCGATGCCGTCCTCGAGAAGGTCGCCCGCGACGATCTCGTCCACCAGCCCCCACTCCTTGGCGCGCTCCGCGGGAATCGGATCGCCCAGCGTCATCATGCGCGCGGCCTCGTGCACCGGGATGATGCGCGGCAGGCGCTGCGTGCCTCCCGACCCGGGCAGGATACCCAGCTTCACCTCGGGCAGGCCGAGCAGGGCCTTGGGCGCCGCGATGCGATAGTGGCAGCCGAGCGCGAGCTCCAGGCCGCCGCCGAGGGCAAAGCCGCCGATCGCCGCCACCAGCGGCTTTTGCATCGCATCCTGCATGTCGTTGACTTCGGGCAGGTTGGGCGGGGTCATCGGCTTGTTGAACTCGCGGATGTCGGCGCCGCCGGAGAACACCTTGTTGCCGATGATGACGACCGCCTTCACCTCGGGGTCTGCGGCGGCCTGCTTCAGGCCCTCGGCGATGCCGGCGCGCAGGGCGTTGCCCAGGCCGTTGACCGGCGGGTTCTTCATCGTGATGACGGCGATGCCGTCGCGTACGGAATACACAGCCACGTCGCTCATTGCGCAATTTCTCCAGGGGGACAGGGCAAAATTCTACTCTCAGATCCTGCGGCCGGAACCTTCCCAGTAGGGCTGTTTCAGCCGCCGCTTGAATATCTTGCCGCTATCTTCGCGCGGCAGCGCATCCACGAAGGCGATGGTGCGCGGCACCTTGTAGCCGGCGATGCGGCCACGCAGCCAGGCCTGTACCGCGGCCGCATCCAGGCGCGCTCCGGGCAACGGCTGCACCGCCGCGGCCAGCGCCTCGCCGAACTCCGCGTCGGGGATGCCGAACACGGCGCAGTCGGCCACCCCAGGCATGGTGACCAGGGCCGCCTCGATCTCGGCCGGGTAGATGTTGACCCCGCCCGAGATCACCATGTCGCTGTCGCGGTCGCAGACATACAGGTACCCGTCCGCGTCGAGGTAGCCCATGTCGCCCAGCGAACAGAGCCCCTCGCGCTCGATCGCCTGGCGCGCGGCCTCGTTGTTGCTGTAAGTGAAATCAGGATAGGCGTCGTTCCTGGCGTAGATCAGGCCGACTTCACCCGGCCCCAGCGCGCGCCCCGCCTTGTCGAGGATCTTCACCTGCGCGTTGGGCAGGGGCCGGCCGGCGGCGCCGGGGCGCTCGAGCGCCTCGGCCGCGGTGATGAAGGTGACCAGGCCGAACTCGCTCGCCGCGTAGCTCTCGTGGATCACCGGGCCCCACCAGTCGATCATGGTGCGCTTCACTTCGGGCGCGCAGGGCGAGCCCATGGAGATGACGAAGCGCATGGAGGACACGTCGTAGCGCTCGCGCACCTGCGCGGGGAGCTTGAGCATGCGCGCGAACATGGTCGGCACCAGGTAGGCGTGCGTGATGCGTTCGCTCGCGATCAGGGCGAGGGTGCCCTCGGCGTCGAACTTCGGCTCCAGCCAGAGCGTGGCGTCGTGCAGGATTGCCTGCAGGCCGTAGCTGTTGGGCGCGCTGTGGTAGAGCGGCGCCGACAGCAGCGCGCGCGCGCCGGGCTCGAAGCCCAGCGCGATCTTCCAGTTCTGCGCGGCGAGCGGCACGTGGGCCGGGGATGCCGTGCCGCGCCGCACGCCCTTCGGGCGCCCGGTGGTGCCCGAGGTGTAGAACATGCCTGCGCGCGGCGGCCGCTCCGGGCCGTCCCAGGGCGCCTGGCCTTCACGCAGGGAAGCCCAGTCGTGGATCACGCCTTCGCCCTCGTCCTCGTATAGGCCGGGTTCGGCCACCAGGAGCTTCGCGCCGCTGTCGGCGAGGATGTGGCGCACCTCGTCGGCCTTGTAGTGCCAGTTGATCGGGCACCAGTAGGCGCCCAGGCGCCGGCAGGCGAGCATCAGCTCGAGCCACTCGGGACGGTTGAAGAGCATCGCGGCCACCACGTCGCCTTCGCCCACGCCGCGCTGCACGAGCGCGCGCGCGGCGCGCGCTGCGCGCGACTCGAGCTCCGCGCGCGGCACGAACTGCCCGCCAAAGGCTAGACCTCCAGCCATTCCTTGCGCATGGCGGCGTTCTCGCGCACGTCGCTCGGGCGCCCTTCGAACACGATGCTGCCGCGGCCCATCACGTAGAGGCGCTCGGAGATGTCCAGCGCAATGGCGAGCTTCTGTTCCACCAGCAGGATCGAGATGCCGCGCTTCCTGATCTCCTCGAAAAGGAGGGCCACCTGCTCGACGATCTTGGGCGCGAGGCCCTCGGTGGGCTCGTCGATCATCACCAGCTCCGGGTCGCCCATCAGCGTGCGGCAGAGGGTCAACATCTGCTGCTCGCCGCCGGAGAGAAACCCGGCCTGCGTGCCGGCGCGCTCCTTCAGGCGCGGGAACAGCTGGTACATGTCCTCCATGCCCCAGCGCCCCGAGGCCTGTTGTTTTTTTTGCCCGAGCAGCAGGTTCTGCCGCACGGTGAGGGAGGGGAAGATGTCGCGGTTCTCCGGCACGTAGCCCAGGCCCTTATGCGCGATCTCATAGGCCTTCAGGCCGACCATCTCCTGGTCGCGGAAGCGCACCGAGCCCGTGCAATCCACCAGGCCCATGATGGCGCGGATGGTGGTGGAGCGGCCCACGCCGTTCCTGCCCAGCAGGGAGACGATCTCGCCCTTGCCGATCCTGAGGTGCACGCCGTGCAGGATGTGGCTCTTGCCGTAGTAGGCGTGGAGGTCCTTCACCTCAAGCATGTGACCCCTCCGCACTAGCGCCTTCCTTGTGCAGGGCGCCGAGGTAGGCCTCCTGCACCGCCGGGTTGGCGCGGATCTCCTCGGGCGTGCCGGTGGCGAGCACTTCGCCGTACACCAGCACGCTGATGCGGTCGGCCAGGCCGAACACCACGCCCATGTCGTGCTCCACCATCACCAGCGTCTTGCCCTGCGTGATCGAGCGCACCAGTTCCACCACCTGGGTGGTCTCGGTGCGGCTCATGCCCGACGTGGGCTCGTCGAGCAGCACCACGCTTGCGCCGCCGGCGATGGTGACGCCGATCTCGAGCGCGCGCTGCTCGGCATAGGTCAGCGTCCCGGCGGGGAGGTTGCGGCGCTTGGCGAGGCCGATGCGCTCCATGACTTCTTCGGCGCGCAGGCGCACGTCCTTCAGGCCGCCCACGCGGTGCCAGAAGGAGTAGCGGTAGCCGGCCGACCACAGCACGCCGCAGCGGATGTTCTCGAACACGGTCATGTTGTGGAAGATGTTGGTGACCTGGAAGCTGCGCGACAGGCCCTGGCGGTTGATCTCGAAGGGGCGCAGGTTGGTGATGTCGGCGCCGTGCAGCAGGATGCGGCCCGCCGAGACTTCGTAGCGGCCGGAGATGAGGTTGAACAGCGTCGATTTGCCGGCGCCGTTGGGCCCGATGATGGCGTGGCGCTCGCCTTCGCGGATGTCGAGCGACACGCCGTGGATGATCTTCGTCGTGCCGAAGCTCTTGTGCACGTCCTGCAGTTCGATCGCGTTCCTCATGCGGAGGCTTTCGCCTGCAGGTCGGACTGGATCGCGCCCCAGCGCTCGCTGACGCGCCGCGCGGCGAGGCGCAGCGCCGCGAGGCCCAGGCCGAGCACGGCGGCAAACACGAACCAGGGCGGTGCGGTCCTCGCGTCGAAGGACATGCCGAGTACCGTCAGCACCGTGCTCGCACCCTGTTCGGAGAGCCGGTAGACCATCTCGACCAGGCCGATCAGCCCGGCCATCGCCACCAGCGCGGCGAGCGCCGCGAGCGCGTAGGGAGGGGCCATCTCGCGCCAGCGCCCGGCGCGGATCACCGGGAACTGCATGAGGATGAGCGAGGCAATCCCGCCGGGGGCGTACACCACCATCAGCACGAAGAAGAGGCCCAGGTACAGCAGCCAGGCCTTGGTGAACCCCGAGAGCGCGACCACGAAGCAGATGAACACGATGGCGCCGATGATCGGGCCGAAGAAGAACGGCACGCCGCCGATGAAGGTGGCGAGCAGCACGCCGCCCGAGCGGATCGCCGACACGTTTTCCGCCGACACGATCTCGAAATTGATGCACGAGAGCGCCCCGGAGACCCCGGCGAAGAACGACGACAGCACCAGCTGCAGGAAGCGCACGTGCTGCGTGTTGTAGCCGACGAATTCGGCGCGCTCCGGGTTGTCGCGCACCGCGTTGGCCATGCGCCCGAGCGGCGTCTGCGTGAGCGCGAACATCGCCGCCATGCCGAGGAAGCACCACACCGCGACCAGGTAGTAGACCTGCAGGGCCGGCCCGAAGGTGATGCCGAGGAAGGGCTTGCCGACCACGCGGTTGGTCGAGATGCCCGCCTCGCCGCCAAAGAAGCCCGGGAACATGAGCACGCAGGCGAACACCATCTCGCCCACGCCGAGCGATATGAGCGCAAACGTGGTGCCGGCGCGCTTGGTGGTGACGTAGCCGAAGAGGATGCCGAAGACGAGGCCCGCAAGCCCGCCGACCAGCGGCAGCAGCGGCACTGGCACGTAGAACACGCCCTTGCCCATCAGGTTGAGCACGTGCACCGTGACATACGCGCCCAGGCCCGAGTACACCGCGTGCCCGAAGGAAAGCATGCCGCCCTGGCCGAGCAGCATGTTGTAGCTGAGCGCAAACAGGATCAGCGTGCCCATCTGCGTGAGCATGGTGAGCGCGAAGCCGCCCTGGAAGGCGTGCGGAGCGGCGAGGAAGACGAGCGCCGCGGTGCTCCAGATGATCCAGCGCCCGAGGTTGAGCGGGGCGTAGGTCATCCTTCGCGCGTCCCCATCAGTCCTTTGGGCCGGAAGATCAGCAGCAGCACCATCAGCAGGTAAGGCAGCATCGGCGCCGCCTGTGCGATGCCGATGCCGCCCAACGACCAGTCGAGCGATACGGCGAAGGTCTGCATGCAGCCGATCAGCAGCGAGGCGATGAAGGCGCCAGCGAGCGAACCCATGCCGCCCACCACCACGATGACGAAGATGATCGGCCCGACCGAGGCGGCCATGCCGGGATCGGTGACGAAGGCGTTGCCGCCGATCACGCCGGCCAGCCCCGCGAGCGCCGCGCCGCCGCCGAACACCAGCATGAACACGCGCGGCACGTTGTGGCCGAGCGCCTCGACCGTCTGCGGGTGGGTGAGCGCGGCCTGGATCACCAGGCCGATGCGCGTGCGCGTCAGCGCGAGCCAGATCGACACCAGCATCGCCACCGACACCAGCATCATGAAGCCGCGGTAGATCGGGTACTGGGATCCCAGGATCTGGAACAGCGGGCCGTCGAGTTCGGCGGGCACCCTGTAGTCCAGCGCGGAGCGGCCCCACACCAGGTGCACTGCCTCCTCGATCAGGTAGGCCAGCCCGAATGTGAACAGCAGCTCGGCGACGTGGCCGTGCTTGTGCACCTTGCGCAGGCCGAAGCGTTCCACCAGCATGCCGATGGCGCCGACCAGCAGCGGAGCGATGACCAATGCCGGCCAGAAGCCGATCTTGGTGCTGACCTGGAAGGCGAAGTAGGCGCCCAGCATGTAGAAGCTGGCATGCGCGAAGTTGAGCACGCCCATCAGCGAGAAGACGAGCGTCAAGCCCGAAGACAGCATGAACAGCAGCAGCCCGTAGCTGATGCCGTTCAGGGTCTGGACGAGGAAGAACTCCATGTCAGAAACAAAAACGGGGAACCCTTGGGCTCCCCGTGATTCGCTCGCGCAGCCTTACGGCCGCTTCATCTGGCAGGAGGTCGGCTGCGCCGAGGTGTAGGCCTCGAGGCGCGCGTCGGTGACCGTGGCGAGGCCGCTGCCCTCCATGTCGACCTTGCCTTCCTTCGGCCCGCCTTTGGCGGCGGACTTGTGGATGGTCATCAGGTACAGCGGCTGGATCAGCTGGTGGTCGGTCTTGCGCATCTCGACCTCGCCGGCATCGCCTTCGTGGCGCATGCCCTCGAGCGCGTACGCGACCGCCTTGGGCTCCGCCGACTTCGCCTGGTTGATCGCTTTCACGAACATTTCCCACATGATCTTGCCGCGCAGGAAGTAGAAATCCGGATTGCCCTTGGGCGCCTGCTTGCGATAGTCCGCGTCCCACTTGGCGGTCTTGTTCGGCACCATGTTCACGTGGTACTCGGCGATGATCTTCACCTTGCCGGCAGCGGCGTCGCCCATGGCGGTCGGTGTGCCCAGCCCGCCCGCGTAATAGGTGTACCAGGTCACGTCCAGCCCGGCATCGCGACCGGCCTTCACCAGCAGCGACATGTCGTTGCCCCAGTTGCCGGTGATCACGCTATCGGCCCCGGCGGCCTTGATCTTCGCCACGTAAGGGGCGAAATCGCTCACTTTGCCGAGCGGATGCAGGTCGTCGCCGACGATCTGGACGTCCGGGCGCTTGCGCGCCAGCATCTCGCGCGCCGCCT
>JANMUO010000237.1:0-4635 GCA_031391655.1 Betaproteobacteria bacterium
CGACCGGTACGTGCTGGAGCTGCTGCGCGAGAAGGGCTGGCAGCTCGGCGGCGAGAACTCCGGCCACCTGCTTTGTCTGGACAAACACACCACGGGGGACGGCATCGTCTCGGCGTTGCAGGTGCTGACCGCATTGCGCCAGTCGAAGCAGTCTCTCTCGCAACTGACGGCGGACCTGGTGATGGTTCCGCAGGTGCTGGTCAACGTGACGGTGCCGCAGGGATTCGACTGGACCGTGCACAAGGCCATTGGGGAGGCGCAGGCTGCGGCAGAGCGCTCGCTCAACGGCAAGGGCAGGGTGCTGCTGCGGCCTTCGGGAACGGAGCCGCTTCTGCGGGTGATGGTGGAGGGGGAGCCGAAGTCCGTCGTCGAGGCGGCGGCGAATTCGATCGCTCAGGCCGTGCGGCGCAGCGCTGGCGGATAGGCCTGCGTGGCAAGGGCGTGGAGCACGCCCTGCGCGATCCTCTCCGGGCGCCGCCCCACCCCGAATGCCCTAGCCAGATCGCGACTGGTGTCGATCTCCGCGATCTTCGTGTGCGCTTGAACGTCAGCGCCGCTTGCGGAGACCCCACGCAGTGTCCCGGATAGCGGCGCGACCAGACGTTGCCCGCCCACGTCCCCGATCGGCTCGCCCTCGGAAACGGAATCCCCGATGTCGCGGGTGGTGGACCAGCGGCCCGCGGCTGGCGAGTAGGCGTACCGTTTTCGGCCATGTCCGCCGATCTTCCGCGGTTCGCCGCTCGCTGGAAGCGCACGCCCGGACCAGATTGCCTCGCCAAGCTTGTGGCCCCACGCCGTCTCGATGACGGCGTCGGCGCCATGCCCTGCCTCAAAGCCCGGCCCCAGTCCGATAGCAAGAGGGGCTTGCCCGAGAATCCTCTCCGGCACCTCGTATTTGCGCATCCGTGCATCCACCAGGATGTCCGGTCGCCAAAGTCGCAGCACTTCGTGCTTGGGGGTGTCGACAATGGCGATGCAGTTCCCGGGAAAGCCGGAGTTCTCCGCATCGGCGCAATCGACGAATTTCCTGCCCGGGATTCCGTCAAGGATCGCTGCGCCGGAGTACATCGCATCGACCAGCGCCATGCCGCGCCGATGCCAGGCGGGGCGCGGTTCGTCGCGGATCACCACGCGCATGCCACTCTCGAACAGGCGTACCGCCACGGTTGAACCGACGTCCCCGCAACCAAGCACCAGGGCACGCGAAAAGAAAACGCCCCGCTCGAAGCGGGGCAAACCGGAGTAGGAGGAGGAGCCAGGCTCCGGATTTTGCTGTCCCGCAATCAAGCGAAATGCCGGCTCTTGAAGCTGACCGTCCGCTTGTAGTCGTCCATCGTCCCGATGCGCTTGATGTCCGCCCAGGTGCCCTTGTAGTAGGGCACGATGTTGCGGTCGGTCCATTCGGTGGTCACGTCGCCCTGGATGCCTTTGACGTAGCCGAACAGCATGAAAGTCTGCCCGCGCTTCGTCTGCGGCTCCAGGTAGGCCATGCCGCAGGTCGAGCCGTAGTCGTTGTACAACTCGACCACGTCGCCCGAGGCGACGCCCAGTTCGCGTGCGTCGTCGGGATTCATCTCCACGTAGGCCATGGGATAGCGGCCCATCACGAACTCGCTGTACTGGTCGTGATAGGCGGTCTGCCACACTTCGTTGCTGCGCCCGTTGTTGATCCAGAAGCGGTACTTGGCCTTCTGGTCAGCCACCGGCTTCGGCAATCCGGGCCACTTGGCCGGCTTGAACTCGGCCTTGCCATCCCCGGTGTCGAACTTGCCGTCGCTGTAGTGCATCTCGGTGCCGACCAGCTTGCCGCCCTTCCATTCCTTGGCCGGGAGTTGCACGCCGTTGTTGCCCATTGCGCGCAGGCGTTCATAGGTGACGATGTTGCCGGTATCGCCGCCCTGGCTGTCGATTGGCCCGACACCGGGCTGGCCCGCGCGCCTGAAGCCGTCGTTGAAAGCATCCTCCTCGGTGCGCCAGTTGAATCCACCACAGCGCTCTGCCATCTTCGTATTGCCTTCCCGTTCGTACATCGATTTCAGCGCATTCGCGATATCCGCAGCAATCAGGCAGTCAGCCTTGGCGGTGCCCGGCGCGTCCATGAAACGCTCGGTAAGTCGCATGCGGCGCTCGCCGTTCATCGAGGTCAAGTTCATTTCGCCGGGATGCGCGGCCGGCAGCATCAGGTGGGCCGCTTCAGCCAGCTTGGTGGGATACAGGTTGATATTCGCAACAAACAGCCCACCCTTGTTTGCGCAGGCGTCGTAAATGACGTCGGCGAGCTGCGTTGGCGTCGCGCCGCGCGCCTTACCATCGCCTCCTTGACGACTTGGCTGCGTCGCAGCACCGTTTCGCGCAGCTGTTGCGCGTTGTTGCTGGTCTGAAAGTTGTTGCAGGCCCACCATGTCATCATGCGGCCCTTTCCAGCGATGAGCTCCTGGTCGATGTAGATCTTCGAATTCCCGGGATAGGGCGGCCGCGTATAACCTTCCTGGTGCCCGCCCATCCTTACGCAACCGGTGCCTCGGCGACCCACGTTGCGGGTCGCGAGCGCCAGGTCCACCAATGCGGACTGGATCAGATAGTTGTCGTTGCCCCAGATAATTCCCTTCTCGTAGGCGTGCATGGTGCGAGGCGACTGTCCTGCTGCTTTGGGCTTGTAAGCCCATTCCGCGGCTTGCACGATTTTTTGTGCCGGCACGCCGCAGATCTGCGCCGCTTCCTCGATGGACGTGCGGTTCGCTGCGGCAGCTGCATCGAAGCCTTTGGTGTACTTCGCAATGAAGTCGCGATCGATCCAGCCCTGGTCGATCACGTAGGTAAACAGCGCATTGAACAGCACGATGTCGGTACCTGGCTGGATGTCCAGGTGCAGCACCTGATCCTTCGCCACAGCCTCGGCCACGGAAATGGTCGTGGTCTTGCGCGGGTCGACGAAAATGAACCGCGCCGCGGCATTGCGTTCGCCGGGAAACCACTTGCGCTTTTTCTCTATCGTCGCGCCCTGCAAGTTCGGCAGCCAGTGCGCGAGGAAGTAGTTAGTCTGGGTTTCGTAGGCGTTGGTGCCGATCGCCATGATGGTATCGGCCAGCTCGGCATCCTCGTACGAATTGTTCAGTTCACCGACGCCCATGTCGCGCGTGGCGCGGCATTCGGAGTTGTAGGCCGGGCGGTTGTGGATGCGCACCATCGGTGTCTGCAGCGCCGAGAACATCAGCTTGCCGGTGCCCCAGGTGTTCTCAAAACCGCCGCCTGCGCCGCCGTGGTCGAAGCAGGAGAAGACGATGCCGCTCGGCCCGTCCTTGTCGAGCACCCGCTTCATCAGGCCGGCGTACACCGCAAGCGCGTGATCCCAAGTGGTGTCGAGCCACTGGTCGCCGGCGTAGAGCATCGGGTTCTTCAGCCGACCCTTTCCGATTCCATCTGCCGAATAGAGGATGGACGCGGTCTTGCCCCCACGGGTGGAACTCAGCCCCTTGTTCACGACGCACGCCTTGTCGGGCACCACCATGACGTGGTGTCGCGTGCCGTCTTTGTCCGCGATGACGTTGGTCATGGCTGGCGTCATGGTCACCGACATCGCCGGCAGCTGCTTCCTGAAATCCAGGCCGAGCGCGTTCTGGTGCGGAGCTCGCCCGCCTTCCTGGTTCTCGGGCCACTTGTAGACGTGGTACCCGCAACCGACGATGCAGAAATGGCAGGTGAGGTTGGACTTCTTGGCGCCGACTGGCGGCAGTGCGACTCGATCCCGGTTAGTCATGGCGACTCCTCCTCAGAGCACGTTGGACTGGCGGCCGTAGATCAGGCCGTCTACGGAGACTGCCGTCACGTTCCCGCTCTTCGCGTCGTGGCGCAGCACGATGCGCGGCAAGTCCTCGGTGGCCTGGCCGCAGACCATCTGGCCGGCCTTCTCGGCATCGAAGATGCTGAAATGACAGGGGCACTTGAATGTCCTCGTGTCCCCGTCGTAGGCCACGGGACAGCCCATGTGCGTGCACATCGTGCTGAAGGCCACGATATCCTTGTCCGGACCAACGCCACCCGGCACGGCGCTTCCCATCTTGACCAAGACGCAAGGCGACGAGGCGTCCGGGAAGCTGAAGTTGACCGGAACGTTGACGCGCAAGGCGGAGGCGGCGGCAACCAGCTTCGGCGTGTAGGGCAGTGTGGCCTTTCCCGCATCGGCAACGGCGGCGTCGGCATTCGCAACCAGCGCCATCGATGCACCCGTTCCCGCGACCGCGACGCCACCCGCTTTCAGGAAACTGCGCCTGGAAATGCTCATGAGTCCCCTCCCTGGGTTGTGTAGCTTGAAGCACCGGCTGCAATCGCCATGCCAAGGTGCTGCCACGGGCATGGCCATCGTGTGTCGTTACCGTTCGGTAACAACCGGGGGCCAAGCTTGTCCGCGTGCAGTCACGAACCGGTAACGGCGGGATGGATTCCTGGCCGCGCGTTTGCCAGAATGCGGGAGGAGGAAGTGACTGGAGGAGGGCGAGTCCATGCGTCAGCGCCTGTGTACCCTGCTGTTGGGTGCGGCTTTCGGCTGCGCGTCGCTCGCCGCAGGCGCCGCCGATCCGATCCGCATCGGCACGACCCCGGTATTCCTCGACGACCAGGCGACGTTCCTCGGCGCTT
>JANMUO010000307.1:0-6624 GCA_031391655.1 Betaproteobacteria bacterium
GCGGCGGCCAGCGCCGGAGCCTCGCGCAGTTTCTTCATTTCCTGCGGAAAGCGCAGCAATCCGAGTAACCCGTTGGCTATGTGGTTGGTGGTGGTCTCGTGCCCGGCGAACAGCAGCAGGATGCAGGTTGCCACCAGCTCATCGTCCGACAGGCGGTCGCTGGCGTCTTCCAGATGCACTAGCTCGGAAAGCAGGTCGGCCTGCGGCGCGGCGCGGCGCGCGGCGACCATGCCGCGGAAGAACTCCGCCATTTCGTGCGTCGCGGCCTCGGCGATGTCGTACTTCTCCTGCGCCATGCGCGAGCTGCCGATGAACAGCGCCATGTCGTCGGAGAGTCTCTTGACCCTGCCGAGTTCGGCGCGGGGCACACCCAGCATGTCCATGATCACCAGCGCCGGCAGTGGCCCCGCAAAATCGCCAATGAAGTCGAATTCGGCGCGCCGGCCGATGCTCTCGAAAAGCCATTGCGTCAGCGCCTCGATGCGCGGGCGCATGGCGTGCATCGATTTGACGTGGAACACCTTGCTCGTCAAGCGGCGCAGGCGCGTGTGCTCGGGCGCGTCGCGGAATACCATCCACAGTGTCAGGTAACGCATCAGATCGGCGATGCGCAGCGCCTCTGCCGGCGGCAGCGTGGCGAAGTACGGCCGCAGGCGGTCCGAGGACATGTCCTTGTCCAGGCAGACGCGGCGCACGTCCTCGTAGCGGGTCAACACCCAGGCTTTCAGCCGCGGACTCCAATGGCAGGGGTCCTCTTCCTGCAAGCGGCGGAACATTGGGAACGGGTCGGCGAGGAACGCCGGGTCGTCGGGCCGGTAGTCGAGATTCATCCCTTGCTCACGAGCCATACGGCCAGCATGGCGAGCGCCATTCCGGCCGCCGAGAACGCAGTATAGGTCTCGCCGAACAGCGGCCAGGCCACCAGCGCAGTGCAAGGCGGCACCAGGTACATCAGGCTCGCCACCTTGGTAGCTGCGCCATGCCGGATCAACCAGAACAGCAGGAATACCGCGCCGAGGGACAATGCGAAGACCAGCCACGCAATGGCAATGACCAGCTCGACGCTCCACGCGATGCGGCCCGTTTCGAACAACAACGCGTAGGGCAGCAGTACGAGGAAGCCGGCCGCGAACTGGATCGCAGCGCCAGTGCGCAGGTCGACCTGCGCGCAATTCCTCTTCTGCCAGATGGCGCCCAGGCTGATGCTGACCAGGGCCAGCACTGACAGCGCCGTGGCGTCGAAGCCCACGCCCTCCAGCAGCCATTTCTCCCGCACCACCAGCGCCACCCCGACGATGCCGATTGCCAGGCCGAGCCATTGACGCGCGTTGGTGCGTTCCCCCAGCAGCCAGCCGCTCAGCACCGCGGCGAGGATCGGCTGCAGGGCAGTAATCAGTGACGACACGCCGGCCGGCATGCCGCGCGAAAGGGAAAGGAATACGCCGCCAAGGTACCCGCCCTGGATCAGGGCTCCTGCGAAGGCCATGTGCCAGAACTCCGCCTGCGACTTGGGCCAAGGCGCGCGCATGAGCCAGCACAGTGGCAGGAGGACCGCCAAAACCGCGGCAAATCGAATTTCGAGAAAGGTGGCCGGCTCGGCAAACGGCAGGCCCAGCTTCGCACCGATGAATCCGGTGCTCCAGAGGGCGACGAACAGGCCGGGAAACACCCATGCAGCCCTTTGCACGGGATCGGGGGCGGCAGGCGCATTGCTCATGGGCCGCCATTGTCGTCGTCGTCTTCCCCAGCCGTCTCAGAGTTTCGCCTGGGTTTTCGGCTTCGTTTGAAACACCCACCGAATCCCTTGCTCCTGCGGATTCTGCGGTGTATCAAGAACTTATGCTGCACTGCAAAAAGTATTTGACATTCAATGGTAAAAGTCTAGAATCCATTTTGTTGCGGTGCACCAAAGTGCCCCAACAGACCTACCAACCGAATTCGTTTACTTAGACAAGGAGCCACATCATGTATGTCACCCCCGAGCAGATTCAGGCGGCCGGCAAGGCCAACGTGGACGCGATGCTCTCCCTCGCCGCGACGCAATTCGCCGCGATCGAGAAGCTCGCCACGCTAAACGCCAATGCGGTGAAGACCGCATTTGAAGACAGCGTCAGCAACACCCGCGCCCTTTTCAGCGCGAAAGACGTGCAGGAGTTCGTCACCCTGCAGAGCGCCTTCGCCACCCCGGCGATCGAGAAGGCCATCGCCTATTCGAAGAGCGTCTACGAAGTGGCGACGGAAACCAACGCCGAGATGTCGAAGGCCGCCGAAAAGCGCGTCTCTGACTGGAACGAGAACTTCACCGCGCTGCTGGACAAGGCCGTGAAGAACGCGCCTGCCGGCTCCGACGTCGCGGTCGCCGGCATCAAGTCGATGCTCGCCGCCGCCAACTCGGCTTACGACAACTTCACCAAAGTGACCAAGCAGGCGACCGAAATCGCCGAAGCCAACGTCGCCGCTGCAACCGAGACCGTGAAAGGTCTCGCCAAAGCAAAAAAGTTCGCCTAAGCGCCAAACCAGGCCGCAAGGCCCGATCTAGCGCGAAGCGCAGCCCGGCACGAAAGGCTGCGAAGAGAAAGAAGAAGTAAAGCGAAGGCCCGCCGATTGGCGGGCCTTTCCTTTTGTGGTGCCCGGCCGCGCCTACCGCGGCAGCATGCCTTTCATGCCGCGCATCATGCGCGTCAGGTTACCACCCTTCATCATCTTCATCATCTTCTGCATCTGCTCGAACTGGTTGAGCAGGCGGTTCACTTCCTGCACCGGCACGCCGGCACCCGCGGCAATGCGCCGCTTGCGCGATGCCTTGATCAGATCCGGGTCGGCCCTCTCGCGGGGAGTCATCGCATTGATGATGCCCTCGATGCGGCGGAACTGGCGGCCGTCCTGCAGCTGCGCCGGGTTGATCTGGCCCGCCAGCTGCGCCGGCAGCTTGTCGAGCATCGAGGACAGGCCTCCCATCTTCGTCATCTGCTGGACCTGCTGCTTGAAGTCCTCGAGGTCGAAACCCTTGCCCTTGCGCAATTTTTCCGCGACGCGCTGCGCCTGCGCCAGGTCCACCTGCTTGTGGGCCTCTTCGATCAGCGACAGGATGTCGCCCATGCCGAGCACGCGCGAGGCCATGCGCTCCGGATGGAACGGCTCCAGAGCATCCAGCTTCTCGCCAACGCCGGCGAACTTGATGGGCTTGCCCGTCACCTGGCGCACCGACAACGCCGCGCCGCCACGCGCATCGCCGTCGAGCTTGGTGAGGATGACGCCGGTGAGGGGCAGCCGCTCGCCGAACGCGCGCGCCACGTTGACCGCGTCCTGACCCTGCATTGCATCCACCACGAACAGCGTCTCCACCGGCTTGAGCGCAGCGTGCAGCGCAGCGACTTCCTGCATCATCGGCTCGTCGATGACGAGGCGCCCGGCGGTATCCACGATCAGCACGTCGAAGTAGCGCGTCTTCGCGTGCTCGAGGGCGCGTTGCGCGATGTCGAGCGGCCGCTCGGTCGCCGCAGAAGGGAAGAAGTCCCCGCCCACCTGCGCCGCCACCGTCCGCAACTGCTCGATCGCCGCCGGCCTGTAGACGTCGCAGGAAGCCAGGAGGACCTTTTTCTTCTGCGCCACCAACAGGCGAGCAAGTTTGGCTGCAGTCGTCGTCTTGCCCGAACCTTGCAGACCGGCCATCAGGATCACCGCTGGCGGCTGCGCGGCGAGGTCGAGGCCGACGTTGGCCTCGCCCATCAACCGGGCGAGCTCGCGGTGCACCACCCCGACCAGCGCCTGGCCAGGCGTGAGACTGCCCACCACCTCGGTACCGAGCGCCTTCTCCCTTACAGCGGCGATGAACTCGCGCACCACCGGAAGCGCGACATCCGCCTCGAGCAACGCCATGCGGACCTCCCGCAGCGCGTCCTGGATGTTGTCCGGCGTCAGGCGCGCCTCGCCGCGGATCGTCTTGACGATCTTGGCGAGTCGTGCGGTCAGGTTGTCGAGCACGGGTGATAAACTGAATGGGTGCCCGACATTGTAATTCACGCGCTCTGCGCGGCCGCCTACGCAGGGCTGGCGTGGCACTTCTGGAACACGCGCTGGCGGGCCCGGCCCGCCGCCGCAGGCGGGCTGCAGCCTTGGGAGCGCGGTGCCATCCTCCTGCCCCTCGCGCTGCACGGCATGCTTCTGTATGCAGACCTGCTCGCAGCGCCGGAACTTCGCTTTGGCTTCGCCCAGGCACTCTCGATCATGCTCTGGCTCGCGGTCCTCTTCTATTGGCTCGAGAGCCTGTTCTACGACCTCGACGGCATGCAGCCGCCGGCACTCGCACTGGCAGCGCTTGCGACGCCGCTGCCGGCGCTGTTCCCCGGTCGCTCCAGCGGCGCCTACGCGGCGTCGATCGAGTTCAAGCTGCACCTGGTGCTGGCCATGCTCGCCTACAGCCTGTTTACCATTGCCATCCTGCATGCGCTCGTCATGGCGCTGGTCGAGCGCCGACTGCACCAGGCGCGCAGCGCGCGTGGCGCTGGCGGCTCGTCCGTCGCCGACGGTGCCGCGATGTTGGCGGGGCCACTCGGCGCCCTGCCCCCCCTGTTGACGCAGGAGCGGCTGTTGTTCCGCCTGATTGCCGCGGCATTCGTGCTGCTCACCTTCACGCTAGCCACCGGACTCGCCTTCTCCGAGACGCTGTTCGGGCGCGCGCTGCGCTTTGACCACAAGACCCTGTTCGCCATCATGTCCTGGGCGACGTTTGCGCTGCTGCTCGCCGGACGCCATTTCTACGGCTGGCGCGGGCGCACGGCGCTGCGCTGGACGCTGAGCGGATTCGTTCTCCTGCTGCTAGCCTACATCGGCAGCCGCTTCGTCCTCGAGGTAGTGCTCGGGCGCGGCTGAACGCCGCACCCGGTTCCTGCAAATCCCCGCCAAGGTGGACCCATGGAAATCCTGATTCTGGCCTGCCTGATCCTGCTGAACGGCAGCTTTGCGATGGCCGAGGTGGCGCTGCTCACTGCGCGCAAGGCGCGCTTGAGCACGCTTGCGGCGAACGGCGACGGGCTGGCTGCGGCGGCGGTGCGGCTCGGCGCCCAGCCCACGCGCTTCCTGTCCACCGTGCAGATCGGCATTACCTCGATCGGCCTGCTCAACGGCATCGTCGGCGAGGCGGTGCTGGCCGGGCCGCTGTCGGTCTGGCTGCAATCCCTGGGAATGGAACAAAAGCCGAGCAGCCTCGTGGCGACGCTTCTCGTGGTGCTTTCGATCACCTATTTCACCATCGTCGTCGGCGAACTGGTTCCCAAGCGCCTCGGCCAGCACAACGCCGAGGGCATCGCACGGCTGGTGGCCTGGCCGATGCACGCGCTGGCATGGGTATCTGCACCCTTCGTGCACCTGCTGTCCGCGTCCACCGACGCCATCCTCAAGCCTTTGCTCAGGATTCTCGGCATCCGACCGCAGGAATCCGGCGGCCAGCCGCTGTCGCCCGAGGAAATCCGCACCATCGTGCTCGAGTCCTCGAGCTTCATGCCGAAGAAGCACGTGTCAATCTTGTTAAATCTGTTCGACCTCGGCGCCATCACGGTGCAGGACATCATGCTGCCGCGCGCACGCATCGAATCCATCAAGCTGGACGACGACATGGAAGCGATAGCCCGGCACCTCGCCACCAGCTACCACATGCGCCTGCCCGTGTTCCGCGACTCGCGCGGCGAAGTCGTGGGGGTGTTGCACCTGCGCAAGGTGCTGGCGCCGCTGCAGGCGGGAACGCTGAACAAGAAGGAAATCGAATCGCTGCTGGCGGCGCCCTACTTCGTGCCCGCGTCCACTCCGGTGTTCGCGCAGATGCAGTATTTCCAGGAGAACGAGGAGCGCATTGCGCTGGTGGTGGACGAGTACGGCGAGCTGATGGGCCTGGTCACCCTGGAGGACATCATCGAAGAGATCATCGGCAAGTTCACTACGTCGATGCCCACGGCCGCGCAAACCCTCGCCTGGGGCGACGATGGCAGCGCGACCGCCGACGGCGCAACGCCGGTCCGGGAACTCAACCGGGCGCTGGGGCTGGACCTGCCGACAGAGGGCCCCAAGACGCTGAACGGCCTGATCCTCGAGCAACTGCGCGACATCCCGGAGGCGGACGTATCGATCAAGATCGGCCAGGTGCCGATGGAGATCCTGCATGCCCAGGGACGCACGGTGAAGACAGTGCGCATCTTTCGCCCGGTAGAGGCGGACCCGGAGGCGGCGTAGCGGAGGGGCTCGGCGGCGCCGTTTTCAGGCAGTTTTAGACCCCTCAAAACCAAGCCGCTTCAGCAGTTTAGGCGAGAAACCTGAGGCTTTACAAAAAACTGTCCTCAGGGCATCATCGCCAGTCAGTCGGCAGCGGAGAGCGCTATGGCAACGGCAGCAGCGGCAAAAGGCGCCGGGCCCAAGGAATTCAACTTCCTCTGGGAAGGACGCGACAAGGGCGGCAAAGTCGTCCGCGGCGAGGTGCGCTCCGTGAGCGAGGCGGCGGTGAACGCCACGCTGCGCCGGCAGGGAATCATCGTCCAGAAGGTCAAGAAGCAGAAGTTCGGCAGCGGCGGCAAAGTGAGGGACAAGGACATCGCGCTGTTCACGCGCCAGCTGGCGACGATGATGAAGGCGGGA
>JANMUO010000321.1:0-5365 GCA_031391655.1 Betaproteobacteria bacterium
CTTGAGCTCGTTCGCGGCATCGCCCGCCGGGCGGTTGAACACATTGGCGGTCACCAGCACCTCGCGCAACTGCTCCTTGCGGTTGATCTGCTGCGCGCCAGTGCCGTCGCGGATCGCCGCGATCTCGCGCAGCGACACCATGCGCGGGCTGCTGTTGGCGTCGGTCTGGGTGGAGACCAGCTGCACCCGCTCCAGGTCCGCGGTGCGCGCCCGGTCGGCGCGCGCCAGGCGCACCTGCACGTCGTAGTACTGGTCGTCCGGCCCGCGCCAGTTGCCCACCGCCTGCCCGGCGAGGAGCGGGCGCAGCGTGGCGGCGAGTTGCGACACGCCCACTCCCAGGTCGCTCGCCAGTTCGCGCTTCACCTCGACGGAGAGCTGGGGCTTGGCCGCTTCGTCGCTGGATTCGATGTCCACCGCGCCCGGCACCTGGCGCATGGCGCCCATCACCTGCACGGACAGGGCGGCCAGCGTGGCGCGGTCCTGGCCGAGGATCGACACCTGCAGCGGCTTGCCGCTGGACACCGATTTGAAGGCGCCGATCTGGGTGAGCTCGATCCCGGCGATGCGCGCCAGGCGCTCGCGCATCGGCCGCGTCAGCTCGCTCTGCGAGCGCGTGCGCTGCTTCCTCGGCACCAGCTGCACGAACACGTTGACGCGGTTCTTGCCCAGGGAGGTTCCGGTGTTGACGGTGGTGTAGGTGTACTTCACCTCGGCGAATTCGCGCAGCGCGGCCTCGGCCTGCTCGGCCTTGGACTGCGTGAGCGCGAGGGAGGAGCCGACCGGGGTCTTGAACTGCACCTGCAGCTCCGAGAGGTCGGGCTCGGGGACGAACTCCGAGCCGAGGAATTTCATCAGCGGGAAGGCGAGGAGAAAGCTGGCCGCGGCGATCGCCAGCACCGTCCTGCGATGCCCGAGGCTCCAGCCGAGAAGCCGCTCGTAGGCCGCCGACAGGCGCTCCATCAGACGGTGGAACCAGGCCAGCAGCCGCCCCAGCGGCCCCTTGCTGAATTTCCCCTCGGCCTGCGGGTCGTGCCACAGAGAACTGAGCATGGGGTCGAGGGTGAAGGACACGAACATCGAGATCAGCACCGCGGCGACCACCGTGAGGCCGAACTGATGGAAAAAGCGCCCGATGATCCCGCCCATGAAGCCCACCGGCAGGAACACCGCGACAATCGAAAAGGTGGTGGCCAGCACCGCCAGGCCGATCTCGCGCGTTCCCTCGAGCGAGGCCGTACGGTGGTCCTTGCCCATGGCGACATGGCGCACGATGTTCTCGCGCACCACGATGGCGTCGTCGATCAGCAGGCCTACCGACAGCGACAGCGCCATCAGCGTGAGCACGTTGAGCGTGAAGCCGAGCGCGTAGATGAACAGGAACGTGCCGATGAGCGCGATCGGCAGCGTGAGCCCGGTGATCACCGTGCTGCGCCAGGAGGCGAGGAACAGGAACACGATGGCGATGGTGAGCAGGGCGCCTTCGATCAGGGTCGCGCGCACGTCCTTCACGGAGTTGCGGATACCGATGGAGGCGTCGCGCACGATGTCCAGCTTCACGTTCGCGGGCAGCAGCCCCTGCATGTCGCGCACGGCGCGCTGCACGCCGTCCACCACCGCGATGGTGTTCTCGCCCTGGGACTTGACGATGTCCACGGACAGCGCGCGCTGTCCGTTGATCAGCGCGATGCTCTCTTCTTCCTGCTGGCCGTCCTCGATCTCCGCCACCTGCCCCAGGGTGACGGGCTTGCCGGCGCGGCGCGCCACGATCAGGTTCCTGAAATCCTGCGGCGCGCCGAGGCGCGCCTTGATCTGCACCACTCGCTCCTGGCTGGCGCTGACGATCGTGCCGGCGGGCAACTCCTGGTTTTCCGTGCGCAGCGCCTGGATCACCTGGTCGGCGCCGACCTTCTGCGCCTCCAGCGCCTCCAGGTTGAGGTACACCTTGATCTCGCGCTTCACCCCGCCCACCAGCGTGGCCAGGCCGACGCCGGCGACGTTCTCCAGGCGCTTCTTGATCACCTGGTCGGCGAGCGTGGTGAGCTCGCGCAGGCCCATGGTGCCCGACACCACCGCCACCGAAACGATGGGGAAGTCGTCCGGGTTGAAGCGGCTCACCCGGGGTTCCTTGATCTCGTCGCGGAAGGTCGAGCGGATGAGGGCCACTTTCTCTCGCACGTCCTGCGATGCCAGCTTGGGGTCCACGGTGAGGTCGAACTCCACGATCACCACCGAGCGGCCCTCGTAGGAGCGCGAGGAGAGTGTCTTGATGCCGCTCACCGTGTTGACCGATTCCTCGATCTTTCGCGTCACCTCCTCCTCGACGTTCTCGGGGGAGGCGCCCGGGTACTCGGTCTCCACCACCACCACCGGGAAGCTGACGTCGGGGAACTGCTCGACCGGCAGGCGCGAGTAGGAGAACAGGCCCAGCACCAGCAGCGCGGCCATCATCATGGTCGCGAACACCGGGTTGTCGATGCTGACGCGGGTGAACCACATGGCCGACTACCTGGTGGCTTCGGCCTGGGGGCCGGCCAAGCGCGCGGCGGTCCCCTCGCGCAGGGAGCCGAGGTTGAACCGCACGATGCGATCGCCGGGCTGCAGGCCCTCCAGCACCTGGACCTGGCCGGTGGCGTCCACGGGACCGACCTTCACGATCTTGCGCCGGATCGTGCCATCCACCAGCGCGAAGACATGGTTCTGCCCGATCTCCTCGCGCACCGCCGAGGCCGGGACCACCAGCGCGCGCTCGACGCGGCCGAGGCGCACCGTGCCCTGCGCGAACAGCCCGCCGCGCAGCACGCCGTCGGCGTTGTCGATCACGGCGTATACGTTCACCGAGCGCGAGCCCGCGACGGTAGACGGATTGATGCGCTCGATGCGCCCGACGAACACGCGTTCGCCGAACCCGTCGACGCGGAAGGCGACCGGCTGGTCCACGCGCAGCAGGCTGATCTCCACCGCAGGCACCGCCGCCTCGAGTTCCAGGCGCGCGAGGTTCACCACGGTGATCACCTTGGCATCGAGCGCGACGCGCTCGCCGGCCTGCACATGGCGCTGCGCGACGACGCCGGCGAACGGCGCCACCACCACCGAGTCGCCGAGCGCTTTCTTCGCCACCACCAGGTCGGCTTCGGCGGAACGCAGCCTCGCTGCCGCCACATCGTAGTTGCTCTGCACGCCGTCGAACGCGTTCTGCGAGATGAATTTCTTGTCGAGCAGCGCCTGTTGCGTCGAGCGGTTCTTGTCCGCCAGCAGGAGCTGCGAGCGCACCGCCGCCACGTCGGCCTGACGCGCCGCCACGCGCGCCGACACTTCGGTCTGGTCGATGCGCGCCAGCACCTGGCCCTGCTGCACGCTTTCGCCCTCGCGCACCGCCATCTGGATGAGCTCGCCCGCCACCTTGGCCTTGAGGACGGCCTCGCTGAACGGCGTGAGGGTGCCCGTCAGCGGCAAGGTCTGCTCGATCGGCTGCGGGTCGACGATGTACAGGTCCTGCTGCGTGAACTCGGCCACCGGCTGCGCGGCGGGGGCCGCCGCCGGCGCCTTGGCGCGCATCGCGGCGAAGCCGGCTGCGGCGAGGCCTGCTGCGACCAGTGCCGCGAGGAGGAGGGTCTTGCTCTTGGTCATGGTGCTACTCCGATTTCGCGCCCAGGCCATGCCGGAGCATGTCCAGGTGGGCTTCCAGGTATTGCTGGGGGTCGATCTTGTGCTTCGATTGCGGCTCGAGGGCGGTGCGCCACAGCATCATCTGCAGCAGGGGCGCCGCGATGAGCAGCGACGCATCCCGCGGCGCGACGTTGCGGAACTCGCCACGCGCAATGCCGCGCCTGACCAGCGCCGCCATCACCTCCTGGCCGGGCTCGACCACCTCGGCCAGGTAAAAGCGCACCAGCTCCGGGAAGTTTCCCGACTCGCCAAGCAGCAGCTTCGGGATGCCCGAGAGGCGCGTGGCGCCGACCTTGTCCCACCAGCCCAGAACCAGCATGCGCAGCAGGTCGAAACTGCTGCCGTCGTACTGCTCGATATAGCCCTTCATCTCGGCAATCGGGGACACCAGGCCGTCGCGCACCACCGCCTTGAACAGTTCTTCCTTGTTGGCGAAGTACAGGTACACCGTGCCCTTGGAAACGCCGGCGCGCGCAGCGACATCCTCCAGGCGCGTGGCGGCAAAGCCGCGCTCGACAAACAACTCGAGCGCCGCGGCGGTGATCTCTTCCGGGCGCGCTTCCTTGCGGCGCGTCCACCGGGGTTCGTTCTTTGCGTTGGCAGAGGTCGGCAAGGTCGAAATGGAAGTAACTGAACAGTCAGTAATATAATGCGTCGCTGTAGAAAGTGCAAGCGCGGCAAACTATTACCCACGCAGGGGTCCTGTCCCGGTCGGGGCGGGTGAGAGAGTCCCTTAGAACCTGATGCGGGTAATCCCGCCGAAGGAAGCGCCATGAACGCCAATCCCAAGTTCCTCGCCGCCACTGCGCAAGTCGATGACGCGGCGATCCACCCGCTGCCCAATTCGACGAAGGTCTACGTGGAGGGCTCGCGCCCGGACATCCGCGTGCCGATGCGGCAGATTACCCAGGCCGATACGCCCGGTATGTTCGGTGGCGAGCAGAACCCGCCGGTGACCGTCTACGACTGCTCGGGCCCCTATACCGACCCGGCGGCGAAGATCGACATCCGCTCCGGCCTCGCGCCGTTGCGCCAGGCGTGGATCGAAGAGCGCAACGATACCGAGGTCCTGGGCGGCCCCTCCTCGCAGTACGGCATCGAGCGCCTGAACGATCCGAAGTTGGCCGAATTGCGCTTCAACCTGAAGCGCGCGCCGCGCCGCGCGCGCCGCGGCATGAACGTGTCGCAGATGCACTACGCGCGCAAGGGCGTCATCACGCCGGAGATGGAGTTCATCGCCATCCGCGAAAACCTTGAGCGCGAGCGCTATATCGAGAGTCTCAAGGCCACGGGCAAAACGGGCCAGAAGATGCTCGAGCTGCTGATGAAGCAGCACAAGGGCGAATCCTTCGGCGCGTCGATCCCGGACGCGATCACGCCGGAGTTCGTGCGAGCGGAAGTGGCGCGTGGCCGCGCCATCATCCCCGCCAACATCAACCACCCGGAATCCGAGCCGATGATCATCGGCCGCAATTTCCTGGTGAAGATCAACGCCAATATCGGCAATTCCGCGGTCTCTTCGGGTATCGGCGAAGAAGTGGAGAAGATGACCTGGTCGATCCGCTGGGGCGGCGACACGGTGATGGACCTGTCCACTGGCAAGCACATCCACGAGACGCGCGAGTGGATCATCCGCAACTCGCCCGTCCCCATCGGCTCGATCGTTCCCACGCTCTGCGTGGGAATGCCTCAACGGACG
>JANMUO010000126.1:0-6858 GCA_031391655.1 Betaproteobacteria bacterium
ACACTTACCTGCTTAGGGCAGGCAGCGGCGCCGACGTGATTTCAGACGCGGGCCCGAGTGTTCTTGTCTTCGACGAAAGCGTTCCGAGCTGGTCCATCAGTTTCAGCCTCGGCTCGCTCCTGCTGCACTACGGAGACGGCGAATCCGTCCGGTTCACCGCGTTCGATGCCGACGACCCACATTCCACGCCGGTCTTCGAGCGGCTCGAGTTCGCCGACGGCACGACGTATGGCTACGCTGATTTTCTAGAGAACAGCTTCCAGCACTACGGCTCGGACGAAGACGACGTGCTTGCGGGCACTGGCATTCGCGACGCGATCTTCGGCGAAGGCGGCGACGACACGCTCAACGGCCGCGGCGGCAACGACGATCTATACGGCGGCGAGGGCGACGACACGCTTTGGGGCGGTGCCGGCGACGCCGACCTGATGTCCGGCGGGGAGGGCGCGGACACCTACCTCTACGCCGTCGGCGATGGCCGCGACGAGATCTACGAGTGGAGCGAGACGCAGGATGGAACGGACCGCGTTGTCCTGCTGGGGTTCGAGTTCGCCGATGTCGCGGTCACGCGCGACCTGTGGAACTACTACCTCGTGATGGCTGGCGGAGACAGGCTCACGCTCGGGGACATGCTGGTCGATCCCACCGCGGTAGTCGAGCAGGTGGAGCTCGCGGACGGGACGGTCTGGTCACCGCAGGACCTCGAAGCCCGCGTGGTGCTGCTCGCCGCGACGGAAGGCGAGGACATCCTTTGGGGCACGAGCAGCGCCGACTCGATCCTCGGCCTCGGCGGGTTCGACACGCTGTACGGCAATGCCGGAGACGATTTCCTCGCTGGGGGCGAAGGCGAGGACACCTACTACTTCGTCGCGGGCGACGGCGCGGATGCGATCGACAACCTCGACACGGACGGCTCGCCGGATTACCTGGTCCTGGCGGGCGCGGCGTCCACCGATGCGGCGCTCGTGCGCAGCGGCGCCGACCTGGTGCTGCAGCTAGCTGCAGACAGCGTTCGGCTCATCGGTTGGTACGCCGATGCAGATCGCAGGATCGACTACATGGCCTTCGGGACGGACGGCGCCCAATGGGATGCTGCGACGATTGAAGCGCTCGCACCGGCGGATGGCGAGAACTCAGCGCCGGAAGTCGCCAACCCGCTTGTCGATCGCTCCTTCGAAGCAGGCTCGGCGCTGGAGTTCCTGGTGCCCATCGACGCGTTCCACGATGCGAACGGGGACGCGCTCGAACTGAGCGCCAGTCTCTACGGCGACAGCGCGCTCCCGGCGTGGCTCGCCTTCGATCCCGCGACGGGGATCTTCTCGGGCTCGCCCCTGGCAAGCCACATCGGCATTTCGCACATCGCGGTGACGGCAACCGATCCCGAGGGGGAGTCTGCTGTTTCGGACTTCGGCCTCATCGTGCGCGCCGCAGCAGGGTCCACTGTTACTGGCACAGCGGGCAACGAACATCTCTACGGAGGTACGGGTGACGAGACGTTGATCGCACGCGGAGGCAGCGACTATGTCTATGGCGACATCGGCAACGATCTGCTGCGCGGCGGTGCGGGGACGGACGTCCTCCAAGGCGGCGCGGGGAGCGACGTACTGCGCGGCGGGGCCGGGCAGAACGTGCTGGACGGCGGAGCAGGTGACGACCTGATCTATGGCGGCGCGGGCTCCGGGTTCATAGTGGGCGGAGCGGGGAACGACACCCTGCGCGTCGGCCAGGGCAGCGACGTGATTGCCTTCAACGCCGGAGATGGCATGGACACGGTCTACGGCGGGCGCGACGGCGGCAACACGCTTTCCTTCGGCGGCAGCATCCGCTACTCCGACATCCAGCTCTCCAGGTCCGGCAAGGATCTGGTCGTCTCGACCGGCGAGGACGAGGGCGTGACGCTGAAGAACTGGTACGGCGGCAACCACAGCGTGCTCTCCCTGCAAGTCGTTCTGGATGCGACCGAGGAGTTCGACGCCTCCTCCGGCGATCCGCTCTACAACCGCCGTGTGCAGACCTTCGATTTCCTCGGCATGGTCGGCGCGTACGACGCGGCACGTGCTGCAACGCCGGGGCTGACGAACTGGGAGGTCACGAACGCGCTGCTGGCCTTCCATCTCGGCGGCGCGGACGATGCGGCGATCGGCGGCGACCTGGCTTACTGGTACGGGAGAAACCGGACGCTGCAGGGCATCAGCGTCGCGTCGGCACAGCAGGTAATTGGCGCAGCCGGATTCGGATCGGAGGCGCAGTCGCTGCGGCCCTTTAGTGGATTGCAGGAAGGATTCGCGAAACTGGTCTAGCCATGAATCCTTTGACGAGCACGGTACCAAAGCACGATCTGGATTGCGCTTTGCGAAACCCTATAGTGGAAGATGTGGCCAGTGTTTGGCACTGCGAATCTGCGCTCGTTGCGCTTGAGCGTCGGGGTGCCCAGGCGCGGGTGGGAAAGAATCAGTGCGATTGCGCGTTCAGTGCGTGCCAGTACAAGTTCCGCCGCGTGAGGATCATCCTGCAAGATTCGGGCAAGAGTCTCCTGAAACGCCAGGCGGGCGCTCGTAGACCAATCAAGCCGCTTGGCGCCGGCGACGGCCACGCGCCGAAGCAATCAATTCTCGTGCCTCTTGCATTACTACATCGTGCGGAATCGTTCCAAGCCGCTTGGTTTCTGCATCCGCAGCATTGCTTGCACGAAGCTGCCACTCGCAATACTCGAAACCATCCCGAAGCACAAACGTCAGCGTCTGCGCGGTCGATCGGCCAGACTCCCGTGCCAGTCGATCGAGCCGGCGCTGCTGTGCAGGGGAAAGGGAGATAGGTCGCATGATGCGCAGAATTCTAGCACCACGTATTCAAGGGGTTCGGCGGCCATGTTGATTCGAATGCCAAGTGCCGATCCCATCGATTTTGCCCCCTCGCTGCTGCGCATCCAGGATAAGCCCCCTGCGCCCTTAGCGGGCTGGATGCTGCGGCTGCTGGTTGTGCTGCTCGTCGGCGTGCTGCTGTGGGCCGTGTTCGGGCGGTTGGACATCGTCGCGGTGGCCGACGGCAAGCTCGTGCCCTCGAGCTACCTGAAGATCGTCCAGCCCTCGGAGCAGGGGATCGTAAAGGAGATCCTCGTGCGGGAAGGCGAGAGGGTGAAGGAAGGCCAGGTGCTGATCCGCATGGACGCCGCGCTGACGCAGGCCGACGTGAAATCGCTGCAGGCGGACTACCAGACCAAGCGCCTCGCGCTGCGCCGCATCGACGCGCAGCTCGCAGGCAAACGGCTGCAGCACAACAAGGACGACTCCGCTGCCCATTTCGCGCAAGGGCAGGCGCAGTACGAGGCGAACCTGCGCGCCTACGAGAACGCGCTCGCGCAGGAACGGAGCCTGCTGGACAAGGCGCGCCACGACCTCGCTGCCGCGGAGTCCACCAAGTCGAAGCTAGAGCAGGTGCTGCCGCACTATGTCGAGCAGGAGAAGGCGTTCGAGAAACTGCAGAAGGACGGCTTCGCAGGCAGGGTCATGGCGACCGACAAGGCGCGCGAGCGCATCGAAAAAGAGCAGGACCTGCGCACGCAGGAGTTCGTCATCCGATCCAGCCGCGCGCTGATCGCGCAGTCGGAAGCGAAGATCGCGCAGATCACGGCCGACTACCGCAGGTCGCTGCAGGCCGAGCGCGCCGACACTGCAAACCAGTTGGAGCGGGCGAGCCAGGAGCTTTCCAAGCACGAGCACCGCCAGGGCCTGCTCGAGCTCAAGGCGCCGCAGGCCGGGATCGTGAAGGACCTCGCCACTTACACGGCGGGCACCGTCGCTGCGCCGGGCACCATCCTGATGACGCTCGTGCCGGAGGCGGACAAACTGGTCGCGGAGGTCTGGGTGTCAAACCAGGATGTGGGCTTCGTCCACACCGGGCAGGACGTCAAGGTGAAGCTTGCCGCCTTCCAGTTCCAGAAGTACGGCATGGTGGGGGGCAGGGTGACCCACATCAACGCTGACGCCACCGAGGCGCCATCGCCCAACACCAGATCGAACGCGTTGAGCGGGCGTGACAGGCCGATGGGCCCATTGGCATTCAGGACGCTGGTGGAACTCAGCGCTCAGGAGCTGGTGGCCGACCGCAGCCGCTACCCACTCGCGCCGGGCATGCAGGTCTCAAGTGAAATTCACCTCGGTACGCGGTCTATCCTGGAGTACGTCTTGAGTCCGGTGCAGAAGGCCTGGCATGAGGCCGGGCGCGAGCGCTAGAAATTAGGGTCTGTCCCTATTTACTTCCAGACCTCTCTTGCCACCTCCACCACCCGCTCCAGCTTCTTCCACTGCTCCTCCTCGCTGAGCGCATTGCCATGGTGAGTGCTGGCGAAGCCGCACTGCGGTGACAGGCAAAGGTTCTCCAGCGGCACGAACTTCGCCGCCTCGTCGATTTTCCTCTTCAGCGCGTCCTTCGACTCCAGCGCCCCGACCTTCGTCGTCACGAGCCCCAGCACCACCTTCTTTCCCTTGGGCAGCAGACGCAGCGGCTCGAAGCCACCCGCGCGATCGCTGTCGTACTCCATGAAGTAGCCGTCCACCGCGGTGGAGAACATCGCCTCGATCACTTCGTCGTTGTAGCCGCCGGCGGCGAACCACGCGCTGCGGAAGTTGCCGCGGCAGGTGTGCATGGTGACGCTCATGCCCGCAGGGCGGTCCTTCAGCGCGCCGTTGGTCGCTGCCGCGTAGTCGCGGTGCAGTGTCGCCGGGTCATCGCCATTGGTGCGGAAGTTCTCGCGCACCTTCGGATCGCACAAGTAGGCGAAGCTCACGTCGTCCAGCTGCAGGTAGGTGCATCCGGCCTGCGCGATCGCCTTGATCGCTTCGCGATACGCCGCCGCCGTGTCGGACCAGAACTCCTTCAGGTCGGGATACACCTCGCGCGAAACGGCGTTCCGGCCGCCGCGGAAATGCAGCGCCGCGGGCGCGGGGATGGTGAGCTTGGGCGTCTTCTTCGTTGCAGACTTGAGGAAGGCGAAGTGGTCCGTGAAGATCGGCTTGCCGAAGCGCACCTTGCCGGTGATGGTGGCCATCGGCGGCACGTCCTGCGCCTGGAAGGTCATCCCCACCGCCTGCTTGAGCGTGACGCCCTCGAGCTGCTTCACGAAATCGAGGTGCCAGTAGTCGCGGCGCATCTCGCCGTCGGTGATCGCCTCCAGCCCGACGGACTCCTGCCTCGCCACTGCCGCGCGGATGCAGCGGTCCTCGACTTCCTTCAATTGCGCGGCGCTGAGCTCGCCGGCTTTCGCTTTCTTGCGCGCCACGGCAAGTTCGGCCGGGCGCAGGAGGCTGCCGACCTGGTCGGCGCGGAACGGGGCTTTGGGATTCATCCAGCAAGTATAAATCGGGGTCAGAGCCCGATTAATTTCTGGAAATGAAATCGGGCTCTGACCCCGATTTCAGGCCACTCGAACAGGGAGTTTCCGGAACCCCCGGAACCTAATCCTGCGGTCGCGCTCCGGTTCCCCATTCAGCTCGATCTTCGGGAATCGCGCGAGGAGCTTCGCCAGCGCAATGCGGCCTTCCATGCGTGCGACGTTCATGCCGGCGCAGGCGTGGTCGCCCTGGCCGAAGGCGACATGGCGGTTGGGCTTGCGCCCCACGTCGAAGCGCTCGGGGTCGGCAAACTGCGCCGGGTCATGGTTGGCCGCGCCGATGCCGATGGTGACCAGGGTGCCCGCGGAGAGGGTGTTACCCGAAAGTGTCGCCGGAGCAGTGAGGCGGCGGTTGTTCAACTGAATCGGGCCGTCGTAGCGCAGCATCTCCTCGATCGCGTTCGGCACGAGCGACGGCTCGGCGCGCAGCCGCGCCATCTCCCCGGGATTTCGCAACAGCAGCCACATGCCGTTGCCCAGCATGTTCGTGGTGGTCTCATGCCCGGCGTTGAGGAGAAAAATGCACTGGTGGTATAGCTCGGTCTCGGTGAGCGTCTCGCCGTCCGCCTCGCCCAGGATCAGTCGGGTGAGGACGTCGGACTCGTAGTCGCCCGGCTTTTTCCTGCGTTCGGCGATCAGCAACTTGAGGAACGCGATGAACTCGGTGACCGCGCGGTTGCCGTTGTCGAACATCCCAGGGCTGAGCCTGGGCTCCAGGCCCGTGAGAATGGCGACCGACCAGCCGCGCAAGGGGCCGCGCCAGCCGCGCGGGATGTCGAGCAGGTTGCCGATCACCTCGATCGGGATCTGCGCGGCGAAATCGTCGATGAAGTTGACGCTGCGCTTCCCGGCCATTTCGGAGAGCAGCGTGTCCACCAGCGTTGCCACGTCGCCCTCCATGCGCGCGATGGCGCGCTGGTTGAGCGCCCCCATGATGATCCGGCGCACGCGCGTATGCAGCGGCGGATCGTTGAACACCAGGCTCGTCGTGTGGTGCTCGTAGAGCGGCGAGTCGCCGAGCTTCGGGCCGAACTCCGCCTTCTTGTCGGAGCTCGCGTGCGGGTCGCGGTACACGGCCATGGCGTCGTCGTAGCGCGAGAGAAACACGCCGCCGCCCTCGAGCGCGTGCACCGGATCGTGCTCGCGCAGCGCGGCGTACCAGGGATAGGGATCGTCGAGGAAATCCGGCGGCACCCGCGTCAGCTGGAAATCGCGGATCGCGTCGGCGGAGATCATTCGGATATTATGCCGCCATGCAACGCATCCCCAATGCCGTGTTCGAACCCGCCCTGCAAAAGCGCCTCGAGGAACTCTGGGGAAATCCGCCGAATCTTTACCGCGCGCTCGGCAACCATGCGCCGCTGTGCGCCGCGTGGACCGAGTTCGCGCGCGCCATCCGCTTCGACAGCCGCAGCCCGCGCGAGTTGCGGGAACTGATGATCCTGCGCGGCGCCCAGGTGATGCGCTCG
>JANMUO010000382.1:0-5721 GCA_031391655.1 Betaproteobacteria bacterium
GCGAGCGGCATGATGGCGACGCAGCCCAAGTCCTGCAGCATCTTCGCCTGGATCGGGTCGTCGGAGCAGTACACCATCACCTTGAAGCCATCCTTCACCAGCTGCTTTGTGGCTAGCAGGGTTTCCGGCATGTTCGGGTAGAGCGTATGCGGGTCGCCCAGCACTTCGAGTTTCACCAGGTCGTGGCCGTCGAGCAGCTCGCGCGCGAGGCGCAGAGTGCGCACGGCGTCCTCGGCGCTGTAGCAACCCGCGGTGTTCGGCAGGTAGGTGTACTTCGACAGCGGCAGCGCCTCGAGCAGGCTCGGCTCGTTCGCGTTCTGGCCGATGTTGGTGCGGCGGATCGCCACCGTGACGATCTCGGCGCCCGAGGCGTCCACTGCGGCGCGCGTCTGCGCGAAGTCCTTGTACTTGCCCGTGCCGATCAGCAGGCGGGAGGAGTAGGTTTTTCCGGCAACGACGAAGCTGTCGCTCATCCGCCCCCCACCGCGACCACGATCTCCAGCCGGTCGCCGTCGGCGACCTGGGTGGTGCGATGCGCGCTCTTGGGCACGATCTCGCCGTTCCTTTCCACTGCGATGCGCTTGCCCTGCAGTTCCAGGCGTGCGATGAGCGCCGCGACATCGAGCGGCTGCTCCAAGCGATGCTGCGCGCCATTCACAATCACTTGAATCATAACGGGGAATGATACACTCGCGCCCATTGCGCGGGTGTAGTTCAATGGCAGAACGGCAGCTTCCCATGCTGCATACGAGGGTTCGATTCCCTCCACCCGCTCCATAGCACAACGTGAGATTTGTTCCGTGCGGTATCCGACGCACGCTGAAGCCATCGCCCCTGCGTGGCGAGCACATCTACCGTAGAATTTCCCGACCCCTATGCCAGTCACCTTCGACGGCAAGCTCGTGGTCGCGATCTCCTCCCGGGCGCTGTTCGACTTCGAAGAGGAGAACCGCGTATTCGACCGCGACGGGGAGGGCGCCTACGTTGCGCTCCAGCTCGGCCGCATAGACGTGCAGGCCAAGCACGGCGTGGCTTTCCCGCTGGTGAAGAAGCTCCTCGCCTTCAATGCGCCGGACGCGCAGCGCGTGGAAGTGGTGATCCTGTCCAAGAACGACCCGGTGAGCGGCCTGCGTGTGTTCCGCTCGGCGCAGCGCGCGGGATTGCGCGTGGAGCGTGGCGTGTTCACGCGCGGGCGGCAGCCCTACAAGTACCTGGACGCGCTGCGCGCGAACCTCTTCCTCTCGGCCAACGAGCAGGACGTGATGCGCGCGCTGGATGCGAACATCCCCGCGGCGCGCGTGGTGCCGGAATCGGCGCACGCCGCGAGCCGGCACCTGGACGAAGTCCGTATCGCCTTCGACGGCGACGCCGTGCTGTTCTCCGACGAGGCCGAGCGCGTGTACCAGCAGGACGGGCTTGAGGCCTTTACGCGCCACGAAACGGCACGCGTCGACACCCCGCTGCCGCCCGGCCCGTTCAAGCCCCTGCTGGAAGCGCTGCACCGCCTGCAGACCGCGGGCACGCCCATGAAGCTGCGCACCGCGCTGGTCACGGCGCGCAGCGCGCCGGCACATGAGCGCGCGGTGCGCACGCTCATGCACTGGAAGATCGCAGTGGACGAGGCGTTGTTCCTCGGCGGCTTGGACAAGGGCGAATTCCTCAAGGCCTTCGAGCCCGATTTCTACTTCGACGACCAGCGCGGCCACGTCGAGTCCGCCGGCAAGCATGTCGCCACCGGACACGTGCCCTTCGGCATTGCCGGGAGGAAGCCCGCATGAGATGGCTAAAGGTGTCCCTTTACGCCCTGGGCGGGCTGGTGCTGCTGCTGGTGGCCGGCGCCATTGTCCTCGCGCTGACGTTCGATCCCAATGCGTACAAGGACGAAATCGAGAAACTGGTGAAGGAGCGCACCGGGCGCACGCTGAAGTTCCACGGCAACCTCAAGCTTGCCTTCTGGCCTTCGCTCGGCGTGTCGGTCGGCAAGGCGACGCTGTCGCGGCGCGCGAGCGAGCACGACTTCGCCGCCATCAAATCGGCCCACGTTTCGGTGCGCGTGTTGCCGCTGCTGGGCGGTGAGTTGTCGGTGGACCAGGTGCGCATCGCGGGACTGAAGGCGAGCGTGATCCGCGCCAAGGGCGGCAAGTTCGATTTCGATGACCTGCTGGGCGCCGCAGACGGGAAGAAGCCGGCCGCGGCCCCTGCCACGCCGGCCAGGGTCAAGTTCGACATTGCAGGCATCCGGCTGGAGAACGGTTCGCTCGCCTTCAGGGACGAAGGCAGCGGGCAGTTGCTGGAGGTGGCGAACCTGGATTTCCGCACCGGCCGCATCGCCGAAGACGTGCCGGCCAAGCTGAGCCTGACCGCGCATCTGAAGGGAAAGAACCCGCCGGTAGACGCCAAGGTGGCTCTGGAGGCCGGCTACCGCTTCAGCCTGGCCCGCCAGGACTACGCGCTCAGCGGCATGACTCTGAAGCTGGAAGGCAGCGCGGCGGACCTCGCGCGACTGGACCTCAGCCTCGCCGGCGACGTGCGCGCCGACGTGGCGAAGGAGATCGTCAGCGTCGAGCTGACGGCGAAGTTCGACGAAACGACGATCAAGGGAACCGCCGCCATGGCGAAGTTCTCCTCGCCGCACTATACGTTCGACGTCGTGGTGGACAAGCTCAACCTGGATCGCTATCTCGCGGCGAGCCCCAAGGCCAAGCCGGCGCCCGGCGCAAACGCGAAGGTCGACATCGACGTGCCCGTCGACCTGGGCGGCCTGAAGGGCCTGCGCGCCGACGGCAAGCTGTCCGTGGGCGCCCTGCAGATCGAAGGCCTCAAGCTCGAGGACCTGAAGGCGGAGCTGCACGCCGCTGACGGGCGCGCCAACCTGGCGCCGCATTCGGCCAAGCTCTACGAAGGGACGCTGCAAGGGGCGCTGACGCTCGATGCGAACGGCAACCGGATGGCGCTGAAGGAGACCCTCGCCAACGTCGCCGTCGGGCCGCTGTTGAAGGACATGATGGGACGCGACGCGCTCGAAGGTCGCGGCAACGTGACGCTGGACGTGACCGCGTCGGGTGCGACGGTCAACGCCATGAAGAAGGCGCTTGGCGGCTCGGCGCGCGTCGCGCTGCGCGATGGCGCAGTCAAGGGCTTCAACCTCACCGAAGCGCTGCGCAAGACCAAGGCCGCCTTCGGCTCCAAGTCGGCGCAGGAGCAGACTGCCGACACTTCGCAGCGCACCGACTTCTCCGAGATGACGGCGAGCTTCGCCATCAAGAACGGCGTGGCGCGCAATGACGACCTCGACATCAAGGCACCGCTGGTGCGCATCGGCGGCGCGGGCGACATCGACATCGGCAACTCGAAGCTGGACTACGTTGCCAAGGCGACGGTGGTGGCGACCTCCAAGGGGCAGGGCGGCGCGGACCTCGACCACCTTGCGGGACTCACGGTGCCGGTGAAGCTCAGCGGCACGTTCGACGCACCGAAATATGAGATCGACTACCGCTCGCTCGCCAGTAGCGCCGCCAAAGAGAAGGTGAAGGAGAAAGTGCAGGACAAGCTGCGCGACCTGCTCAAGCGCTAGAGGCGCCCTTCCTCCACGGCATGGCAGGCCACGGCGGCCGCGCCATCGTCCACCAGCTGCGGGCGCTCTTTGCGGCAGCGGTCATTGGCGTGCGGGCAGCGCGGGTTGAAAGCGCAACCCGCGGGCGGGGCGAGCGGATTGGGCACTTCGCCCGCCACCGGCGTGCGCGCCTTGCCGCTCATCTGCAGGTCGGGAATCGCGTCCATCAGCATGCGCGTGTAGGGATGCCTGGGCGAGGCGAACAGTGTGTCGGCCCCGGCGATCTCGACCACGCGCCCGAGGTACATCACGCCGACGCGGTCGGCGATATGCGACACCACGGCGAGGTTGTGCGAGATGAACAGATAGGTCAGGCCGAGCCGTTCCTGCAGCTCGCTCATCAGGTTGAGGATCTGCGCCTGCACCGACACGTCGAGCGCCGACGTCGGCTCGTCGCACACCAGGAATTCCGGATTGCCCGAGAGGGCGCGCGCAATCGAGATGCGCTGGCGCTGCCCGCCGGAGAACTCGTGCGGGTACTTCTCGCCGTCGTCGGGGGACAGGCCCACCTGGCGCAGCAACTGGGCCACGCGCTCGCGCTCGGCCTTCGGCGTGGCCGCCAGGCGCAGCACGCGGATGGGCTCGGCGACAATGTCGCGCACGCGCCAGCGCGGATTGAGGCTGGCGTAGGGATCCTGGAAGATCATCTGCATGCGCCGGCGCAGCGCGGAGGCATCGGTCCCCGGGGCGGCGAGGTCCAGGCCGTCGAACTCGATGCGGCCGCGCGAGAGGGGATACAGGCCCACGATCAGGCGCGCGACCGTGGACTTGCCACAGCCCGACTCGCCCACCAGCGCCAGCGTTTCGCCTTTCTCCACCTCGAAGGACACGTCGTCCACCGCGCGTAGCAGCAGGCGTGGCGCGCCCTCCACCATGCGATTCAGCCAGGGCCGGGAGACGTCGAAATCCCTGCCGATGCCGTTCAGGCGCAGCAAGGGCTGGCTAGCGACGTTCATCGGCATACAACCAGCAGGAGGCGAGCGCGGTTCCCGCAGGCAGCGGCTCGGGCCGCTCGGCGGTGCAGCGCGCAAAGCGCCTGGGGCAGCGCGGGTTGAAGGCGCAGCCCGGCGGGATGGCGTTCAGACGCGGCATGGCGCCGTCGATCTGCACGAGGCGCGCGTGGCGCTTCACCAGTCCGATCTTGGGGATCGAGCCCATCAGCCCGACGGTGTACGGATGGCGCGGCTGGTGGATCACGTCGCGCACCGGGCCGAGCTCGGCCAGCCGCCCGGCGTACATCACCGCGACGCGGTCGGCGGTTTCGGCGATCACCCCCATGTCATGGGTAATGAGCATCACCGCGGTGCCGTGATCGCGCGCGAGGCGCTTCAGCAGCGCGATGATCTGCGCCTGGATCGACACGTCCAGTGCGGTGGTCGGCTCGTCGGCCACGATCAGGCGCGGCTCGGCGCACAGGGCGAGCGCGATCACCACGCGCTGGCGCATGCCGCCGGAGAACTGGTGCGGGTAGTGGTCGATGCGCGCCTCGGGCGCCGGGATGCCGACCTCGGCCAGGAGCTTGAGCGCGCGCTGGTGCGCCTCGCGCCGGTCGATCTCGAGGTGGGTGAGGATCGTCTCCACCAGCTGGGCGCCCACGGTGTAGAGCGGGTTGAGGGAGGTGAGCGGGTCCTGGAAGATGGCGCCGATGCGCCGCCCGCGGATCCTGCGCATCCGTTCCGGCGGTAGGTTGTCGATGCGCTCGCCCTCCAGGCGGATCTCGCCGGCCGCAATGCGCCCCGGGGGCTCCAGCAGGCCGATGATCGCCATGCCGGTGAGGGACTTGCCGGCGCCGGATTCGCCCACCACGCCCAGCACTTCGCCCGGCGCGATGGCGAAGGACACGTCGTCCACTGCCACCAGCGTGCCGCGGCGCGACGGAAATTCGACGCGCAGGTGGCGCACTTCGAGCAGCGGCGTATTCATCGCACAGGCCCGACCGCGCCGAAGCGGACCCCGGGCGCATCAAGCAGACGCCGCGGAACCGGCTTTGCCGGGCCGCTGGCGGCGCCCCCCTGGGGGGGAGCGCCGCAGGCGCTTCGGGGGGGGGTCATCTCAACCGGGGGTTCAGGGCGTCGCGCAGCCAGTCGCCGAGCAGGTTCACGCTCAAG
>JANMUO010000130.1:0-22796 GCA_031391655.1 Betaproteobacteria bacterium
AGTGGCTCGCGCAGGGCACCATCTACCCGGACGTCATCGAGTCCGCCGGCGCGAAGACCAAGAAGGCCGTCACCATCAAGTCGCACCACAATGTCGGCGGCCTGCCCAGGTCGCTGAAGCTCAAGCTGCTGGAGCCGCTGCGCGAGCTGTTCAAGGACGAGGTGCGCGAACTGGGCCTCGCGCTGGGCCTGCCCCGCGAAATGGTCTTCCGCCACCCGTTCCCCGGCCCGGGACTGGGCGTGCGCATCCTGGGCGAGGTGAAGAAGGAGTACGCCGACCTGCTACGCCGCGCCGACGACATCTTCATCCAGGAGTTGCGGGCGGCGGGCTGGTATGACAGGACCGCGCAGGCCTTCGCGGTGTTCCTCCCGGTGCGGTCGGTGGGCGTGATGGGCGACGGCCGCACCTACGAGTTCGTGGTGAGCCTGCGCGCCGTGCAGACCACCGATTTCATGACCGCGGACTGGGCGCCGCTGCCGCACGATCTGCTGGCCAGGGTCTCCAGCCGCATCATCAACGAGGTGCGCGGCATCAACCGCGTGGCCTACGACATCTCCTCCAAGCCGCCGGCCACGATCGAGTGGGAGTGATCGCCAGCGGTCACTTGGTGGCGTCCTTGATCTTGTCTCCGGTTTTCTTCACCGCGTTGTCGACGGCTTCGCCGGCTCGCTCTGCTGGACCTTTCTTTTCGCAGGCCGACAGGCCGGCCACGGCTAAACTCAGAAGCAATGCCGCTGCAAGCGCGGAACTCGATCTCATGTTGTGTTCTCCAGGCGACTGGGAGTCCACCCATCCGCTCACCATTGAGCCGACCGGCCATGCAACCGTCGCCGTTGCGCGTCAGCGGATGCTGCTGGAATAGGCTCCGGATGTTTGTTCGGTAGAGCACGTTGCGTCATCCGAAACCGTGTGGCCTACGACATCTCCTCCAAGCCGCCCTCGACTATCGAGTGGGAGTAGCGAAGCCCTAGCTCTGCCCAGGCGGCGTGGACTTATGCGCCGCCGCGATCTCCGCAAGGCTGAATGTCCCCGTGAAATCGAGGTCGTGTTTCGACGTCACCTGCTCGGACACCACCAGGCCCAGCTTCTCCAGATCGGCTAGCCAGGCAAAGATATCCTCGTCGGTATGGCGACGCAGTGCCGCTCGCACGGCGTTGGAGTGCGTTTCGAACTGAAGCAAGCCGAGAATCCGCCGGTACTCGGCAGGCAGCGAAGCGTCATTGCTTTCCCATGCCCTGCTGCCGGCGTCGGTGCGCCGGTAGATGCACTCTAGCCGTGCCATCGCCCCTCCCTGACCCGCCCCTAGGCCCGTCTCGCAATGGTCCTCTCAACGCCTGTCGCAGGCAAGCAGGTTCACAGCTTTTGACGCGGTTCGCAAGGTTTCGGGGGATATTGCGCAAGCGCAGCGCCAAAGCGCGCTAAACCGACGCGTCAGCCGCCTCGAGCCGACTCCTCTTTGTCCACCTTTGCCTCCTGCACCCAGGCATCGAGCAGCGTATAGGCAACCGCCAGGACCACCGGTCCGACAAACAGCCCGAGCAGGCCGAAGGCGAACAGGCCGCCGATGACGCCGGCGAAGATCAGCAGCAAGGGGAGGTCGGCGCCCCGCTTGATGAGGATCGGGCGCACGAAATTATCGATGGTGCCGACGAACACCGTCCAGACCAGGAGGATGAAGAACCAGGCGGTGGCATCCTTCCACCAGAGCCAGGCCAGCGCGCAGGCGAGGACCGGTATCGGCCCGATCTGGGCAAGCGCGAGCATGAACATCACGGCGGTGAGAACTGTCGCGAACGGAACGCCCGCCACCACGAGCCCGATGCCGCCAAGCAGCGCCTGCACGAGCGCGGTCACCACCACGCCGATCGCCACGCCGCGGATCGCCTGGCCGGCGAGGCGCACCACATCATCGCCGCGAGGTCCGCCCAACCGCCTGCCGAACTGGCGCACCCATCGGGCGGCTTCCTCGCCGTTCGCGTACAGGATGGCGGAGATCACCACCGTCAGAAGGAATTGCAGGCTTACGAGGCCGAAGCTCCCGACCTCCATGGCGAACCAGCGCGTGATCTGTCCGGCGTACGGCGCGATCATCTGGGTCAATTCGGCGAAACCCTTCGCCGCGTACCCGGTCCAGAGCGTGGCGAGTTTCTCCCCGACGAATGGGATCTTCTCGACATAGTCCGGTGGCGGGGGCAGCTTCGCATCCGCGACGCCTCTTACCCACTCGGTGATCTCGCCGGTGTTGGCGACAATGGTCCCGATGGCGGCGGAGAACGGGGCAACGAATATCAGCAGCAAGGCTACCGTCATCGCAGTGACTGCCAATGCGCGCTTGCCCCAGAGCCGGCGCTGGACGATGAGCAGCAGCGGCCAGGTCGCGACCACGATCATCGTCGCCCAGACGATGGCCGCCAGGAACGGCCGCAGGATCCAGAACGACAGGGCCATCAGGCCGAAGATGGTCAGCACCGCAAGGACGGTGCGCAGGAGGTCGCGCTTGATCTCTGGCTGCATGACTGTTCCTTCAGCGTTCGGTGAGGGTCAGCAGAATATCCGCGTACCAGGCGCAGTTCAGGCCCAGCGCCTCGTCCAGTTCCCTGTCGCGGGTGCCTTCGTCGAGCCGCGCGGAGTGCACGCCGAGCAGCCTCCACGGCAGGTCGACCTGCGCCGGATCCTGTCCGGTCACGCGCATGACGACCGGCGCGCCGCTGGTGCCGCGATGCGTGCGCGCGTCGGTGAGGAAATAGCCCTCGCCCTGGAAGCGAAGGCCGAATGAGGAGGCGATGACCGCCTGGCGCACCACCGGCATGTGGTGCAGCGTGTCGTGGAAGCCGAGGGGAAAGCCGACGATCAGCAGCGAACTGCCGACTTCCACCAGTGCGTGCGGGTCGGGCAGGTGCCCAGGCGTGAAAGCGCGATACACCGCGGATTCGGGCAGCGCGTCGCGCTCGAGCTCGATCGCCGCCACGTCGATCTCTCCGGCGGTATCCAGGCCCTGGCGCCAGATGCTCTTGCCTCCGCGGTACAGGGGAATCGAGAACCCGGTGGATTCGGCCAGGTTGTCCGGGTCGGTGTGCAGCTCGATCACCAGGCGGTCGGGAAAGTGCTTGCTCGGCTCGTCGATCACCACGTGCCGGCTGGTCACCAGGAACAGCCGCCCGTCGCGCTCGAAGAAAAAGCCGCTGGCGTTGGTCAATCCCCGCTCCCCCTCGTAGGTGGCGACGCGCGCGGCCGTCAGGAGGATAGGTTCGATCACCTGCGAGCATCTTACGCGAGCTTGGGTTAGGGTTGCGCAACATGGCTTCCCAGGACGAACAGCATATGCGCCGCGCGCTCCACCTCGCGCGGCAGACGGAAGGCGAAGTGCCCGTCGGGGCAGTGGTCGTGCTGGACGGCAAGGTGATAGGTGAGGGATGGAACCGCCCGCTGTCGACTAACGATGCGACCTCGCACGCCGAACTGGAAGCCATCCGCGCGGCGGGCCGCGCCACCGGCAACTACCGCCTGGGCGAGGCCAGCCTCTATGTGACCCTCGAGCCCTGCACCATGTGCGTGGGCGCCATCTTCAATGCCCGCATCGCGCGCGTCGTCTACGGCGCCGCGGAACCGAAGACCGGCGCAGCCGACCTGTTCCTGTCGCGCCACAACCACCATGCCAAGGTGCAGGGAGGCCTGCTGGCGGAGGAGTGTGCCGCGCTGCTCAAGGAGTTCTTCGCCGGGCGCCGATGAAGATCCTCATCGACATCCTGAAGCAGGAGCTGGCCCTCTCCACCGGCAAACGCTACGCGGTCTCCACCGCGAAGAACGGCCTCGGCGAGCAGAACGGCAGCTTCTGCACGCCGCGCGGCCGCCACATCGTGCGCGCGAAGATCGGGGCAGCGCAGCCCCTGCGCGCGGTGTTCGTGCGCCGGCGTCCCACGGGGGAGATCTGGACGCCGGAGCTGCACGCGAAGTACCCGGGACGCGACTGGATGCTGACGCGCATCCTGTGGCTGTCGGGCTGCGAGCCGGGGCGCAACCGGCTGGGCGACGTGGACACCATGCGCCGCATGATCTACATCCACGGCGCGCCGGACAGCGCGGAGATGGGCAAGCCCGGCTCGCACGGTTGCGTGCGCATGCGCAACGAGGACGTGGCCGAGCTGTTCGAGCTGGTGCCGCCCTACACGCCGGTGGACATCAAGGCCTGAAGCCGCGCCCGGCTGGGCGCTTGCACCACGCCTTTTTCGCAGATGATCGCCGTGATCAGGTCGGCCGGCGTGACATCGAATGCAGGGTTGCGCACCGCCACCCCCTGCGGCGCCCAGCGCATGCCGCGATAGCTCGTGACTTCGCCCGGCGGGCGTTCCTCGATCGGGATCGCCGAGCCGTCGGCGATCGTAAGATCAAACGTCGACAACGGGGCGGCAACGTAGAAGGGCAGCGCGTGGCGCCGCGCCAGCACCGCGAGCATGTAGGTGCCGATCTTGTTCGCCGTGTCGCCGTTCGCCGCGATGCGGTCCGCGCCTACGATCACCAAGTCGACCTCATTGCGGCTCATCAGGTGGCCGGCCATGTTGTCGGTGATCAGCGTGCAGGGGATTCCCTCCTGCATGCACTCCCAGGCTGTCAGCCGCGCGCCCTGCAGGTAGGGCCGCGTTTCGCAGGCGATTACGGATACACCCTTGTCGCGTGCGGAACGGATGACACCCAGCGCCGTACCGTGCCCGGCCGTGGCCAGCGCTCCGGTGTTGCAATAGGTCAGGATGCGCGCGCCCTCCGGCACCAGCTTCGCTCCATGGGCGCCGATCGCGCGATTGACGGCGAGGTCCTCTGCAAAAATGGCCTCGGCTTCCGCCTTCTTGTCAGTGGCCTTGCGCATGCGAGCGAGCGCCCAGGCGAGGTTGACGGCCGTGGGCCGGCTCTTTGCCAGGATGCCGTAGGAGGTCTCCTTCGGTTCCAGTGCGATGCCGAAGGCTGCCGCGCAACCGATCGCGGGCGCGCCACGCACGACCATGTCGCGGATTGCCGCCGCCACCTGGGCAGCATCGCGGCAGGTGACGTAGACGAACTGGTCGGGCAGCAGGCGCTGGTCGAGCAACTCGAGCGCGTCGCCCTTCCAGCGCAGTGCTTCGACCGTCAAACCAGTTTTTCCGTGCCGCCGTCCACCGGCACCTGCGCCGCGGTGGTCTTGGCGAACAGCGGCCCGCACATCTCCGCGGCCATTTCCGCCACGTCCTTCGAAGTCACCTCGGTCTTGAGCAGGTTGTTCTTCTTGTACTGCTCGACCGTCAGGTTGTAGGCCTTGGCGCGCGAGGCGAGCACCTCTTCGGTCCACAGCGCGGTGTCGTACACCGCGTTGGGATGGATGGTGTTGATGCGGATGCCGTCTTTCGCCCACTCCAGCGCCGCGACCCGTGCGAGTTGATTCAATGCCGCTTTGGACGCCGAGTAGGCGCCGGCGCCCATGCCCGGCGCCGGCACGTTCTTCGAGCCGATCACCACCACGCGCCCGCCGCGCGGGGCGAGCTTGAGCAGGGCGTGGCAGGCCTGCATCACGAGCAGGTTCGCCTCGACGTTCACCGCCATCGCGCTCTTCCACATCGCCGGGTCGATGTCCTTCACCGCCTGCGAGGAAGGGAAGATGCCGGCATTGAGCACCAGCATGTCGGCGCCGCCGAAACGCCTGACCGCCGCATCCATGGCGGCGTGGATCGCCTTCCCGTCGGTGAGATCGCAGGCGACGCCCAGGTAGTCCTGGCGCCTGAACAGGTCAGCGATCGCCGGATTGCGGTCCAGGCCCACCACGGCGGCGCCGCGCCTGAAGAACGCCTCTGCGCACGCCTTGCCGATGCCTGAAGCGGCCCCGGTCACCACGGCGATCTCTCCTGCGAACACAGGCGGGGTGCCGGACTTCTTCAGCTTGGCCTGCTCGAGGTCCCAGTACTCGATGTCGAAGGTGTGCCGATCCTCCAGCGCACGCCAGCCGCCGAGCGCCTCGGCGCGCAGGATGACGTCGATCGTGTGCTCATACAGCTCTTCGATGATGCGGGTGTCCTTCGCGCTGCGGCCGAATGCCGCAAACCCAAGCTGCGGATCGAGCGCCATCCGCGGCGCCGGATCGAGCATCGTCTTCGCTTCCTTCGCGTGCTTGGCATTGGCCTCGAAATACTCGCGATAGTTGGCGCCAAAGCGCCCCGTGTCGCGTCCGAGCATCGGCCGCGGTTTGGTGCGGATCACGTGGTCCGGCGTCGCCGGCCCGCCCTGCGAAATGCGCGCCACGTCGGGATGGCGCGCGAATCCCAGGAATCGGGGCGAGTCGTTGCACAGGCAGACCATGGGATAGCCGGCGGCCTCCGACACCTCGCGCCGGAGCTGCGCTGCTTCTTCGCGCCTGAATGCCCCGGCGGTCGCAGGCGGCACCGCAATGCTCCAGGCTTTCTGGGCCGCGAGGTACTTCTCGGCCATCGTCACCAGTTCGATCATGAGCTCGTAGGATTCGCGTGCATCGGCGGCGAACGAGAAAACGCCGTGCGACAGCAGGACCATGCCGACGGTGCTCTTGGTCGCCTGCTTCGGATACTCGCGTGCGCAATAGGTCGCCAGGTCGAAGCCGGCCATGATGTAGGGAATCACCACCACGCGGTCGCCATAGATGTCGCGCACGCGTTTTTCGCCATCCGGGGCGTTGGAAATCGAGAGCACCGCGTCGGCGTGCGTGTGGTCGACGTATTTGTGCGGCAGCAGGGCGTGCAGCAGGGTTTCCACCGACGGGGCCGGCGCGCCGGCACGCAACGAGTGTGTCGCGAGCTCGCTCACCATCTGCGGATCGGACAGCCGGTCCAAGGTCGTCAAGCGCCGCATGTCGCCGAGCGGCAGCGGCGTGAAGCCCTGCGGTTCGATGGACTCCAGGTCCCAGCCGCTGCCCTTCACGTAGAGGATGTCCTCCTCCTCGCCGAACAGGTTCTTCTCTCGGAGCTTGACCGAAGTATTGCCGCCGCCGTGCAGCACCAGGGACTTGTCGCGCCCGAGCAGGCGGGAGGTGTAGACGCGCGGCCCGAGCGGGCCGGAAAATTTCGCCGCCTCGGCGTCATTCCACAGGCTCTTCATGCGGCGAATTATACTTTTGCACGATGCTGCGAATCGAACTGATGGACTGGCGGGCGGCCCGCGCCGAGGCGAGCCGCATCCGCATGCAGGTTTTCGTCGAAGAGCAACGCGTGCCGGCCGAAATCGAAATGGACGACAACGACGCCGCGAGCGCGCACGCGCTGGCCTACGCGCAGGGCAGGGCAGTGGGCACCGGCCGCTTGCTGCCCGACGGCCACATCGGCCGCATGGCCGTACTGAAGGAGAGCCGCTCCCTCGGCGTCGGCAGCGCCATCCTCGAGCGCCTCGTGCAGGAGGCGCGCCGCCGGGGCATGCGGGAAGTCGTCCTGTCGGCCCAGACGCATGCCCTCGGCTTCTATCGCCGGCACGGCTTCCAGGAATTCGGCAAAGTCTATGAAGAGGCGGGCATCCCCCATCAAGACATGCGGCGCGCCCTGAACTCATAGCGCAGCGTGGCTTCGTCTGCGCCCTCGGGGCCGAAGGCACGCTCCGCGAACCTGGTTTCCTCGCCCAGCACCAGCACGCTGGAGCAGCGGGTGCCGTAGCGGCCGTCGACGATCTTTGCTTTCGCCAGCACGCCGAACAGCGGTTCCTCGGACACCGGGCAATGCCGGAAACGCTGCTTGTGCTCCTCGATCTCCGGAGTGTCGAGCAGCAGGTTGCCCAGGCCATACCAGCCGGGCGCCAGGCTCCGGGGTTCCCCATCCCGGTTCGACAGCCACCAGAGCTCCGCGCCATCCGAAGCGAGCAGGTTGAAACCGCTGTACGCCGATTTGCGCCCGGCGAGTTCCTGCACGCCGATGCCGTCGAGGTAGCGCGTCACTAGCGCGCCTCGCGACTCCGCGGCGCCCGGCTCCGTGCCGCCGCGGTAGTTGGTCACCGCGGCGAAACGCCCGCCACGCGACACGCCCATCCAGGTACCGCGCGCCTGCAGGTCGCGACCCGCTAGCACGTCGGGCTTGTCGTCCCAGAAGGCTGCGCGCGCGGCCGGTCGGCCATGGAACTCGTCGCGATTCGCCGCCACGACGAGCGGGAAGCGCGCGTGGACCCGCCACGCAACGAGGATCAGGCACATGCGACGAAGCGTTCGATGTGCCGCTCCAGGCCGAGCTTCGCGCCCTCGCGCGCGAGCAGCGCCTCGAACGCCGGCTCGTCACCCACGCCTTCGTATACTTCCATGTAGGTGGCCGACTCGTCGCGCCGGCGCATCCAGCGCCCGCGCACGCCGGTGGCTGACTCGATAGCGCGAAACATCCGGTGCACCTCTTCATGCAACGAGGCAACCCGGCCTGCGTCGACCCGGTAGTAGACGAAGTAGCTGGTCACGCCGCGGCGGGCAGGGGCAGCAACGCGAGCTGCGGCCCGTCCTCGGCGCCAAGGCGGATCGCGCTGGCACTTTCCAGTGAACTGATCTGCACCACGGCGAGAATCTCGCTGCCGCCCTCCGCGGAGATGGCAGCGTTCACCACCGTGCCGCTCGCCTGGCCGGGCAAATCACCAGCGAAAAGGTCGTTGCCCGGCGCCGCAGGCGCCTTCACGAGCGCCCGCACCATGCGGCGCTTGAGCACGCCGCGGTACTGGGTGCGCGCCACGATTTCCTGACCCGGATAGCAGCCCTTCTTGAAATCGACGGCGCCCAGGCGCTCGAGATTCACCATCTGCGGCACAAAGAGGTCCTGCGTTGCCTGCACGACAAGCGGGCGACCGGCGCGAATTTCCTCCAGCGACCAGGCCGCGCTGCCTGCGTCATTCAAGGTGCCCAGTATTTGCTCGCGCTGCGTCGCAGGCACAAAGAGCAAGTAGCGTTGGTGCGCGACCTGGATCACCGTTGCCTCCCCTAAGCGCGCGAGCGCAAGCTGGGCGGCGGGCACCGGCAACCCCAGGCCGGCGAGGCGCTCCGCTGCGCCGGATCCCCACACGCCGATCTGGACCCAGGCGTCGCTGGCATCGGCAAGCTTTGCTTTTGCGCGCAGGACGAACATGGCGAGGCGCTTGGCGAGCGCAGGTGCAAGGTCGCGCGACACCTGCAGCAGGAAGCCCTGCGGCTGCGGCACGACGAGCAGCGTGGCGAGCAGCCGGCCCTTGGCGGAGCACCAGCCGGCCAGGCGGGCGCGATCCGCCGCGAGCTCCGCCACGTCGCTGGTGAGTTGCGCGTGCAGGAATTCACGCGCGTCGTCTCCCGTGCACGACAGCATGCCGAACTGCGTTAACTCCGACGCTGCGTGGGAAACCTTGGTGTCCATCGTAGAATGCCTGCAGCGATTTTATTCCCATTCCGCATTGGCCTACCGAAGACTCCTCCTTTCGCTGCTGTTTCTCGGGCTGCTCGCCGCGGCGGGCTACGGCGCCTGGTATGTGACTACGCCGATGCCCATGGCCCCCGTCCCGTTGGAGTTCGAGATTCCGGCCGGTACCGGCCTGCGCGCGGCGGTGCGGCGAATGCAGCAGGCCGGAGTCCAAATGCGCCCGCGGCAATTCGAGCTGCTGGCGCGGGCGCTGGGGCACGAACCGGAAATCAAGGCTGGCTTCTACCAGCTTGCGGCCCCGGCGACGCCGCTGGAGCTGCTGGAAAAACTCGCGCGAGGCGAAGTCATGCAGGCCGAGCTCCAGGTGATCGAAGGATCGACCTTCGGGCAGATGCGCGCCGCACTCGACGCCAGCCCGGTGCTGCGGCACGACAGCACGAGCCTTAGCGACGCGGAAATCCTCAAGCGCGTCGGGGCAGCAGAAAAGCATCCCGAAGGGCTGTTTTTCCCCGACACCTACGTCTTCGCGCGCGGATCCAGCGACCTCGCGGTGCTGAAGCGCGCTTACCGCGTCATGCAGGCGCACTTGGTGCAGGAATGGAAACAGCGCGCCGCTGATACGCCATACAAGTCACCCTATGAAGCCCTGGTCATGGCGTCGATCGTGGAGAAGGAGACGGGCAGGACAGAGGAGCGCGACCAGGTCGCCGGCGTGCTCGTGAATCGCCTGCGCATCCGCATGGCGCTGCAGGCCGATCCCACGGTCATCTATGGGCTGGGCGACAAGTTCGACGGCAACCTGAAGAAAGTGCACTTGAGGACCGACGGGCCCTACAACACCTATACGAGGCCGGGCCTGCCGCCCACGCCGATTGCGCTGCCGGGCCAGGCGTCGCTGCGCGCGGCGCTGCAGCCGGCGAAGATCGATGCCTTCTATTACGTCTCGCGCGGCGATGGCACCAGCCAGTTTTCGCGCACCCTAAGGGAGCACAATCGCGCGGTGACGCAGTACCAGCTGAAACCGAGGCGCCGATGACCCGGGGCCGCTTCCTCACGCTCGAAGGCGTGGACGGCGCCGGCAAGTCCACGCACGTAACCTGGATCGCCGAGCGTTTGCGCGCTCGCGGCCACACGGTGCTGGTGACGCGCGAGCCGGGCGGCACGCCGCTCGCGGAACGCCTGCGCGAACTGGTGCTCGCCGAGCCGATGGATCCGATCGCCGAGACGATGCTTCTGTTCGCCGCGCGCGCGGATCACGTGCAGCGCGTGATCGCGCCAGCGCTGCAGGCCGGCACCTGGGTCCTGTGCGACCGGTTTACCGACGCCACCTTTGCGTACCAGGGAGGGGGCAAGGGCGTTGCCGCCGAATTGATTGCGCACCTCGCCCAGGTGTCGCACAACGGATTGCTCCCCGACCGCACCCTGGTGTTCGATTGTCCCTATGAGGTGAGCAGGGAGCGGCTGGGCCGTACGGGTCGCCCGCCTGACAGGTTCGAGCGGGAAGACCGGGAATTCTTCGATCGCGTGCGGCAGGCCTATTTGGGGCTGGCGCGGACCGCCCCGGAGAGGATCCGGGTGGTGGATGCCACGGGCTCTGTGGACAATATTAAGAAAATGATTGAAGAAGAGATTGTATTCAATTGAATAAAAACCTCTATCCGTGGCTGAGAGCGGCCTGGGACCAACTCCTGGCCATGCGCGCCAAGCTCCCGCAAGCATTGCTCGTCCATGGGCCGGAAGGTATCGGCAAGCTGGCACTGGCGGAGCAATTCGCCCAGCTCCTGCTGTGCGAGGCTGCTGGCGCCTCGCTGGCTCCTTGCGGCGCCTGCGACGGCTGCCGCTGGTACCTTGCCGGCACGCACCCTGACTTCCGCCGCCTCGAGCCGGAAGCGCTGGCGCGGCTGCGGCCATCCGCCCACGAGCCTGACGAGGACGCGCCCGCTGCATCGAAAGCGCAAAAGCCCAGCACCGAGATCAAGATCGACCAGGTGCGTTCGCTGGACGGCTTTCTTAGCCTGCGCTCGCACCGCGGGCGGCAGCGGGTCATCCTGGTCCATCCGGCCGAGGAGATGAACCTCAATTCGGCCAACGCGCTGCTCAAGGGACTCGAAGAGCCCCAGGGGCAGGCGCACTTCATCCTCGTTTCCCACCGGCCGGCGCGCCTCCTGCCGACGATACGAAGCCGGTGCGTGGCCTTGCCAGTGGCGTTGCCCGACCTTGCGACCGCTGGCGACTGGCTGAAGGCCAGCAAGACCCCTGATTGGGAGGTCTGGCTGGCGTTTGCCGGCGGCGCGCCCCTGCGGGCCCTGGCATACGCCTCGGGCGCCGGCGAGCCGGTGGCGAGGATGCTGAAGGCCTTGCAGGCGAAAGATCTCGAGACCTTGGGCGCAGTCAACGACCGGGCGCAGCTCGAGGCGCTTGCCGAGGTCCTGCAGAAGCACGCGTTGAATGTAGCGATGCAGTCCCTGGGCGGGCGATCCAGGTACGGCTCGGCGGCGAGTTCGGCCCAAGCTGCGGCCTGGCTGAAATTCGCGCGGAAGATGGGGAGGAACCGGTTGCTGGCGCGCCATCCCTTGAACCCCCGATTGTTTGCGGGGGAGATGATCGCGGAAATGCCCAAGAGCCAATAGGTTTGGACTTAACGACTTAGGTTGGGTACTTAGTTAACATAATACACATTGTTGAACACGGATTGATGCCGCTATTCAACTCAGTCGACCACTCTCGCCCAACCTAGCGGCCCGACAGACCAGCGAACTTGGCAGTTAGCGCATCGAAATACGTCTGCTTTCCCGATGGCACCTTTCGGCAGCAGAACAAGTGATGGGTGCGGCTCCTTGTCCGGACCAGCACCAACAAGGTACGTGCACTTAACGCAAGGGCGATACGTAGGCATACGGGACCGGATGACGCAAAGACTCAGTCACAGCACCGCCAACAGGTATGTCCGGAACCGTACACATGATGAAAGCTTACTCTAGAAAGCCGACGATGCGGGAGGAAAAGCGGTTCTGTAAGGATTTGTGTGCAGTGTCCCGAGGCAAGTGCCGCCGCACCGCCTAGCGCACGCAGCTACACGGCGTCGAGGCTCGTGTTTCCTCAGTCAACCAATCTTGACCAGCCTAGCGGCCCCACAGACCAGCGAACTTGGCAGGTAGCGCAGCGAAATACGTCTGCCTTTCCTGCGGAATCCTTCGCCAGCGGAGCAAGTTCTGCGTGCGCTTCCCTTTTCGGACTCGCACCGACAAGGTACGTGCACTTGACGCAAGGGGTAAATGTAGGCGTGGGAGAACCCTCAGTTCCACCGCCCGGAAGGCGGGATAGGCAACCTAGACACCGGGATGCCCTCTTCAATCAAGGAGTCGTGCTCATCCTGGCTGGCCTGGCCGCGAATCGAGCGCGCCGGCGCTTCCTGGTAGTGGATGCGGCGCGCTTCCGCTGGGAACCCTGACCCAACGTCCTCCGACTTCGTCAAAATTTCGTCGAGCATGCGGGAGTAGAGTTTCTGTGCAAGGGCGAGGGGATCGTGCCCTGCCGGTGCCTGCGGTATTGGCTGCGAGGCCCCGGTATTGATGCGAGACGCCGAAGGCACCCGATCCACCTCCTGCGAGCCACAAGTCGGGCAAGCCAGCAGCCCGCGCGCTTTTTGCCTCTTGTAGTCCTCGGCGGATGCGAACCAGCCTTCAAACCGGTGCTCACCCGCGCAGAGTAGATCAAAAATCTTCATGTGTAGGATTCTATTACGATTGCACAATGCTGACCGACCGCCTCGAGGGTAAATGGATCGACCTGTTCGCCGAGGTGTTCGCGCGCTGCAAGGTGTCCCCCGGCGATGCCTGCGCCATCCTCTCCGAGACCCAGTCGCGCGCCTTGAACGTGCAGCTCGCCGAGCTGGCGCTGCTCCGGCTGGGCGCCCGCCCGTTCCACGTGGTGGTGCCCACGCCGCGCCAGGCAGCCCCGGTGCCGATCCGCTCGACCGGCGCCTCGGTAGCCCTGCAAGGCCTTGGGCCCGCGCTGCAGGCGCTCGCCAGCTCCACGTTCGTCGCCGATTGCACGCTTGAAGGCCTGATGCATGCGGCCGAGTTGCCCGCGATCCTCAAGGGCGGGGCAAGGGTGCTCTACGTTTCCAACGAGCACCCGGATGTTCTCGAGCGCCTTGCCCCCTCCCCCGCGGACGAGCAGCAGGTGAGGGCGGCAATGCGCCGGCTGCGCGAGGCTAAGCTGATGCAGGTCTCCTCGCCCGCCGGCACCGCGCTGCAGATCCGGGTGGAAGGCGCGCGCGTCGGCGGCGTGTGGGGCTACACCGAAAAACCAGGCACGCTCTCGCACTGGCCGGGTGGGTTGTGCCTGTGCTTCCCCCAGGCGTCGAGCGTCAACGGCACCCTGGTGATGGCACCGGGCGACCTGAACCTCACTTTCAAGCGCTACGTGGAATCCCCGGTGCGCATGATCATCGAGAACGACTACGTGACACGGATCGAAGGCGCATCCGTGGATGCGGAGCTCATGCGCGAGTACTTCGCCGCTTGGGGCGATCGCGAGGCCTATGCGGTCTCGCATGTCGGCTGGGGAATGAACCCGCGCGCGCGCTGGGACGCCCTCGCCCTCTACGACCGGCGCGACGTCAACGGCACCGAACAGCGCGCGTTCGCCGGCAATTTCCTGTACTCCACAGGCGCCAACGAGGTCGCCGGGCGCCACACGCTGGGCCACTTTGACCTGCCCTTCCGGCATTGCACGGTGGAACTGGACGGAGTTGCCGTCGTGCGGGACGGCAAGCTGGTCGCTTGAGCACCCTGCTCTTCCTGCACGGCGTGGGCGGCGGGCGCGCCGCCTGGGACCGGCAACTGCCTTACTTTTCCGCGCTTGGCCACCGTGCACATGCCTGGGACCAGCCGGGCTATGGCGGCACACCCGCTGTCGAGCCCTACAACCTGGAGCAAGTCTCCGCAGCGCTGCGGCGCCTGATCGAATCCCTGGGCGGTGAGCCAGTGGTGCTCGCTGGGCACAGCATGGGAGGATTCATTGCGCAGGAGGCCTGTGCGCGCTTCCCGCAACTGGTCAAGGCCCTGGTGCTCGGCTTCACCAGCCCGTCGTTCGGCGGGGGCAGCCAGGAGTTCGTCGACAAGTTCATCGCGGCTCGCATCGCGCCGCTCGACGCCGGCCGCACCATGGCCGACGTCGCCGCCAAGCTGATGCCAGCCATGCGGGGCTCGAATTCGCTGGACGAAGGCCTCGCGCAGGCCGAGCGCATCATGGGCGGGATTCCGCCCGCGACCTACCGCAAGGCCGTGCAACTGCTGACAACATTCGACCGGCGCGCGCAATTGCCCGCCATCGCGGTGCCGACCCTGCTCGTCGCCGGCAGCGACGATCGCGTGGCGCCGGCGAACGTGATGGAGCGGATGGCGCAGAAGATCCCCGGCGCGGAATTCGTCCTGCTGGAGGGCTGCGGCCACCTGGGGCCGATGGACCAGCCGGACGCGTTCAACCAGGCGCTGCGGGGCTTCCTCGATCGCCGCCAGCTCTGAGGTTCACTATGGACACGCGAATTCCCTTGCCTGATCCCCGCTACGCCGTGACCGGCTCCGGCTATCCGCTGGACGGCAAGCAGAAGGCCTTGCTCGCCCTCGCCGACGAACTCGGTCCGCGCTTTGCCGAACGGGCCGGGCGCTACGACCGCGAGGCCAGTTTCCCGTTTGAAAACTACGCCGACCTGCGCGCCTGCGGCCTGCTCGGGCTGTGCGTGCCAGAGAAGTTTGGCGGCAAGGGCGCCGACCTGCGCACCTACTCGCTGGTGTCGGCGACGCTCGGCAAGTACTGCGGCGCGACCGCCCTCACCTTCAACATGCACGCATGCTCGACGTTGTGGCCTGGCCTGCTCGCCGATGACCTCGACATGACGAGCGAGCAGCGCGCCGAACACGAAAAGTATCGCGCGTTGCACTTCGAGAGGGTCATCAAGCAAGGTGCGGTGTACGCGCAGCCGTTCTCGGAGGGCAGCGCTGCCGCTGCCGGCAAGGCGCCATTCGGCACGACTGCCGCCAAGGTCGACGGCGGCTGGCAGGTCAATGGCAAGAAGATCTTCGCGTCGCTCTCGGGCGCCGCCGACTATTGCGGCGTGCTGTGCACGGAGAGCAAGCCCGAGCTGTCGATGCGCGACACGCTCTACCTGGCGATCCCGGGCAAGGCGCCCGGCTTGAGCGTCACGGGCGACTGGGACCCGCTGGGCATGCGCGGCACCGTATCGCGCACGCTGGTGTTCAAGGACGTATTCGTGCCCGACGAAGCGGCAATGATGCCGCGCGGCATCTACTTCCAGGCGGCGAGCCGCTGGCCGCACATGTTCACTACACTCTCGCCGACCTACATGGGCATCGCCATCGCCGCCTATGAATTCACGGTGCGCTACCTGCGCGGCGAAGTGCCGGGCATGCCGCCGGTCAAGCGCCGCATGTATCCCACCAAGCAGGTCGCCGTGGCCGAGATGTGGATCCGCCTCGAGCAGACGCGCGCGCTGTTCCTGCGCATGCTGGAGGACGCGCGCGTGGATCCGCCCAAGGACGCGCGGCTGCGGGCCTATGCAGCCCAGTACACGATCATGGAGAACTCCAACGACATCTGCCGCCTCGCCATCCGCACTTGCGGAGGCCAGTCGATGCTCAAGTCGCTGCCGCTGGAGCGCCTGTACCGCGACTCGCGCTGCGGCGCGCTGATGCTGCCCTGGACCGCCGAGCTGTGCCTCGACCGCATCGGTCGCGAAGCGCTGTACGAGCCCGGGGAGGCGGACGACTGAGTCTCGCGCGCTTCATCGAGCGCCGGGCGCAGCAGGCGCCCGACAAGCTGGCGCTCCGCTTCGAGGGGCGCGAGTGGAGCTACGCTGATTTCTGGCGGCGCATCGAGGCTGCGACCCGCGCGCTCGCCGTCGCCAAGGGCGAGCGTATCGCCTGGCTCGGCTACAACCACCCGGACATGCTGGCGCTGCTGTTAGCGGCGGCCCGCCTGGGCGCGATCCTGGTGCCGCTCAATTGGCGCCTGACGGCCGCCGAGCACGCGACGATCCTGCGCGACTGCGCGCCACGATTGCTGTTCTGCGACGCCACCTTCGACCCGCAGGCGCGCAAACTGGGCGTTCCGCTGGGCGACTGGCGCGACAAGGGCGAGCCGCAGCTGGCGGGCGCGGAGGAGGACGACCTGCTGCTCATCTACACCTCGGGCACGACCGGCATCCCCAAGGGAGCAGTGCTGACGCAACGCGCGCTGCTGTCGAACGGCGCCAACTCGGTCCATGCCCACGCCCTGGTGCAGGAAGACCATGTGCTGACCGCCCTGCCGTTGTTTCATGTTGGCGGACTGAACATCCAGACGCTTCCCGCGTTGCTGGCCGGCGCCACTGTCACTTTGCAACCGAGGTTCGAGGCGGGCGCCTGGCTGCGCGCTGTGGCGGCGCTGCGCCCGACGCTGAGCCTGCTGGTGCCGGCCGCGATGGCCGCGGCAATCGCCAATGCGGACTGGGCGAGCACGGACCTTTCCTCTTTGCGCATGCTCAATACCGGCTCGATGATCGTACCGACAGGACTGATCCAGGCGTTCCACGCTCGCGGCATCCCGGTGGGCCAGGTCTACGGCTCGACCGAAACGGCGCCGATCGCAGTAGCGCTCCTGCGCGAGGACGCCGAGCGCAAGCTCGGCAGCGCGGGCAAGCCTTCCCCGCACTGCGAGGTCGCCCTGGTCGATGGTGAAATCCTGGTGCGAGGCCCGAATGTGATGCGCGGCTACTGGAACAATGCCGCGGCGACGTCCGCAGCGCTGAGCGCCGACGGCTGGTTCAGGACCGGGGACCTCGCGCGCGTGGATGACGAAGGCTATTACTGGATCATGGGCCGCTCCACGGAGCTGATCATCTCAGGCGGCGAGAACATCTATCCCGCGGAACTGGAGAACGTGCTGGCCGACTGCCCGCAAATCGCCGAATCCGCGGTGCTCGGCGTCGAGGACCCGAAGTGGGGCGAAGCCGCGTGCGCCGTGGTAGTGCGCAATCCCGGCGCGCAGTTGAACGAGGCAGCGGTGCTGGCGCTGTTCGAGGATCGTCTGGCGCGCTTCAAGCATCCCAGGCGCATCGTGTTCGTGGACCAGTTGCCGAAGAACGCGCTTGGCAAGGTGCAGAAGACCGAACTGCGCAAACTGCTCTAGGGCTCAGTCCACCCGCAGGTCAATCGCGCCCAGCGCGCCCGCCTCGAAGCGCAATTTGTCGCCGGCCTTCGGAAACTTGGACGTGACCAGGCTGCCGGTGATCACGACCTCGCCTTTGCGCAGGAACCGGCCCCGGCCCGCAAGGTGGTTGGCGATCCACGCCAGCGCGGCCAGCGGATGCCCCATCGCGTCGGCTCCCAACCCCTCCCCCACGCTTTCTCCGTTGATGCTGGCCACGCCGCGGATCGCCGCGAGGTCGATGGCCTGCCAGTCCATCACCGGCGTTCCCAGCACTGCCCCTTCGTTCCAGGCATTGTCGGCTGCCAGCTCCAGGCCGCGGCTCGCCAGCGTGGTGTAGTCCGCGCCCAGGTCATCGGCCAGTTCGAACGCGGGCATAGCCGACTCCACGGCAGTGCCCACCCGGTCCCAGGTGTAGGGGGTTCCCGCCAGGGGCAGGTCCGCACCCATGCGCAATGCGATTTCGAACTCGACCAGCAGCCGGCCATAGTCGGCCGCCCGGACTGACGCGGGGGCTCGCACAACCTGGCGTGCATGCAGGCACCCTGCGATCGAGTCCCGCAGGCCGACCATTTTGCGCATCTGCAACGTCGTCAGCGCGATCTTGTAGCCGGCAACGGGTCCACAGGCGCGCGCCTTAAGAGCGACAAACGCCTCCTGGATGGCATACGCCTCCTCGATGCTGCGCGGCGCGAGTCCGGCGGGCGGCGACTCGGAACGGGCCCTGGCCAGATGGCGTTCCACCAGCCAGCGCGCCGCGCCGTGAACGCGTGGGTCGCGGAGGGAGGCCATGGCACGATTCTAGCTGTTGCTGTCGGCCCCGGCTTTGCAGACAATAGGCGCTGGAGATCGAAAAAAAATGCCGCTCGCCCACCGTCTCTACGAAAACGCCCTGGTGCTTTCCCCCGCCGGCCGCCTCGACCACGACAACTGCGAAAGTTTCCGCGAGGACCTCGCGCCGCACCTGGAGCGCTCGGCCAAGGACAGCACGCCGATCGTGCTCGACCTGTCGGGCCTGGAGTACGTGTCCAGCGCCGGCCTGCGCTGCTTCATGCTGGCGGCCAAGCAGGCCAAGGCGCAGAACAGCCGCATCGTCATCGCCTCGATGCAGCCGGTGGTGGCCGAGATTTTCCAGATCGCGCGCTTCAACCTGGTCTTCGAGGCCTATCCCAAGGTGCGCGACGCCCTCGCCTCCCTGTCTCCGGCCGCTGCAGCCGCCTTCGACCGGGGATAGCGCGGGTGCGCGTCCGCTTCTGGGGCACCCGCGGTTCGATTCCCGTCGCACTCACCTCCGCCGACATCCGGGACAAGGTGGCCGTGGCGCTGATGCGCGCCGGCGGCCGCAGCTTCGAATCGATCGGCGAGGCCTACGCCTATGCCGAGCAGCAACTCGACTTTTCCCTGTCGCATACGTTCGGCGGCCATTCAGCCTGCGTCGAGCTGGAGACGGGCCATGACGAGTATTTCGTCTGCGACATGGGCAGCGGCGCGCGCCCCTTCGGCGCGCACGTGCTCGCGCGGCAGTCGGGCAGGCCCGCGACGGTCAACGTGTTCATGTCGCACGTGCACTGGGACCACATCATGGGATTCCCGTTTTTCGGGCCGGCCTACGTCCCGGGAACGCGCATCCGCATCCATGGCTGCCACGACGTGCTGGAACACGCGTTTCGCCTGCAGCAGGCCCCGCCCTGCTTCCCGGTGGAATTCTCGCAACTGTCCGCGGACATCGAGTTCGTGCGCCTCACGCCGGGCCAGACGCGCGAGATCTCCGGCGTGCGCGTGACGCCGGCGCCGCAGATGCATTCCGGAGACTCCTTCGGTTACCGCTTCGAATCCCCCGGCAAATCCTTCGTCTACACCACCGATTCCGAGCACAAGCTGGAGAACCGCTCGCAGACCGAACTGTTCGTCAAGTTCTTCCAGGAAGCCGACCTCGTGGTGTTCGATGCGATGTATTCCCTCGCCGATGCGATCTCCGTCAAGGCCGACTGGGGGCATTCGAGCAACATCATCGGCGTCGAGCTCTGCCAGATGGCGCGCGTCAAGCATCTGGTGCTGTTCCACCACGAGCCGGCCTACGACGACTCGACCATTGAGGGCGTGCTGCGCGAGACACGGCGTTTCGAGGAGTTGACGCGCGGCACGCAGGCACTGCAGGTGTCGGCGGCCTACGACGGCCTGGAGATCGACGTCTGAGGTCCGCCTGGTCCAAGCGGGCCACCCCGCTGGCGCTGGTCGTCGCGTTGATGGCCCTGCTCGCGACCGAGCCGCAGTTCGTGCATCCGCTGCGCAATGCCCTGTTCGACGGCTACCAGAAGCTTTTCCCCCGTGAGCGTCGCACCGCACCGGCTGTGGTCGTCGCCATCGACGAAATGGCGCTGGAACAGCACGGCCAGTGGCCCTGGCCGCGCACGCGGATCGCGCATCTCATCAACGGCATCCGGGCCGCCAATCCCGCCGCCATCGGCGTCGACCTGCTGTTTCCCGAGCGCGACCGCTTCTCGCCAGCCGAAGTGGCGCAGGAAGTTCAGGACCTGTCCAGCGACGTGGCGCGCCGCCTGCGCGCGCTGCCGTCGAACGACGCGGCGCTTGCGGCATCCATCCGCGGCGGCAACGTCGTGCTGGGCATCGCAGGACTCGAGGTGCCGGATCCAAGGTACCTGAAGCCGCCCGAAGCAAGCCCGGTGCGCATCGTCAATGCCCCCGATCTGGCGCTGCGCCGCTTTGGCGGGCACCTGCCAAGCCTGCCGATGATCGATGGCGCTGCTGCAGGCCGCGGCTTGCTCAGTGTCGATCCGGAGGGTAGCGTGATCCGTCGCGCTCTCGTTGCCGGCAATGTAGCGGATGTCATCGTGCCTGCCTTGAGCATCGAGATGCTTCGCGTGGCGACCGGCCAGCCCATTTCCATTGTCGGCCGCGAGCGCGGCCAGATTGAACTGCACCTCGGTGACATCGCGGTACCGGCGCACGCGGACGGCCGCTTCTGGATCCGCTACGGGCGCCACGATCCGGCGCGCTTTGTCTCCGCGGCCAAGGTCATCGACGGCAGCCTGGGCGTCGAGGAACTCCAGAGCAAGCTGGTGCTGGTCGGCGTCACCGGGCTCGGGCTGCTCGACTTCCAGACCACCTCGCTGGGCGAGCGGGTTCCCGGCGTGGAGATCCATGCGCAGATCCTGGAGCAGATCTTCGACGGCGCCTACCTGCGCCGGCCGACGGCGTTACACAAGCTGGAGATGGCGCTGCTGGCCGCCATCGCGCTGGTGCTCGCGTTCGGGGTGCCCGCGCTCGGCGTTGCCGGCTCGATCGCGTTGTATGTCGTGGTGCTGGCGGCCCTGGGCGCTCTCGGTGCGGCCGGCTTTGCGCAGGAAGGCATGCTGCTCGATGTGGCCTGGCCGGTGATCGGCGCCACCGTCGTATTCGGCATCGTGCTGGCGGAGGCGCTGAGCGAGGCGGATGACCAGCGACGGAGCCTGCGGGAACAGGCCGCGCGCGTGACAGGCGAACTGGAGTCGGCCCGCCGCATCCAGATGGGGCTGTTGCCGGTCCCCGCCGTCCTGTTTGCCAGCGAAAAGCGCTTCACCATCGACGCCCTGCTGGAGCCCGCGCGCACGGTAGGCGGGGATTTCTACGACTGCTTCATGGTCGACGCACACCGCCTGTTCTTCATCGTCGCCGACGTTTCCGGCAAAGGCCTGCCGGCGAGCCTGTTCATGGCGTTGTCCAAGACTCTGCTGAAGAGCGCGGCGCGGCGTGCGGACGACGTAGGCGGCCTGCTGATGCGCGCCAATGCCGAGGTGTCTAGCGAGAACACGGAATCGCTGTTCGTGACGGCGTTTGCCGGGATCCTCGACACGCGCACCGGCATGCTCGAATTCAGCAATGCGGGCCATGAGCCGCCTTTCGCGCGGCGCCCCGGAGGCGCCCTGGCGCGCCTGGAGCATTCAGGTGGTCCGCCCCTGTGCGTGTTGGAAAACTACGCCTATCCCGTCGAGTACCGCGAAATCGCAGCTGGCGAATGGGTCTGCGTGGTGACCGACGGCGTCACCGAGGCAATGAACGAATCCGGGCAACTGTATGGCGTAACCCGCCTGCAGGCGGTGCTGCAATCGATGCCCGGAGATACCTACCCTGCCGCGCTGCTGGCGGCAGTTCGAGCGGACGTCGCGCGGTTCGTCGGGACCGCCGAGCCCTCCGACGACCTCACCATGCTGTGCGTACGCTGGAACGGCCGCGGCGAAGCCGCGGACGAAGATGACGGCCTAGCGGACGCTGATCTCGACGCGCCGGTTGCGAGCCTCGGGGACCTCGTCCTCGGTCGGCACTAGCGGCTCGCGCTCGCCGCGCCCCGCGATCTGGATGCGGGCCTGCGCGATCCCCAGCTTCACCAGCTCGACGCGCACCCGCTCGGCGCGCTGCAGGGACAGCCGGTCATTGAACTGCAGGTTGCCGACGCGATCCGTGTGGCCGATCACCACGATGTCGGGCGCGTCGCGCTGGCGCAGTTCGGCCAGCATTTTCTCCAGTTCGACGCCCGACTCGGGCGTGAACTCGTCCTTGCCTTCAAGGAAGTGCAGCAGGAACGACTTCGGCCGGCCCGGCAGCGCCGCCAGCAGTTCGCCGAAATCCTTGCGCACGCCCTCTTGCGTCAGGCGCTGCGCCTGCGGCCCGCCGCCACCCGTGATGCGGCTGGAGGCATAGGCCTGGTTCAGGACCGCCTGCTCGTTGCCGCGATTCACCACTACCGTGCCCACCTTGCCGTTGGGCCCGGGAAGCACCACCACCAGTTCGTCGCCGACCTGGTCCTGGTGTGAAAAGATCATGAGCGCCGTCACCAGCGCGGCGATCACGACCCCCATCTACTTTTTCGCCGGCTCTTCCACCTGGATGACGAATTCGGTGCCGCGCACGCCCATGATGGCCGCTGGCGTACGCACCTTCATCGCATCGGGGGACTGCTTGACCATCTTGCCCGACACCACGGCCAGCGTCCCCTTTTTCAGCGAGGCGTCGAAGCGTCCCGCATGGGTAGTGCTGTCGAAGCTGTAGCGGTCGACGACCAGGACGCTGTTGGGGCCGGTGGACAGCAGGCTGTTGTCGCTGAAGGTGACGCCGACGGCGCCGTCGGCACCGGTGACCAGCGCATCCGATTGCCGTATGGGCATGCCCACGCTGGCTGGCAGACGCTTTCCGCCGCGCTCAACGTGCACGGTGCCTTTGGCGGTCTTCACCTGGCCGACGTCGTTCGCCCAG
>JANMUO010000413.1:0-3953 GCA_031391655.1 Betaproteobacteria bacterium
GGTCAACCATGGATCAGGGCAAGCCTCTCAAGTAGCCAGCGGCCGAAGGCGGGATCGAGCTCCGCGCTGACCGGGAAGATCCAGAACTCGGGCCGGGCGAAGCGCTTGCATTTTACCGCGTCCTTTTCGGTCATCACCACCGGCGCGGCGTCGCCGAACTGCAGGTCGCCGGCCTGGATCGGATGGTGGTCGTCGAACGGATGGCGCGCGACGCCGAGGCCCAGCCCTTCGAGCTGGCGGAAAAAACGCTCCGGGTCGCCGATGCCCGCCACCGCGTGCACGCGCTGCCCGGCAAAGGCGCCCAGGGGCTTCCTTTCCCGCGCGTCGGTCGCCCGGTGCAGTTCCTCACCCGCGAGGTGCATTGCATAGCCCTTCACGGCATCGGTGCCGTGGGCCACCACCGCGTCCACCGTCCACAGGCGGGTGCGCGGCTCGCGCAACGGACCGGCGGGCAGCATGAAGCCGTTGCCGAAGCCGCGCGCGTCCACGACGGCAATCTCGATGTCGCGGCGCAGCGCGTAGTGCTGCAGGCCGTCGTCCAGCACGATCACGTCGCAGTCGGGATGCTCGTCGCGCAGCCGCACGGCCACTGCCGCGCGGTCAGGCCCGACCCACACCGGGCAGCCGCTGCGGCGCGCCATCAGCACGGGCTCGTCGCCCACTTCGGCCGGGTCCGATGCGAGCGAGACGCTGCGAGCGCCCGTCACGGTGCCGCCGTAGCCGCGCGAAACGATGACCGGCGTCCAGCCCCGGGCCTTCAGCAGTTCGGCGACGTGGATGGCGAGCGGCGTCTTGCCCGCGCCGCCCACCGTGAGGTTGCCGATCGCCACCACCGGGATGCCGGCACGTTTGCTCGGCAGGAGCCTCCCCAGGTACAGCAGGCGGCGCACCAGCACCGCCAGGCGGAACGCGACGCTCACCGGCCACAGCAGCCACGCGAGGAGGCCCTTGCGCCGGTACCAGATTTTCGCGAGGGACTGCGTGGGCTACCTGGAGGACTGCGTGGTGAAGGTGATCTGCTGCAGGCCGGCGCTGCGCGCCGCCTCCATCACCCGCACCACCGACTGGTGGCTGGCGTTGGCGTCGGCACTGATGACCACCACCGGCTCGGTGGCCGCGCCGCTGGCGCGCTTCAACTCGCCGGCGAGCTGCTCCACGCTGACGAAGGACACCGCCGTGCGGTTCACCACGTACTGGCCCTGGGCGTTGACGAGGACGTTGACTTCATTGGAGCGCTCGAGCTGCCTGTCGGAGTCCGCCGAAGGCAGGTTGATCTGCAGCTCGGTGTACTTGGAATAGGTGGTGGTGATCATGAGGAAGATGAGGATCACCATCATCACGTCGATGAGCGGCACCAGGTTGATCTCCAGGTGCTCCTTTTCCCTGCCGCGCTGGAAGTTCAAGCGGTCCTCAGCGCGGCGGCTGGCCGTGCTCGATGCGCTCGCCGTGCACCATGTCGATCAGCCGGGTGGCGGCCTGCTCCATGTCCACCACGAAGCCGTCCACCTTGTTCTTGAAGTGGCGGTAGAAGATGAGCGCGGGAATCGCGATGCCGATGCCGAAGGCGGTGTTGTACAGCGCCACCGAAATCCCGTAGGCGAGCTGCTGCGGGTTGGTGCCGGTGGGCGACTGCGAGCCGAAGATGTGGATCATGCCGATCACGGTGCCGAAGAGGCCCAGCAGCGGCGCCGCGGTGGCGATCGTCCCGAGCGTGGTGAGGAATCGCTCCAGCTCGTGCGCTGCGCCGCGCCCGGCCTCCTCGATCGCCTCCTTCATCACGTAGCGCGAGCTCTTGTGGTTGCGCAGGCCGGCCGCCAGCACCTGGCCGAGCGGCGAATCCTTGGACAGCTTGTCCAGGATGTCGTCGTTCACGCCCTGGCGCTGGTACACCTGCACCACCTGGTCGAACAGCGTGGGCGGGATCACCTTGCTCTGGCGGAGCATGGCCGAGCGCTCGATGATCAGGGCCACGGCGATGATCGACGCGAGCAGCAGCGGCCAGATCGGCCAGCCGGCAGCTTGAATGATGGCGAACAATGGGGCTCCCGGGGCTTGGTTTTGTTGTCGGCCGACTCTAGCAAAAATGCGGCCGCGCCGTTATCCACAAATCCTGTGGATAAGTTTGTGGATTTTCTTGGGGCAGATGGCTTTCACCGTCACGAAAAGCGATGCAAGTTGGCGGCGATTAAAATTTCAGCAGTTGTTTCCGGCGCAGAAACAGGAAGTTACGGAATTGAATCGGCTTCCATGAGGGTTCGCGGCGCCCGCCTTTGCCAATTGGCCGCCGCTGTGCATTAGTGTGGGCGCATGGCCGACGAAATCTTTCGCGAGTACGGTCCCGTACTTAGCGTCTCCGAGCTCCTGAGGAGCGTGCGCGACGTCCTGGAGCGGCGCTTTCCGCTGGCCTGGGTCGGCGGGGAGATTTCCAACTTCCGCCCGGCCTCTTCCGGCCACTTGTATTTCACCTTGAAGGACGATACCGCCCAGGTCGACTGCGTCATGTTCCGCGGCCGCGCCGCGGCGCTGGATTGGGAGCCGGCCGAAGGCATGCGGGTGGAGGCCCGGTCGCTCGTGACCCTGTACGAGCCGCGTGGGCGCTTCCAGTTGAACGTGGAGAACATGCGCAGGGCCGGGCTGGGGCCGTTGTACGAGCGCTTCCTCAAGCTCAAGGCGAAGCTCGAGGCCGAAGGACTGTTCGATCCTTCGGTCAAGCGCCCCATTCCGGAGCACCCGACGCAGATTGGAATCCTGACGTCGCTGCAAGCTGCGGCGCTGCGCGATGTGCTCACGACGCTGCGCCGCCGCAACCCTTCCATTCCGGTCATCGTCTATCCGGTGCCGGTCCAGGGCGAGGGCGCGGCCGCGAAAATCGCGCAGATGCTGGCGACCGCCAACGCACGCAACGAATGCGACGTGCTGCTGCTGGTGCGCGGCGGCGGCTCCATCGAGGACTTGTGGCAGTTCAACGAGGAAGTCGTGGCGCGCGCGATTCGCGCTTCCTCGATTCCCGTGGTGGTGGGCGTCGGGCACGAGACGGATGTGACGATTGCCGACTTCGCTGCCGACCTGCGTGCGCCGACCCCGACTGCGGCGGCGGAGGTCGTGAGTCCCTCGCGGGATGAACTCCATTTACGCGTTGCCGGGCTTGCGCAGCGCGCCTCGCGCGATGCCTTGCGGCGCATCGAGTATGCGATGCAGACCGTGGATGCCCTGGCGCGGCGCCTGGTGCATCCGCGGGAGCGGCTGCGTACTTCTCGCCAATTGCTGGTGCAACTCGCTGCGCGCCTCGCTTCGGCAACGGCGCGGCGGATCGACTACTTCGATGCACAGGTCGGGCGCTTCAAGGCCAGCCTCGTCAGCCTGAATCCGACCGCGGTGCTCGAGCGCGGCTACAGCCTGACGCGCAATGCGCAGGGGGAAGTCGTGAGCGATGCGGCGCGGGTGGCGGAGGGGGAGCGGCTGACGACGACGCTTGCCAAGGGGTGGGTGGAGAGCGAGGTGAGGAAGAAGGGGCGGTAGTATTGACGGGGCAGGAGTCTGAGTTGCCAAGGGCGCGGATTCAAGTGGGAAGACAATATCGATCCTGGCGCCGTAGTGTTGGAGCTCATTTGACGGACAAGGGACAATGCGCGGAGTGCTGATTGTTCTTGGCCTCCTTACGTCGACCGATGCAGTTGCCGACGCCAGGGCGGGAGAGAAGAAAGCCCAGCTATGCCTCACTTGCCATAAGCCGGGAATGCCCAATGCGATGCCTCCACTGCTCGAGGCACAACCTGCCAAGTATCTTGTGCAAGCGATCAATGAGTTCAAGACAGGCAAGAGGTCTGATCCCGGGCTACTCATGAAAACGAATGTCGGGTCGTTGCCTGCGCGCGATATCCGGGACATTGCAGACTATTTTGCGTCGCGTCCGCCGCTGACTGGCGTCTATGTCACTGATCCGGACAAGGTTG
>JANMUO010000417.1:0-1513 GCA_031391655.1 Betaproteobacteria bacterium
TCTCCACGAGCGAGCTCCGCCGGTGCAGGTGCGGGTCCACGGTGACGAGCCAATCGAACGCCTCCGAGATCAATGCCGCGAAATGAACAGAGGTCACTGCTTCACCGTCATGGAAGCGCCGGTCCTGGCGCATGTAACCAAGATAAGGCGCCACAAGACCGACGCTTGCGGCCCCTAGTTCACGTGCGGTGCGCGCGGCAAAGAGCAGCGCGAGCGCTTTCACATCCGGGTCATCGAGCGTGCACACGATCGCGAGGTTGTCGCCTTGCAACGGCTGGGTGAAGCGAACATACGATTCACCATCGGGAAAGCGGCGCCACTCCAGCCCTAGCGCGCCGGCACCTGTTTCGGCATGCAGCCGTTCGCCGAACTTTTCGTTCCCCGGAAAAGCGCAGATCATGCCGCGGGCTCCAGCATCACGATGCCTTCCTGATTGACCAGATAGTCGAGCGCATAAGCGAGCTCGCCCGGCGCTTGCGCGTGCACGGTGAACAGCGGCTGGCCCGGCGCCACCCGGTCACCCACCCTCACGTGCAGGTCGAGCCCCGCGGCCGGCGCCGTGGGCGCGCCCGCGAGCTTGGCGAGGCGCGCGAGCCGGCGGTTGTCGAACCCGGCAACCGTGGCCTGCGCATCGGCCTCGACAACTTGCGAGATGGACGAGCGCGGCGGCTCGCGCATGCCGCCCTGCGCCTCGCAGATCGCCTGGAACTTGCGCCAAGCGCGGCCATCGTCCAGCGCCGCGCGCGCCAGGGCGGGGCCTTGGCCGGGTGCAGCGGCATTGGCGAGCTCCAGCACGGCGCCGGCGAGTCGGAGTGCGCGCTCGCGCAGGTCCTGTGGCACCTCGTGCCGGTTTTGCAACACGGCCAGAACGTCGCGCGCTTCGAGCGCCGGACCGATCCCCCGGCCTACTGGCTGTGAGCCGTCCGTCTGCTCGATGCGCAACTGAAGACCGAGTGCGGCGCCGACTGCGCGCAGGCGGCCGAAGAGCGACTCCGCCGCCCGCGCAGTGCGTATCTTTGCGGTCGGTCCGACGGGCATGTCGATGACGACGTGGGTCGAACCGGCAGCCGCCTTTTTCGACAGCACCGAGGCGACGAGCTGGCCTTCGCTGTCGAAGTCGAGCGGGCGCTCGACGCCGATCAGCACGTCGTCGGCCGGACTGAGGCGCACCGCGCCGCCCCACACGATGCAGCCGCCTTCGCGTTCCACCACCCTGCGCATGGCGGGGATATCCAGATCGACGGGCGCGAGCACTTCCATGGTGTCCGCGGTGCCTGCCGGCGAGGTGATCGCGCGGGAAGAGGTTTTCGGTATCGGTACTCCGCAGGCGGCGACCATGGCAACCACCAGCGGGGTCGTCCGATTGCCCGGCAGTCCGCCCACCGAATGCTTGTCGGCGACGATGGGGTAATCCCACCGGATGCGTTCGCCGACGCCAAGCATGGCCTGCGTAAGGGCGATGGTCTCCGCCTCATCGAGGCGGTCTCCTGCGGTCGCCGTCACGAACGCGGCG
>JANMUO010000031.1:0-9479 GCA_031391655.1 Betaproteobacteria bacterium
ACCTGCCTTTGTCGATCATCATGATCGTGCTGCTGTTCCCGTTCTACTGGATGACCATGACGGCCATCAAGCCCAAGAACCAGCTGCTCGACCTGGACACGCACAATCCGTTCTGGACCTTGAGCCCGACGCACGAGCACATCGAAGAACTGCTGTTCAAGACCGACTACCCGCTGTGGTTGTGGAACACCATGTTCATCGCGGTCTCGGCCACCATCCTGTCGATCATCGCCAGCGTGTTCGCCGCCTACGCCATCACGCGCATCCGCTACCGCGGCGCGCAGTGGATCGGCGGCTCGATCTTCCTCGCCTACCTGGTGCCGCCGTCGATCCTGTTCATCCCGCTGTCCACGGTGGTGTTCCAGTACGGCCTCTTTGACACGCCGTTCGCGCTGATCCTCACCTATCCGACCATCCTCATCCCGTTCTCGACGTGGCTGCTGATGGGTTACTTCAAGACCATCCCGTACGAGCTCGAGGAGTGCGCGCTGATTGACGGCGCGAGCCGCTGGCAGATCCTCACGCGCATCATCCTGCCGCTGGCGGTGCCGGGGCTCATCTCGGCTGCTATCTTCTGCATGACGCTGTGCTGGAACGAGTTCATCTACGCGCTCACCTTCATCAACACCACCAGCCAGAAGACGGTACCGGTGGCCATCGTCACCGCCTTCACCGACGGGGACCAGTACCGCTGGGGCTCGCTGATGGCGGGCGCGCTGGTCGGCTCGCTGCCGCTGGTGATCCTGTACGCCTTCTTCGTGGAGCACTACGTGTCGGCCATGACCGGCGCAGTTAAGGAGTAGCCAAGTGAACCAACTCGACCTCAAGGGCCGCACTGCCATCGTCACCGGGGGCCTGATCGGCATCGGCGCGGCGATCGCCAAGCGGCTGGAAGCTTCCGGCGCGAAGGTGCGCGTGTGGGATGTGGGCGCGAAGTCCGACCCGGTGGACGTCACCGACCTGGCCTCCATCGAGCGCGCCACGGCAAAGGCGCTGGCCGATCTCGGCCGCATCGACATCCTGGTCAACAACGCCGGCATCGCGGGCCCGACCGTGCCCGTCGTGGACTATCCGGTCGCGGACTGGAAGCGCGTGATCGACATCGACTTGAACGGCCCGTTCCTGTGCTGCCGCGCCGTAGTGCCGCACATGGTGAAGGCGGGCTACGGCCGCATCGTCAACATCGCCTCGATCGCCGGCAAGGAGGGCAACCCCAACGCCGCGGCCTACGCCGCCGCGAAGGGCGGCCTCATCGCCTTCACCAAGGCGCTCGGCAAGGAGCTGGCGAAGACCGGCGTGCTCGTCAACTGCATCACGCCGGCGGCGGCGCAGACCGCGATCCTCGACCAGGTCACGCCCGAGTTCGCGCAGTTCATGCTGTCCAAGATCCCGATGGGCCGCTTCGTGAAGGTCGAGGAGATCGCGGCGATGGCCTGCTGGCTGGCCACCGAGGATTGCTCGTTCACGACGGCCGGGGTGTTCGACATTTCCGGCGGAAGGGCCACGTACTGACATGGCAAAGAAAAAAGTCATCCCGTTGCGCAGCGTGCAGTGGTTCGGCCGGCAGGACATCTACGGCTTCATCTACCGCAGCTGGACCAAGAACCGCGGCATCCCGCAGGACCAGTTCGACGGCCGGCCCGTCATCGGCATCTGCAACACGTACTCCGAGCTCGTGCCCTGCAACTCGCATTTCCGCACCATCGCCGAGCACGTGAAGGCGGGGGTGCTGGAAGCCGGCGGCTTTCCGCTCGAGTTCCCCGTGATGTCGCTCGGCGAAACCCTGCTGCGGCCCACCGCGATGCTCTACCGCAACCTCGCCAGCATGGACGTCGAGGAATCCATCCGCGCCAATCCGATCGATGGCGTGGTGCTGCTGGTGGGCTGCGACAAGACCACGCCCGCCCTGCTGATGGGCGCCTCAAGCGTCGACCTGCCCACGGTCGCGGTGTCGGGCGGCCCGATGCTCTCGGGCAAGTACCGCGGCACCGACATCGGTTCGGGCACCAACGTGTGGACCATGTCGGAAGACCTGCGTGCCGGCAAGATCACGGTGGAGGAATTTCACGAAGCGGAGTCCTGCATGCATCGCTCGCACGGGCACTGCATGACCATGGGCACCGCCTCGACAATGGCGTCCATGGTCGAGTCCCTCGGCGTGGGCATGCCGGGCAACGCCGCGATTCCCGCGGTGGATGCGCGGCGCAACGTGCTCGCACGCATGGCGGGCCGCCGCGTCGTGGAGATGGTGAAGGAAAAGCTCAACCTCTCGAAGATCCTCACCCGCCAGGCGTTCGAGAACGCGATCCGCGTCAACGCCGCAATCGGCGGTTCGACCAATGCGGTGATCCACCTCACCGCCATTGCCAAGCGCATCGGCGTGGACTTGAAGCTCGCCGACTGGGACCGGCTCGGGCGCGGCGTGCACACGCTGGTCAACCTGATGCCCTCGGGCAAGTACCTGATGGAGGATTTCTACTACGCCGGGGGCCTGCCCGCGGTGATCCGCGAACTGGGCGAGAACGGCAAGCTGCACAAGGGCGCGATCACGGCCAACGGGCGCTCCCTCTGGGACAACAACAAGGACGCGCCCTGCTGGAACCGCGACGTGATCCATACGTTCAAGAAGCCGTTCAAGAAGGACACCGGTATCGCCGTGTTGCGCGGCAACCTGTGCCCGGACGGCGCCATCGTGAAGCCCTCCGCGGCGACGCCCAAGCTGCTCAAGCACAAGGCGCGCGCCGTCGTGTTCGAGGATATCGAGGACTTCCACAAGCGCATCGACGACCCGAACCTCGACATCGACTCCAAGTCCATCATGGTGCTGAAGAACTGCGGCCCCAAGGGCTACCCGGGCATGGCGGAGGTCGGCAACATGCCGCTGCCGCCCAAGCTGCTGAAGAAGGGCGTCACCGACATGGTGAGGATTTCGGATGCGAGGATGAGCGGCACCGCCTACGGCACCGTGATCCTGCACGTCTCGCCCGAGGCCGCGGCGGGCGGCACGCTCGCCCTGGTGGAGAATGGCGACATGATCGAGCTCGACGTCGCCAAGCGCCGGCTGCAGTTGCTCGTCTCGCCGAAGGAACTCGCCAAGCGGCGCGCGAAATGGAAGAAACCCAAGGCGCCCCTGTCGCGGGGCTACTGGAAACTTTATTTCGACCACGTGCTGCAGGCCCATGAGGGCGCCGACCTCGACTTCCTCGCCGGCAAGAGCGGCCCCTTCGTACCGCGCGACAATCACTAGCCATGCTCCAGGCCACCGACCTCACCATCCGCCTGCACCCGGACGACGACGTCGTCATCGCGCGCGTCGAGATCCCCACCGGCACGCTGGTCGCAAAGGAGAACGTGCGCGCCATCGTCACCATCCCGGCCGGGCACAAGATCGCCGTGCGCGCGATCGCCAAGGGCAAGGCCGCGCGCCGCTACAACCAGATCATCGGCTTCGCCACGCGCGACATCCAGCCCGGCGACCACGTCCACGTGCACAACCTGGCGATGGGCGATTTCCAGCGCGACTACGCCTACGCCTCGCTAGTGAAACCGACCGATTTCGTCCCGCAGCCCGCGACCTTCATGGGCATCGTGCGCGACGATGGGCGCGTCGCGACGCGCAACTACATCGGCATCCTCACCAGCGTGAACTGCTCGGCGACCGTGGCGAAGATGATTGCGCGGCACTTCGAGAACCGGCTGGAGGACTACCCCAATGTGGACGGCGTGGTCGCGCTCACGCACAAAACCGGTTGCGGGATGGCGAGCGAGGGCGAGGCGACCGACCTCCTGCGCCGCACGATTGCCGGCTATGCGCGGCATCCCAATTTCTACTCCTCCCAGCTCGTCGGCCTGGGCTGCGAAGCTAACCAGGTCAACGTCCTGATGTCCGCCGAGCAACTCAAGCGCAGCGATCGCTTCGGCGCGTTCACCATCCAGGAGAAGGGCGGCACGCGAAAGGCAGTGGAAGCGGGAATCGCACGGGTGAAGGAGATGCTGCCCGAGGCGAACAAGGTAAAGCGCGTGCCCGTACCGGCCAGCCACCTCGTCCTGGGATTGCAATGCGGCGGCTCGGACGGCTACTCCGGCATCAGCGCCAACCCGGCGCTCGGGGCCGCGGTGGACCTGCTGGTACGCCACGGCGGCACGGCGATCCTGTCCGAGACCCCCGAGATCTACGGCGCCGAGCACCTGCTCACGCGCCGCGCGGTGTCGCGCGAGGTCGGCGAGAAGCTCATTCGCCGCATCCAGTGGGGGGAGGACTACACCCGGCGCAACGGCAACGAGATGAACAACAACCCTTCGCCGGGCAACAAGGCGGGCGGGCTGACCACCATCCTGGAGAAATCCCTCGGCGCGGTGGCCAAGGGCGGCACCACGAACCTCGTGGACGTGTATGAGTACGCGCAGCCGGTGACCGCGAAAGGGTTCGTCTACATGGATACGCCGGGCTACGACCCGGTATCGGCCACCGGCCAGGTGGCGGGCGGCGCCAACATGATCTGCTTCACCACCGGCCGCGGGTCGGCCTACGGCTGCAAGCCCTCTCCTTCGCTCAAGCTCGCCACCAACACGGCGCTGTTCGTGCACCAGGAAGAGGACATGGACATCAACTGCGGCACGGTGATCGACGGCACCGAGACCATCCAGCAGGTCGGCGAGCGCTTTTTCAGGATGATCCTGGAGACGGCCTCGGGCAAGCAGTCGAAGTCCGAGGCCTTCGGCTACGGCGAGGACGAGTTCGCGCCCTGGGTTCTGGGCGCGACGATGTGACACAGCGCCCGCGCGTTCTTGCCTACGCGCTCGCGCTGGCGGCATTGCTGCTGCTCATAGCGCTCGCCTTCGCGGTGGGCCGCTTCCCGCTCGCCCTCGGCGACCTCGCCGCGCTCGCCGCCAACAAGCTCTTTGGCGCCGGCTACGCGGTCCCGCCGACCGCCGAAACCGTGGTGATGCAGGTGCGCGGCCCTCGCATCCTTGCCGCGATTCTGGTCGGCGCCGCCCTGGCCGCCGCGGGCACGGCCTACCAGGGAATGTTCCGCAACCCGCTGGTGTCCCCCGACATCCTCGGGGTGTCGGCCGGCGCGGCGCTCGGCGCGGTGCTGGGCATCTTCTTTTCGCAGAGCGTGCTGGTGATCCAGCTCGGCGCCTTCGCGGGGGGGCTCGCGGCGGTCGCCGTGGTCTACGCCGTGGGCGCCAGCGTGCGCCGCCACGACCCGATCCTCGCGCTGATCCTTGCCGGCATCGTCATCGGCACGCTGCTCGGCTCGATGATCGCGCTGCTCAAGTACCTAGCCGATCCGTACAACCAGCTGCCGGCGATCACGTTCTGGCTGCTCGGCAGCCTGGCGACCATAGCGCCGGTGGACCTCGCCATCGCAGCGCCTTTCGCGCTCGCCGGCCTGGTGCCGCTCACACTGCTGCGCTGGCGCATGAACCTGCTCTCCCTGTCGGACGACGAGGCGCGCTCGCTCGGCGTGCCGGTCGGCCGCCTGCGCTTTACCGTGGTGTGCGCCGCCACGCTGATGACGGCAGCCGCGGTGGCCATTTCCGGCATCATCGGCTGGGTCGGCCTGCTCATCCCGCATGCCGCGCGGCTCATCGTAGGACCGGAGTTCTCGCGCCTGCTGCCGCTGTCCATGGTGCTCGGCGCCGCCTTCCTCCTGGCAGTAGACACGCTCGCACGCACCATCGCGCCGATCGAGGTGCCGCCCGGCGTGCTCACGGCGCTCATCGGCACGCCGTTCTTCCTGTGGCTGTTCGCCAGCGCGAGGCGCGCATGGCAGTGAGGATGCAAGCGCGAGCCCTGGGCTACGGCTACCCGGGACGCGAGGTCGGCCGGGGGCTCGACCTCTCGCTCGGCGCGGGCGAAGTGCTGTGCGTTCTCGGCCCCAACGGCGGAGGCAAGACCACGCTGTTCCGCACGCTGCTCGGCCTGCTGCCGCCGCAAGCCGGCGCGGTCCTGCTCGAGGGCCAGCCGATCGATTCAATGCCCCGCGGCGAAGTCGCGCGCCGGGTCGGCTATGTGCCGCAGGGCCACCTCGCGCAGTTCGCCTTCACCGTGCGCGAGGCGGTCCTGATGGGCCGCACCGCCCGCATCAGCCTTTTTGCCGCGCCGGGCGCGGCCGATCGCGAAGCGGCCAACCGCGCCATCGCCGCGCTGGGCATCGAGAGCCTCGCCGCTCGTGTGGTCAACGAGCTCTCCGGCGGCGAGCGCCAGCTCGTGATGATCGCGCGCGCACTGGCGCAGGGGGCGCGTGCGCTGGTACTGGACGAGCCCACCGCGAGCCTCGATTTCGGCAACCAGGTGCGGGTCCTGCGGCAGATAGCGCGCCTTGCGGCGGAAGGCTACGCGGTGGTGTTTTCCACGCACGACCCGAGCCAGGCGTTTCTCGCCGCCACGCGCGTGCTGCTGCTTGCGCAGGGCGGCGCGCTGCGCGAGGGCACGCCGGACGAGGTGATCACGGCGGAGAACCTGCGCCAGGTCTACGGCGTCGAAGTGCGCGTCGCGCCGATCGATGGCACCAGCGTGTGCCTGCCGGTGCTTACGGCATAGGGTTACTTCGTGGCCGGCGGACCGTTGCGGCCATTGCTCATGGCCAGCGAATGTGCGGCAGTTGCGTCCGCCATGCACGAGCTGCGCCCGCTGGTGGGCTGCGCATCGCATTTCTCGACCGCCGAATTGTAGTCGGCATCTGCAACGGCAACGACTTCCTTCGACGCAGCGCCTCGTTCCTCAACGCTGCTCTGCCGCCCGGTGACCGGCACCGGCGTCGAACTGCCGGAGGTCGCCGGCGGCGCCATCGAGGTGCCGGAGGGGTTCTGCGACTTGATCACGTCGGCCGCGAAAGAGGGCGACGACAGCATCAAGCCTGCGAAAGCTGCCGTGACCAGTGTTGCAATTCTGCGTTTATGCATGGACTACTCCTGAGGTACGTGAGTTGGCACAGCGCAAACTTACGGGAACCGCCGATCGTGAACCGTGCGTTAACAGACCCAATTGCAATGCTTGGTGCAGAATCCTGACATGCATGAAAAACCCGCGCGCATAGCGCGCTTCTACACAGACGACGAGCTGCGCACCGGCGGCACGGCGCAGCTTCCCGAGGACGCCGCGCACCACGCGGTGCACGTGCTGCGGCTGCGCGCTGGCGAAGAGGTGACGCTGTTCAACGGCCGCGGCGGTGAGTACGCAGCGCGGATTGTTGCAATCGATCGCCTGCGGGTCTCGGTGGAGGTGCTTGCGCATCGCGCGCTCGAACGTGAATCGCCGCTGGCAGTGACCCTGGTGCAGGGGGTCTCGGCGAGGGAGAAGATGGACTTCACCATCCAGAAGGCAACCGAGCTCGGCGTCGCCGCCGTCCAGCCGGTGATCGCCGCGCGCTCGGTGGGCCGCGTCGCGGGCGAGCGCGCCGGGCAAAAACGCGTCCACTGGCAGCGGGTCGCCATCGCCGCCTGCGAGCAAAGCGGGCGCAACCAGGTGCCGCAGGTGCTCGAGCCCCTGGCGCTGGCGGAGTACTGCCACGCACCGGCCGCGCCCGGGATGCGCCTGCTGCTCGCCCCGCAGGCGCAGCTCGGCCTGCGCGAAGCCGCGGCGCGCCTCGATGGCGGCGTAGCACTTGCCACCGGGCCGGAGGCGGGCTTCACCGCCGGGGAAGAGGCGATGCTGGCCGAGGCCGGCTTCGTGCCGGTGCGGCTGGGCCCGCGGGTGCTGCGCACCGAGACCGCCGCACTGGCCGCCCTGGCTGCGCTCAACGCACTGGCGGGCGACTTCTGAGCCTTGCCTTAGAATCGCGCGCACTGATGCCTGCCACTCCCCAACCCGAAGACTTCGTGCGCTGGTTCCGCCAGACCGCGCCCTACCTGCACGCCTTTGGCGGGCGCACGTTCGTCGTCGCCTTCGGCGGCGAGCTGATCGCCGAGCGCGCGCGCTTTGCGCACTTCATCCAGGACGTGAACCTGCTCGCCGCGCTCGGCATCCGCCTGGTGCTGGTGCATGGCGCGCGCCCGCAGATCGAGGCGGAACTCAAGGCCAAGCGCATCCGCTCGCGCTACGCCAAGGGCCTGCGCATCACCGACGCGCCGGCGCTGGTCGCAGTCAAGCACGCCGCGGGCGTGCTGCGCGTGGAGATCGAGGCGCTGCTCTCCCAGGGCTTGCCCAACTCCCCGATGGCAGGCGCATCGATCCGCGTCGCCTCCGGCAACTACATCGCCGCGCGCCCGATCGGCGTGGTGGACGGCGTGGATTTCCAGTACACCGGCCTGGTGCGCAAAGTGGACGCGCAGGCCATCGCGGGCAGGCTGGAGGCTGGCGATGTGGTGCTGGTGCCGCACACCGGCTATTCGCCCACCGGCGAAGTGTTCAACCTGTCCTGGGAGGACGTCGCGGAGAACGTGGCGGTGGCGCTGCGCGCGGACAAGCTGCTGCTGTTCGTCGACCGGCTGCCGGCGGACCGCAAGGGCGCGGTGCTGGGCGAGCTGACGGCGCGCGAAGCCGAGGCCCTGCTCAAGAGCCCGGACCTGGGCACGCACACCACGCGCGCCATCCGCCACGCGCTGCGCGCGCTTGCCGGGGGCGTGGGCCGCGCGCACCTCGTCTCGCGCCGCACCTGGGGCGCGACGCCGCTGGAACTCTTCACCCATTCTGGCGTGGGCACCATGATCACCGCCGACCCGGTGCAACGCCTGCGCGATGCGAAGCTGGACGACGTGGGCGGCATCCTCTCGTTGATCGAGCCGCTGGAGGCCGACGGCACCCTGGTCAAGCGCGGCCGCGAGCGGCTGGAGCGCGAAATCGGCAACTTCCAGGTCATCGAGCACGACGGGGTGATCGTCGGCTGCGGGGCGCTCTACCCCTTCGCCGAGGCGAAGGCCGCCGAGCTCGCCTGCCTCGCCGTGGCGCCCGAGTCGCGCGACGCCGGGCACGGCGAGCGCCTGCTGCACGCCTGCGAGGAGCGCGCCAAGTCGCTGAAAATCCGCAAGCTCTTCGCCCTCACCACGCGCGCCGAGCACTGGTTCCTGGCGCAGGGCTTCAAGCCCGCCGACCCCGCCGCGCTGCCCGGCGAGCGCCGCGCGCTCTACAATTGGAAGCGCGGCTCCAAGGTATTCCTCAAGAAGGTCTGACGACGATGGCCAGAACAGTGAAGTGCGTGAAGCTCGGCCGCGAGGCCGACGGGCTCGATTTCCCGCCCTATCCCGGGCCGCTCGGCAAGCGCATCTTCGAGAACGTGTCGAAGGAAGCTTGGGCGCAGTGGATCAAGCACCAGACCATGCTGGTGAACGAGAACCGGCTGAACCTCGCCGACGTCAAGGCGCGCAAGTACCTGGCCGAGCAGATGGAGAAGCATTTCTTCGGCGACGGCGCCGACGTCGCCGCCGGCTACGTCCCTCCCCCGAAATAGCGAAAAACGGGGTCAGACCACGATTTCGCCCTGGGAAATCGTGGTCTGACCCTGATTTGCTGATTTTCATGCGCCTCGCCGCCC
>JANMUO010000078.1:0-3470 GCA_031391655.1 Betaproteobacteria bacterium
GCCGGCGTCCGAGCTCAAGGACGGCAAGCAGACGTTCGAGGTCTATCGCTGCCCGCAGTCTTGAGCCAGGGGCTTGCCAGGGTTGCCGATACTGTATATAAATACAGTATCAAGGCGACACCCCATGGCTGCTTTCTCCCCGGCGCTCGACGCCGTCCTCCTGCATCACCCCGTCTGGCGCGGCGGGGCGCCGGCGCATGCTGCTCCCGAGGGAGTGCCGACGGGTTTCAGCCTGCTCGACCGGGAGCTGCCCGGGGGCGGCTGGCCCGCCGGCGTGCTCACCGAGATCCTGTGCGCTGAAGAGGGCATCGGCGAGCTGCAGCTGGTGCTGCCCGCGCTCGCCGCGCTGACCCGCGCCGGCAGCCGCGTCGCCTGGCTGGCGCCGCCGCACCTGCCTTATGCACCGGCGCTGGCCGCCGCCGGTGTGCGCCTGGAGTTCCTCACGGTGATCCGGGCGCCGGGCCGGCGCGATGCGCTATGGGCCGCGGAGCAGGTGCTGCGTGCCGGCGCCTGCCACGCGCTGCTCGCATGGCTGCCGCGCGCCAGCTACGCCGAATTGAGGCGGCTTGCGGTGGCGGCCGAGGCGGGCAGGGCTTTCACCGCGCTGTTCCGGCCGCTGCAGGCGGCGCGCGAATCTTCTCCTGCTCCCCTGCGGCTGGAACTCCAGCCCGAGGGCGGGCAGCTCGCCGTCCACGTCCTCAAGCGCCGCGGGGCCCAGCTTGCCGTCCCCTTGCGCATTCCGATCCCGAGACCTGTCCATGCTGTGGGTAGCGCTTTTTTTTCCGCACCCGGCGCTCGAAGCCCCGCTGCACGGCCGTGCCCCGCCTGAGGGCGCGGACGATGCCGGGACGCTCGAAGCGATCGCCGCCTGGGCCTGCCAGTTCACGCCCAGGGTTTCCCTCGAGCCGCCGCAGGCGCTGCTGCTCGAAGTCGAGGGCAGCCTGCGCTTGTTCGGCAGCGCGGGGCATCTCATGGCGCTCCTGCGCAGCCGCCTCGCGAGGATCGGCTTCGAGGCCCGCCTGGCGACGGGCCCGACGCCGCGCGCCGCGCTGTGGCTCGCCCGCGGCGCCGGCGAGACGCTCGAGGCACTGCCGGTCTGCGCCCTCGCGCCGGCCCCGGAAGCGCTCGCGCTCCTGCAGCGGATCGGCGTCAGGACGCTGGGCGAGCTGATGCGCCTGCCGCGCGCGGGCCTCGCGCCGCGCTTTGGCCAGGGACTGCTCGATGAGATCGACCGCGCGCTGGGGAAGGTTCCCGAGGCGCGCCGCTTCTTCGTTCCCCCCGAACGCTTCAGCGCGCGGCTCGAGCTGCCTGCGCCGGTAGCGCAGGCCGAAAGCGTGCTGTTCGCGGCGCGGCGCCTGCTGCTGCAGCTCGAGGGCTTCCTCGCTGCGCGCCACGCCGGTGTGCACGGCTTCGCGCTGAGCCTCCTGCATCACGGCGCGCCGGCGACGCGCATCGAGATCGGCTTCGCCGCGCCGCGCCGCGATGCGGAGCATGGCCTGCGCCTGCTGCGCGAGCGCCTCGGCGCGCTTGCCCTTGCCAGCCCGGCCGAGGCGCTGCAGCTCGAGGCCGGCGCAACGGCGCCGCTGGCCGGGGCCACGCCGGGCCTGTTTCGCGATGCGCGCAGCGATGCGGAGGACTGGCAGCGGTTGCTCGAGCGCCTGCAGGCGCGCATGGGCGATGCGCTGGTGCACGGCCTCGCGCTGCACGCCGATCATCGCCCGGAGCGCGCCTGGCGCGCGGGGGGAGAGGGCAGCGCCGAGGGTGCCACGGCGGCGGCCGGCCCGCGCCCGTTGTGGCTGCTCGAGCCGCCGCGCCCGGTCGGCGAGGGCGAGTTCACGCTGCTGGCGGGACCCGAGCGCATCGAGTCGGGCTGGTGGGACGGCGAGGACGTGGTGCGCGACTACTTCATCGCCCGCGCCCAGGCCGCCGGTTCGCTCGCCTGGATCTACCGCGCCCCGGAGGGCTGGTTCCTGCATGGCCTGTTTGCCTGACTACGCCGAACTGCATTGCCTGTCGAATTTTTCCTTCCTGCGCGGCGCCTCGCATCCGGAGGAGCTCGTCGGGCGCGCCATGGCGCTCGGCTACGCGGCGCTGGCGCTCACCGACGAATGCTCGCTCGCGGGAGTCGTGCGCGCGCACGTCGCCGCGCGGGAGCACCGGCTCAAGCTGGTCGTCGGCAGCGAGCTGTGCCTGCAGGATGGCATGCGGCTGGTGTTGCTGGCGACGGATCGCCGTTCCTACGGCGCGCTGTCCACCCTGATCACGGTGGGGCGCCGGCGCGCGCAGAAGGGCAGCTACCGTCTTGCGCGCACCGACATCGAAGCCTGCGCCGGGAGCGGGCTGCTGGCGCTGCTGGCGGCGGGAGACGGGCACTGGCTCGCCGCGCATTTCCCCGGGCGGGCCTGGCTCGCCGCGGAACTGCATTGCGGGCCGAACGACCGCGCCCGGCTCCAGGCGCTGGGCGAGCAGTCGCGCGCCTGCGGCCTGCCGCTCGCCGCCGCGGGCGACGTGCACATGCACCTGCGCTCGCGCCGGCGGCTGCAGGATGCGCTCACCGCGATCCGTCTGGGCACGCCGCTGGAACGCTGCGCCCCCTCGCTCTACCCGAACGCCGAGCGGCATCTGCGCGCGCGCGTGCGCCTGGCCCAGATCTATCCGCCGGAACTGCTCGCCGAAACCCTGGCGATCGCCGAGCGCTGCGCGTTCTCGCTCGACGAGCTGCGCTACGAATACCCCGAGGAGCTGGTGCCGGCGGGCGAGACGCCGGCTGGCTGGCTGGCGCAACTCACCGCGCAGGGCCTCGAGCGGCGTTTTCCCGGCGGCGTGCCGCCGAAAGTGCAGGGGCTCATCGCGCACGAATTGAAACTCATCGCCGAGCTGCGCTACGAGCCCTTCTTCCTCACGGTGCACGACGTGGTGCGCTTCGCGCGCTCGCAGGGGATCCTCTGCCAGGGGCGCGGCTCGGCGGCCAATTCCGCGGTGTGCTACGCGCTCGGCATCACCGAAGTGGACCCGGACCGCATGGCGACGCTGTTCGAGCGCTTCGTGTCGAAGGAGAGGAACGAACCGCCCGACATCGACGTCGATTTCGAGCACCAGCGGCGCGAGGAGGTGATCCAGTACCTCTACGGTAAATACGGGCGCGAGCGCGCCGCGCTCGCGGCCACCGTGATCTGCTACCGCCCGCGCAGCGCGGTGCGCGACCTGGGCAGGGCGCTGGACCTCGCGCCGGGGGAGGAGCAGGTGCAGCGGCTGGCGGGCGAGCTGGTGGGTTTCCCGCGCCACCTGTCCCAGCACGTCGGCGGATTCGTCATCTCCCGCGGGCCGCTCGCCGGGCTGGTGCCGATCGAGAACGCGGCGATGCCCGGGCGCACCGTGATCCAGTGGGACAAGGACGACCTGGACGCGCTCGGCCTGCTCAAGGTGGACGTGCTCGCCCTGGGCATGCTCTCGGCGATCCGCCGCGCGCT
>JANMUO010000224.1:0-10781 GCA_031391655.1 Betaproteobacteria bacterium
CGCCTGGGCCAGCTCACGAAACTCGACGGCGTGAAGCTGAACGACGAGCGCAAGGACCTGGAAGCCGAGAGGAAGGGCCTGAAGGAGATCCTCGGCGACGAGAAAGAGATGAGGAAGCTCATCGTCAAGGAGCTGGAGGACGACGCAAAGAAATTCGGCGACGCGCGCCGCACGCTCCTCAAGACAGCAGAACGGGCGCAGGTCGAGCGCACTGTGGTGGAAGAGCCGATCACGGTGGTGCTGTCGCAGAAAGGCTGGATCCGCGCGCGCACCGGCCATGGCATGGATCTCACCACGCTCACCTTCAAGGACGGCGACGGCCTGCTGCAAGCGCTCGAGTGCAAGACCACCGACCCGGTGATCGTGCTCGCGGCCTCCGGCAAGACCTTCACGCTCGACGCCGCCGCCATTCCCGCGGGCCGCGGCGACGGCAATCCGGTGAACACGCTGGTCAACTCGTCCTCGGACGACATCGTCTGGATGGCCACCGGCGACCCGGCGCAGCAGCTGCTGATGAATTCCAGCGCGGGTCTCGGGTTCCTGTGCAAGCTGGGCGACCTGGTCTCCAAGACCAAGCAGGGCAAGGACTTCATGAGCGTGGGCGAGGGTGCCCGCGCGCAGGTGCCGGCGCGCATCGATGGCGGGAAATTCCTCGCTGCGCTGTCCTCGGATGCCCGGCTGCTCGTCTTCCCGCTCGATGAGGTCCCGGTGCGCCCCAACGGCGGCGTGGGCGTGCAGCTCGTCGCGCTGCCGGACAACATCACCCTCGCCGCGGTCATCGCCACCGACAGCAAATCGCTCGTCGTCTCCGGCATCAGGCGCAAGAACCGCGCGGCGGAGACCATGAACGCAAAGCAGTTGCAGGAACACCTGGGCAAGCGTGCACAACGTGGAAAAGTCTGCGACGTGGGATTCCGGCCGGACCGTCTTGGTTCCTAGCGAACTCAGGCCGGCCGTCCCGGCCGCGGCGATCCTGCTCCTCGCCGCGTTTGCGGCGGCGTTCGGCCCGGCGCTGCCCTCGTCGCTTGCGGGCTTGCGCACGCTCGGCCCCTACGTGGTGCTCTCCCTGGGCGTGCTCTTCGCGCTGAACTTCAATCGCGGCCGCGCGCTGATCCTGCTGGCTTCGCTGCTCGCCGCCTATGCCGGCTACGACTACGCGCAGGGCCTGGGCGGTTTCGCGCAGAAGGCGGTATACACCGCGCTCGTGGTGCTGGTGCCGGTGAATGCGTTGCTCGCCATGGCGCTGCCCGAGCGCGGCGTGCTGTATTACGGGAGCTACCGCTGGGTGGTGCTGCTGGGCTTCGAGGCGCTGCTCATCCTGTGGATCGCCGCCGCGGGCCGCAGCGAGCTCTCCGGGCTCGCCTGGCAGGGGCTGCTGGAGCATTGGCTGTTCCGCTCGCCGCCCACGCCGCTCGCCGGGCGCCTCATCTTCGCCGCCGCGATGGTGGTGGCGATCTGGCGCGCCTGGCCCAAGCACACGCCGCTCGACCTCGGCCTGGTGGCGGCGCTCGCGTCGTTCTTCATCGCCGCCGAATGGGCCCGGTCGGCGAGCGTGTTCGCCGCCTTCCTCACTGCGGCCGGGGTCATCGTGCTGGTCGCCTTCGTGCAGGAGTCGCACCGCCTCGCGTTCCGCGACGAACTCACCGGCCTGCCGGGCCGGCGCGCGCTCGACGAACGCATGCGCGCCCTGGGGCCGAATTACGTCATCGCCATGGCGGACGTGGACCATTTCAAGGGCTTCAACGACACGCACGGCCATGACGTGGGCGACCAGGTGCTCAAGCTCGTCGCCGCGCGCCTGGCCGAAGTCGGCGGCGACGGCGAAGCCTTCCGCTACGGCGGCGAGGAGTTCTGCGTGCTGTTCGGCGACAAGACGCTCAAGCAGGCGCTGCCCTACCTCGAGGCGATCCGCGCCTCGGTGCAGCACTACAAGATGGCGGTGCGCAGCGACGAGCGCCCGCGCCACCAGGACACGGGCATCCGGCGCCGCGGCGATGCGGAGCCCGCGAACATGCTGTCGGTGACCATCTCGATCGGCGCCGCCGGGCCGGAGGTCGAGCGCCAGCCCCCCGCGCAAGTGCTGAAGGCGGCCGACGAAGCCCTGTACCGCGCGAAAAAGGCCGGCAGGAACCGCTTGAGCACATGAGCTGGGATCCCGCCCAGTACCTGAAATTTTCCGGTGAGCGCATGCGCCCGGCGGTGGACCTTCTTGCGCGCATCCCGGCGCAGGCGCCCGCGACGGTGGTGGACCTCGGTTGCGGCGCGGGCAACCTCGCGCCGATGCTCCTCTCGCGCTGGCCGCAGGCAAAGCTCACCGGCGTGGATTCTTCCCCCGAGATGCTCGCCAAGGCGCGCGCCGGGTATCCCAAGGCGCAATTCGTGCAGGGCGACATCGCGCGCTGGCGCCCGGCCGCGCCGGTGGACGTGCTCTACAGCAATGCCGCGCTGCATTGGCTCGACGGCCACGACAAGCTGATCCCGGGATTGCTCGAGGCCGTCGCCCCCGGCGGTTTCCTCGCCCTGCAGATGCCGCGCAATTTCGGCGCGCCCTCGCATACCACGATCGTGGAAGCGATCGAGCAGGGGCCCTGGCGCGCGAAGCTGGAACCGCACCTGCGCCGCGAGCCGGTGGCCGCGCCGGGCGAGTACTGGCGCATGCTCGAGGGCCGCGCAGCGAGCCTGGAGATCTGGGAGACCGAGTACCTGCAGGTTCTCGCAGGCGTGAACCCGGTGGCCGAGTACACCAAGGGCACGTGGCTCAAGCAGTTCCTCGACCGGCTGGAAGGCCCGGAGAAGGCCGCCTTCGAGGCCGATTACCGCAAGCGCGTCGCCGCCTGGTATCCGCCGCAGGCCGACGGGCGCACGCTGTTTCCTTTCCGGCGCCTGTTCATCATCGCCAAACGCTAGCGTTGGACTCTGCGCCAGTGTAATTTTGGGCGTGGTCGACCTTTCCCGTTTTTTCGATTACGAGCAGCCGGACAAGCCTGCCGAGGCCAAGCCGCAGGACAAGTCCGTGTTCCTCGCGCGCGCCGGCCGCGAAGACTGGGATCGCCTGGCCGCCTGCTGCAGCCTGCGGCGCTTCCGCGCGGGCGAAGCCGTGGTGAAGGAGGGCGACACCGCGCAGTCCCTCTACATCGTGGCGCGCGGCGCCATGGAAGTGCGCCGCGGCGACAAGGTGATCGCCCAGGTGCCCGAGGGCTCCGTGTTCGGCGAGCAGGCCTTCTTCGACGGCGAGCCGCGCTCGGCGAGCGTGGTGGCGGTGTCCGACGGCGAGTTGCTGGAGCTGGGCGCCAAGGACCTGGAGCAGCTCGCGGCGCGCGACCCGCAACTCGCGCGCAACGTGCTGTTCGACCTCGGGCGCATCCTGTCCCTGCGCCTGCGCGCGGCGACCGACGTCGCCGCACTGGTGCGGCGCTAGCGTTCAGGCGCAATGTCGGCCCAACCGTTCCCCAACTACACGCAGCTCGACCCGCTGCTGCCGCTGTGGGCCTGGCAGGGGCTGCGGTTCGCCTCCATCGGGCTCGCCATCGGGCTCGCCGCACTGCTCTGGCTGCGTCCGCAGCTCGGGCAGACCCTGTTCTGGGGCATCACGGTGCCGCTGCTGCCGCTGGTGTTTTTCGTCGCACCGGGACTGTGGCGCAACCTTTGTCCCCTGGCCGCCACCAACCAGCTCCCGCGCCTGGGCGGTTTCACGCGCGGCATCGCGCAGTCCGAGCGCATGAAGGAACTCGCCTACCCGATCGGCATCGCGCTGTTCTTCGCTCTGGTGGTCGGGAGGAAGCTCCTGTTCGACGGTTCGGCCGAGGCCACGTCGATCCTCGTCATCGGCGCGCTCGCCGGCGCCTTCGCCGGCGGTGTCATCTTCAAGGGCAAGAGCGGCTGGTGCTCGAGCATCTGCCCGATGCTGCCGGTGCAGCGGCTCTACGGCCAGACGCCCTTCGTCACCGTAGCCAACACGCACTGCCAGCCCTGCGTGGGCTGCGCCAAGAACTGCTACGACTTCAACCCGCGCATCGCCTGGCTCGCCGACCAGTACGACAACGCGCGCCACTACGCGGGCTACCGGCGCTTTTTCGCCGGCGTGCTGCCCGGGTTCATCCTCGCGTTCTACCTGGTGCCCGCGGGCAACGTTGCCGGCATGGGGCTGATGACGCTCGGCTACATGGGCCTGTCGCTCGCCATCTATACGGCCTTCGACGTGCTGCTGAAGGCCCGCCAGAACGAGGTGCCGGTCCTGTTCGCCGCTGCGGCGCTGAACATCTACTACTGGTTCGCCGCGCCCGTGGTGGCCGAAAGCTTCGCGGAACTCGGCGTGGCAGCGCCCTCTTGGGCGGCGCACGCGCTGCAGGGCCTGGTACTGCTGCTGTCGCTCGCCTGGGTGCTGCGCTCCTGGCGCGTGGAGCTGCGCTTCCTCGACGAGATCGTCGGCCAGTCCAGCGGGCAGCCGGTGCGGGTGAGCGCCACCGGGGGTGAAGCCTTGCGCGCGGCCACCGCGGGCGCCACCGAACTGACGATCGCCCCGCAGGGCAAGCGCGTGGCGGTGAAGCCCGGCCAGTCCGTGCTGGAGGCGGTCGAAGCCTGCGGCCTGCACATCGAGTCGGGCTGCCGCATGGGCGTGTGCGGCGCCGACCCGGTGGCGATCCTCGCGGGCGCGGAACAGCTTTCGCTGCCTGCGGGCGATGAGCGCTCGACGCTCGAGCGCCTCGGCCACGCGGCCAATACGCGCATGGCCTGCTGCGCGCGCATCAACGGTGCGGTCACCGTCGAACTCACGCCGCACCGGCGCACCGGCCCCGCCGCGCCCTCGACCAAGCTCTACAACCGCACCATCAAGCGCGTGGTGGTGGCGGGCGCCGGGATCGCAGGACTGACGGCGGCCGACCACTTGCGGCGCAACCACCCTGACTGCGAGATCCATGTCGTCGGGCGCGAAAAGCACTTCCTCTACAACCGCATGGGCATCTCGCGCCTCATCTACGGCCGCTCGGCGATGCAGGGCCTGTACCTGATGCCGGAGTCCTGGTATGCGGAGCGCAAGATCGAGCTGTGGCTCAACACGCGCCTCGCCGCGATCGACACCGCGGCAAGGAACGTGAAGCTCGCCACCGGGGAGTCGCTTACCTACGACCGGCTGATCCTCGCCACCGGCGCGCAGTGCTTCGTGCCGCCGATCGACGGTTTCGGTGCGCGCGGGTCGTTCGTCCTGCGCGAGGCCGACGGCGCGATGGCGATCCGCGACTACATCCAGCACCGCCAGGGGCAGACCGCGGTGGTGGCGGGCGCGGGACTGCTCGGCCTGGAAGCGGCCTACGCGCTGCACAAGGCGGGCCTGCGCGTGGTGGTCATCGCCAATGGCGACTGGGTGCTCAACCGTCAGCTCGATGAGCGCGCGGGGAGCCTCTTGCGCAAGTATTTCGAGAGCATCGGCATCGAGGTGCTCACGCGCGCAGAGGTCGTGCAGGTGCGCGCCGACTGGGACGGCGAGGTCGGCCAGGTGAAACTCAAGGACGGGCGCGTGCTGCCCGCGGATGTGTTCCTCGTCTGCGCGGGAGTGAAGCCGGACGTCGCCCAGGCTGCGGCCGCCGGCATCGCGGTGGCGAAGGGCATCGTAGTGAACGAGCGCATGGAAACGAGCGTGCCGGGCGTGTACGCGGCGGGCGACTGCGCGGAGTTCAACGGCGAATTCCCGGGCCTGTGGCCGGTGGCCTCCGAGCAGGGCGAGGTCGCGGCGGTCAACTCGCTCGGCGCGCGCCGGTCCTACCGCGGCCAGGTGCCCTCCACCATTCTCAAAGTCCAGGGCGCGGACCTCGTCTCGATCGGGCGCGTCTCGGCGAAAGGCGTGGGCGAGCGCGAGGTGATCCAGGAGCAGCGGGATGACTACAAGTACCGCAAGCTGGTGCTCGTGAACGGGCGCCTCGCGGGCGCGATCCTGATGGGCTACCCGCTGGAGGCGCCGCTGGTGACGCGCCTGGTGAAGGAGAACGCCGACCTGCTGAAGATCCTCACGCGGCTGGATCGCGGCGACTGGGACAGCCTGAAGGCGCTGGAGAAGCCGGCATGATGACGTGGGTCGTCGTCGCGCTGTTGGCGGCGCTGCTGGTCGCGGGGATCGTGCTCTACAACCGGCTCATCGGCGATCGCAACCAGGCGCGCCAGGGCTACGCCGACATCGACGTGCAGTTGAAGCGCCGCGCGGACCTGGTCCCGCAGCTGGTGGAGGCGGTGAAGGGCTACGCCAGCTACGAAAAGGCGCTGCTCACCACGGTGACCGAGCTGCGCGGCAGCGCGCTCGCGGCGCAGGCCGGCGCGCCGCGCTTCGTGCTCGAAAAAGAGTTGGGCGCGCAGCTGCAGAACCTGGTGCTGCTGCAGGAGAACTACCCGCAGTTGAAGGCGGACGCCAATTTCCGCGACCTGTCGGCCAAGCTCGTCGAGGTGGAAGACCACCTGCAGTACGCGCGCCGCTTCTACAATGGCGCGGTGAAGCAGTACGTGACGCGGCTGGAGACCTTTCCCGACCTCCTCGTGGCGCGCGTGTTCCGCTTCGAGCCGCTGCCTTTCTTCGAGACGGATGACCGCGCACCCGTGAAGGTCGCGCTGTGAGGATCGCGCTTCTCTTCGTGCTGCTGGCCACGCTGCCGGCGGCGGCGCAGGAGCGCGTGCTCGAGTTCTATAGCGACATCCGCATCTACGCCGACGGCACGCTCGCCGTGATCGAGCGCATCGAAGTGCAGGTGGAGCAGCAGGAGATCAAGCGCGGCATCTTGAGGGACTTTCCCACCGACTACCGCGACCGCACGGGCGCGCGCGTGAAGGTTCCCTTCGAGGTGGTCGCCGTGAGCCGCAATGGCAACACCGAGCCCTGGAGCGTTGCGCCCTACGCCAATGGCCAGCGCATCCGCATCGGCAATCCCGGCGTCCTGTTGCCTCGCGGCAGGCAAGTCTACGAGATCACCTACCGCACCTCGCGCCAGCTCGGTTTCTTCAAGGAGCACGACGAGCTCTATTGGAACGTGAACGGCAACGGCTGGACCTTTGCCATGGATCGCGTGTCCGCGGACGTGATGCTCCCGGCAGCGGTGCCGGCAAGCAAGCTGAAGCTCGAGGCCTATACCGGGCCGCAGGGCGCGCAGGGGCGAAACTACAAGGCCCTGGCGCGCGACAACGGCGCGAGCTTCGAGACGACGCGCGCGCTCGGGCCGCGCGAGGGGCTGACCATCGTGGTGATGTTTCCCAAGGGCGTGGTGCGCGCGCCGGGCATCGCTGAGCGCGCGCGCTGGTGGATCGGCGACAACAAGGGCGCGCTGGCCGGCCCGATCGGTTTCGTGGTGCTGTTCCTGTTCCTCTGGTGGCGCTGGCACCTCGTGGGGCGCGACCCGCGCGCGGGGCCCGCGTTCCCGCGCTACGAGGCGCCGCCGGGGATGGGGCCGGCGGAGGTGCGCTTCATCGACCGCATGGCGTATGACCCGCAGTGCTTTTCCGCGGGGTTGCTGGGCCTGGGGGCGCGCGGATTCCTTCGCATCGCCCACACGGGCGGGCACTACGAGCTGGAGCGCACCGGCAAGGACGTGGACTGGCTGCCGGGGGAGCGTGCGCTCGCCGCCCTCCTGCCCGCGCAGGGGCGGTCGGTCGCGGTCGGCAATACGCACAACCCGGCGGTGCAGATCACGCTGGAGACGCACAAGCGCGAACTCGCCGTGCGCTACGAGGACAAGCTCTTCTCGCGCAACCGCGGCTCGCACGGCGTGGGCATCGCGATCGCCATCGCCACGGTGGTGGGGATGATGATGGCGGAGGCGCCCGTCTCCGCCATCGGCGTGGTCGCCGTGCTGATGCTGGTGGTGCTGGCGGTGTTCGCGCGACTCCTGCCCGCCTACAGCGTGGAAGGCAGGAAGCTGCAGGACCGCATCCAGGGCCTGCGCCAGTACCTCAGCGTGGCGGAAAAGGACGACCTCGCGCGCATGAAGGCGCCGCCGCAGACGGCCGAGGAGTTCGCGAAGTTCCTGCCCTACGCAGTGGCGCTCGGCGTGGAGCAGACCTGGGCCGACCGCTTCACCAAGACGCTGGGTCTCGCGGCAGTGACCGCGGCAGTGGCGGGCTACTACAGCACGACCTCGGGCGGCAACCTGTTCGGCGGCGGCGGGATCGGCGATTCGGTGGGCGGCATCGCCGGCACCATCAGCTCGGCCGCCACGCCTCCCGGCTCGAGCTCGGGGGGCTCCTCCAGCGGCGGCGGCGGGGGCGGCGGCTCCTCTGGCGGCGGGGGCGGCGGAGGGGGAGGCAGCGGCTGGTAGGCGTATACTGCGCGCCTCGCAACTCACGACGGAATTTGCATGGCCAAGGAAGAAATGCTGGAGATGGAAGGGGTAGTGCAGGAAGTACTGCCGAGCACGCAGTTCCGCGTCGAGCTCACCAATGGCGCCACCGTTCTCGCCTACGCCGGCGGCAAGGTGCGCAAGAACCGCATCCGCATCCTCGCCGGGGACCGCGTGACGATGGAAATCTCGCCTTACGACCTGACGCGCGGGCGCATCAGCTTCCGCCACAAGGACGAGAACCCGGTCGCGATGGTCAAGCGGCGCCCGATCTACAAGAAGCGCTAGCGCATGGCGGGCGAAGTCCCCGCGATTCCCGAACACGAAATCGAGCTGCAAGCCGTGCGCGCGCAAGGCGCGGGCGGCCAGAACGTCAACAAGGTTTCCAACGCAGTCCACCTGCGTTTCGACATCCGCGCCTCCTCCCTGCCGGAAGACCTGAAGCAGCGCCTGCTGCACCGGGGCGACAAGCGCATCTCGCGCACCGGGGTGGTGGTGATCAAGGCGCAGCAGCACCGCAGCCTGGAACAGAACCGCGAGGAAGCGCTCGCGCGGCTGCACGCGCTGGTGGCCGCCGCCGCCCACGTGCCCAAGAAGCGCCGCCCCACCCGTCCCACCCGGGCCTCGAAGGAACGGCGCATCGAGGGGAAGCTGCGGCGCTCCAAAGTGAAAGCGTTGCGCGGCCGGGTGCGGGACTGAGTTAGGATTTCGCCATGGACCGCGCCAAGGAACGCAAGCTAGCCATCCAGGCCGCCGTGGCCGACATCCGCGAGATCGAGGAGCGCGAAAACGTCTCGCTCGAGAGCCTCGCGAACATCAAGGCGCGGCTGATACGGCTGGCCGCGCGCACCGACCTCTTCGACCTCGCCGACTATCCCGCGCCGCAGCCCGGCGGAAAACTGAAATCCTGCCTCTACCGCCTGTCGGAGGACGCCGACCATCGCTTTGCGCTCTACGCCAATGCGTCGCTCGGCGGCTATGGCACGCCCGCGCACAACCACACCACCTGGGCCGTGATCGTCGGGGTGACGGGCGAGGAGCTGAACAAGTTCTACGACCGCGCCGGCACCGGCGTGAAGGAAAAAGGCAGCGCCGTGGTGCGCCAGGGCACCGGGGTCACGTTCCTGCCGATGGACCTGCACTCGATCCACATCGAGGCGCCGCTGCTCAACTTCCACATGTACGGCCTGGGCCTGGAGCAGCTGCACCAGCGCGAGTTCTACAAGGAAAAAGAGGGCCGCTGGGACGTGTTCCCGGCGCACTCGGACATCCGCGAAGCGCGCACGTGACGCCCGCGGCGTTGCGCGAGCGCCTGCTCGCGGGCGGGGAGATCGCGCTGCTCGACGTGCGCGAGCAGGGCGTGCACTACCGGGGACATCCGTTCTTCGCCTGCTCGCTGCCGCTCTCGCGGCTCGAAGTCATGGCTGCCGACCTGCTGCCGAGGAAAAGCGCGCCGCTGGTGCTGCTCGACGATGGCGACGGCCAGCTCGCCGCGCGCGCCGCGGCGAAGCTCATGGAATTCGGCTACACCAACGTGGAGCAGCTCGAGGGCGGCTGCGCGGCCTGGAAGGCCACGGGCGGCGAGCTCTTCAGCGGCGTCAACGTTCCGTCGAAGGCCTTCGGCGAGTTCGTCGAGCACCACTACGGCACGCCGCGCATCCCGCCCGCGGAACTCGTGAAGCTGCAGGAGTCCGGGCGCAAGATGGTGATCCTCGATTCGCGCCCCTGGGAGGAGTACCACCGCATGAACATCCCGGGCGGCATCGACGCGCCGGGGGCGGAACTGGTCTATCGCGTGCACGACCTTGCGGACCCCGACACGCTGGTCGTCGTGAATTGCGCCGGGCGCACGCGCAGCATCATCGGCTGCCAGTCGCTGAGGAACGCCGGGATGAAGGATGTCGTGGCGCTGAAGGACGGCACCATGGGCTGGGAACTTGCCGGGCACCAATGCGAGCACGGCTCGGAGCGCGTGGCGCCCGAGCCCACGCCCGCGGGCCGCGAGAAGGCGCGCGCGGCGGCGGCGCTGGTGGCGGCGCGCTTCCAGGTGAAATTCGTGTACGCGGCGCAGGTGAAGACGTGGCTCGCGGACAACTCGCGCACGACGTACCTCCTGGACGTGCGCTCGCGCGCGGAGTTCGAGGCGGGGCACCTGGCGGGCTCGCGCCACGCGGCGGGCGGGCAGGTGGTGCAGGCGGCCGACGAGTACGTGGGAGTGAGAAATTCGCGCGTGGTGCTCATCGACCCGGAGCGCGTGCGCTCGGTGATGACCGCCTCGTGGCTCAACCAGATGGGCTGGGACGACGTGCACGTGCTCGAGCCGGAGGTAGGAGACTGGGAGATGGAGAACGGGCCGCGCGTGCCGGCGGCGCTCGGTTTCAAGCGCTGGCGCAGCGTGCGGCCGCAGCAGCTCGCGCCGGACGTGGACACGGTGATCGACTTGTCCACCAGCCTGCATTTCCGCGCGCG
>JANMUO010000233.1:0-1620 GCA_031391655.1 Betaproteobacteria bacterium
CTACGCCTAGAGCCAAAGCGACTAACATCAGGACCACAACAAACAAATACCAAAATGGCTATCTTGCCGGCGAGCGCCTGCGCGTTCAGGTTCTGCGTGTAGTTGTCGAGCGGGCTGTTGGAGGTCTCGGTCTGCGTTTCCTGCTCGGCGTCCTGGTCGGCGCTCTTGCCCTGCGCCTGTGGCGTCTTGGTGATGCCGTGCGAGATGTAATTGACGACGTCGAGCCGGGCGATGCCTTGCTGCTGCAGGAAGTACACCGCGTGCGAATCCTTCTCGCCGAAGATCGCCACCAGGACATTGGCGCCGGTGACTTCCTTCTTGCCCGAGGACTGCACGTGCAGGATGGCGCGCTGGATCACCCGCTGGAAGCCCAGCGTGGGTTGCGTGTCGACCTCGCGCTCGGCGGCGATGCGCGGCGTCTGCTCGGCGACGTGCTGGGTGAGGTTCTTGCGCAGCTCGTCGAGGTTGGCGCCGCAGGCGCGCAGCACTTCGGCTGCCGTGGGATTGTCGAGGAGCGCGAGCAGCAGGTGCTCGACGGTGATGAACTCGTGCCGCTTCTGGCGCGCCTCGACGAACGCCATGTGCAGGCTGACTTCGAGTTCCTGAGCAATCATGCTACGTTTCCTCCATCACGCATTGCAACGGGTGCTGGTGGCGCCGCGCGTAGGCGGCCACCTGCTGGACCTTGGTGGTGGCGATGTCCCGGGGATAGACGCCGCAAACGCCGATGCCCTCCCGGTGCACCTTCAACATGACCTGCGTCGCTCGCTCCCGCGTCATGCCGAAGAACTTCTGCAGCACCAACACCACGAACTCCATCGGCGTGAAATCGTCGTTCAACAGCATGACCTTGAACATCGGCGGAGGCTTCAGCTTGCTCCGCTGGGCCTCGAGCAGAGAATCGTCCTTGAACTGCGCCATGACGCCTAATTTTCGCCGTCGAGCTCAATCCAATCGGACAAGCCTTTCCGTCTCCAGTTCCGCGCTGCCTGCCTGCGTGAGGCTGAGGGCCGACTTCGCCCGCTCGCACCTATCCTAATCAATGTGTTCCAGCAGCGCAACGCGCTTCGCGGGGGGCCTTGACAGAGGGGGTGCGGCCGGCGCGTAAAAGCCGCCAACAGGCCTGACGCGGCAACGCGGCACGGCAACAAAAAAGCCGCCCGCGGGCGGCTTTTTCCTTTCCCCCGGGCCGGGCTACATGCGCTCGATCATCGCCTGGCCGAAGCCGGAGCAGGACACCTGCTTGGCGCCCTGCATCAGGCGCGCGAAATCATAGGTCACGACCTTGTCGCCGATCGCTTTTTCGATCGACTTGACGATCACGTCGGCGGCCTCGACCCAGCCCATGTGGCGCAGCATCATCTCGGCGGAAAGGATCTCCGAGCCCGGGTTGACGTAGTCCTTGCCGGCGTACTTGGGCGCCGTGCCGTGGGTGGCCTCGAACATGGCCACCGTGTCGGACATGTTGGCGCCGGGGGCCCGAGAGCGGAGCTGTATCCCACGTAACGTTGGCGTCTATGAACGGCATGTTTGGTTGGCAGTATGTCTGAATCGCAAAAGAGACCGCTGAGCAGCCCGCAGGAACTTTGGCTGTAAGCAGCCAGTTGCGGCCGAGGATCG